>DAOWJB010000189.1 GCA_030640625.1 Bacteroides sp.
TCACTGACGTCGTAGAATCCGTCTTCCACAAAAAGATCATCATCCTTGTTAATCAGCACAACGAATACATTCCTTTCCCGAATCTCTTGGTCATCATCCAGCTCTTCATCTTCAGGCATCGGGGGCAATAACCGGGAAATTCCGGTATCAATATCCATCGTGGTAGCAACAAGGAAAAAGATCAAAAGAAGGAAAGCAATGTCAGCCATTGATCCGGCGTTGATTTCCTGTATTTCTCTTCTAGCCATGAATAATATTTTTATAGTCCAATAATAAAACGTGATCCGGGTTAGTGTAAGTATCCCGGTCCATCATTATCTAAACAGATTTGCGATCGCTGAATAAAGAATCGAAAGAATGGCCGCAACTCCCAATATATATGTGAAAATCAAGAAAGTGCCTACAGTTCTCAGGGTTCCTGGTACGTTATCCGGACCCGTATACTGAATAAGGTTCAATAGTTCACCTGATGCCAGTCGATTTGAGATAAAAATCAATACGGCAGCAATAACAATCACTATACCGAGATTTTTTGCACTCTTCAGGTTAGAGGCAATGAATATCAGCGGGAAAACCAGCGCAAATACGGCTGCTATTCCAAGTAATACATATGCCCATCTCAAAATCACCTCCGTAATAACGGGTTCTGCTAAAGAAGTTCCTTCCGTCCCTTCAACAAATCCGCCGAAGAAGAATATAGCTACAAGCACCAACGAAATTCCCATCAATGCCCATAGGAGATATTTAGCAATATTCGTATATTTCATCTTGCTTATTTTTTAAGGTTATGATAAACCAGCAAGTCAATCAATGAAATTGAAGCATCTTCCATTTTATTCACGATGCCGTCGATCTTTGAAACGATGTAATTATAGAATACCTGGAGGATAATGGCAACGACCAGACCGGATACCGTGGTGATAAGGGCCACCTTGATACCACTGGCAACAAGCTGAGGAGATACGTCACCGGCCAGCTGGATAGAGTCAAAAGCTGCGATCATACCAATAACTGTACCCATGAAACCTAACATAGGAGCAATGGAAATAAAGAGCTGGATCCAGGACAAGTTCTTTTCAAGCAGGCCCATCTGAACACTACCGTAAGAAATTACAGCCTTTTCAGCTATATCTATTCCCTCATTTGCCCGGTCAAGTCCCTGGTAAAAAATGCTAGCTACCGGGCCGCGGGTGGTACGACAAACCTCTTTGGCCGCATCCACACCTCCGGAGGCGAGGGCATCTTCAATTTTCTTGAGGAGTTTGTCTGTGTTGGTGGTGGCCATGTTCAGGTAAATGATCCTCTCAATTGCCAGGGCAAGGCCAAAAATAAGTGTCAGCAAAACAAAACCCATAAAGGTTGCTCCCCCTTCAATAAAGAGTCTCTTCACCTGCTTGTGCATCGACATTTCCTGTTCTGCCTGTGGTTCATCTGTACTGGATTCCAAGTCGGTAATTGAAGCTTTTTCCGTATCGGGAGCAACCTGCTCTGCAGCTTCTTCTGCTTCGGGCTCTTGTGCATAAATAACATTGGATGTCAACACGAAAAGCATTCCGGTTACGGCTATAAGCGCAAATAACTTTTTCATAATCTGTTTTTTAGATTTGTTATAAGTTTAACGAAATTAATGATTCTTGATTATAATATTACAATATTAATTAAAAACTTCCTTATAATTTGTAACGTATTGGCGCCACACCCACATCCACATCCAAACTCATGCCGTCTTGCGGAGAGAGAGGGATTCGAACCCTCGATACCACTCCACGTAGTATATACGCTTTCCAGGCGTACGCCTTCGACCACTCGGCCATCTCTCCAGGCCTAAAATCGAAGGCGCAAATTACAAAAAAAATAAATATATGCAACTTTATAAAATGGTAATTTCGCCGTTAATCGGTTTATTTAAAAGTAGTTTAAGTTCCTCAGGTGCCAGTCCCATGCCCAGCAGGAACATAAGTTTCGCGACGGCGGCTTCAGGTGTGATATCATGTCCGCTTGCCACACCGGCTCGCAACAGGTGTTCACTGGTTTCATACCGACCCATTTCAACCCGGCCCTGTGTGCACTGGGTAATATTCAGGAAGATGATCCCCTTGTCAGCAGCCTCTTTTAGCTGGCGGTAGAACCAGGGATCTGTAGGTGCATTTCCTGCCCCGAAAGTTTCCAGTATAACCGCCTTTAAACCTGGACTATTAAGCATTGCTTTCACTACATTTTCGGTAATGCCCGGAAAAATTTTCAGGATGGCAATATTCATATCAAGCTGGGTATGGATCTTTAAGTCTGTATGCACAGGTTTACTCAGTATCCGCTCCGGGTGATACCTCATGTGGACACCGGATTCAGCCAGGGGAGGGTAGTTGGGAGAATGGAATGCATTGAAATCTTCTGCGTTCTGCTTGGTGGTTCGATTTCCACGTAAGAGTTTGAATTCAAAATAAATACAAACTTCGGGGACCATGGGTCTGCCATCCTTGTCAGCCGCTGCAATCTCAATGGTCGAAATCAGGTTTTCCCTGGCATCGGTTCGTAGCGTGCTAACAGGTAACTGGGAACCGGTGAATATCACCGGTTTGTTGAGATCTTCCAGCATAAAGCTAAGAGCAGAAGCCGAGAATGCCATGGTATCCGTGCCATGCAGGATAATAAAGCCATCATAGTTGTCATATCCTTCCTGGATTATCTCTGCTATCCTGATCCATGTAGCGGGTTTAATATTGGATGAATCCACTACTGGAGGTATGGTAACGGCCGAAAACTTATATCCATATTTTTCAATTTCCGGTACATGCCGGAGGATCTGTTCAAAATCAAAGGGAGTGAGGGATTGTGTATCAGGATTGTTAATCATGCCAATGGTCCCTCCGGTATAAATGATCATCAGGGATTTTTGCTTCATCTGTCAGATCTCAATATTAAACAATGATGCCGCATTCCGGCTGGTTATATCTGCAATGACGTCCAGGGACTGACCATGGATTTCAGCTAGCTTTTCAGCAGTATAGATCATGTATGCAGGTTCATTTCTTTTTCCCCTTTTAGGAACAGGTGCCAGGTAAGGAGCATCAGTTTCCAGGACAATATGTTCCAGGGCTATCTCTTTAACTACTTTGTAGAGACCTGCATTTTTGAAAGTAACAATACCCCCTATCCCAATGGTAAAACCATAATCTATGATCCTGCTCGCTTGTCTGGCATTCCCGGTGAATGCGTGAAAAATTCCCTGCAATGAATCATCATTTTCCTGGTCCAGTACCTCAAAGATTTCATCGAATGAATTCCTGGCATGGATAATCAGCGGCAAATGATGTTCTTTGGCCAGTGATATTTGTATCCTGAAGGCATCCAATTGTTGTCCAAGATAGGCATCATTCCAATAGAGGTCTATGCCTGTTTCTCCAATCCCCCAGAATTTTCTCGTCTCAAGTAAATTTTTTACCGAATCAAGTTTTTCACTGTACAATTCATCTACCGATGTCGGGTGAAGACCGATCATGGGGAGGCAATGCTCAGGGTAATCATCGACCAGGGAAAGTAATCCATCAACAGTTGTATCATCCACATTTGGGAGCAGCATTTTTTTAATGCCCTTATCAAGGGCAGCAGATATTATCCGGGAGCGGTCCACATCGAACTCAGACAGAAAAAGGTGGGTATGTGTATCGATAAATATCACCGGAATTTAGCCGTACAAACTTAACGAAAAAACCTTTTACACTGATAATGATTACAGCGCCACTGCATATTCCGCTTCGAGAAACACGCGAGGCGGCTTATGTAATCATTATCAGTGCAAAACCTAAATCCATTTATTTTGGCTAGGATAACTTAATTTTATACGAGGCCCTGGGCGAGCATGGCATCCGCAACTTTGACAAATCCACCGATGTTCGCTCCTATTACATAATTAACGAAACCGTCTTTTTCAGTACCAAATTTAACACAGGTTTCATGAATGCTTTTCATGATCGTATGAAGCCTGCTGTCAACTTCCTGGCGTGTCCAAGGCAGCCTCATGGAGTTTTGCGTCATCTCCAGTCCGGATACCGCAACACCTCCGGCATTGGCAGCTTTGCCCGGACCGTAAAGGATCTTGTGTTTCAGATAAACCTCGATGGCTTCAGGTGTGGATGGCATATTGGCTCCTTCTGAAATAACCTTACAGCCATTCCCGATAAGCTTTCTGGCATCCTCTTCATTGATCTCATTTTCTGTGGCACTTGGGAATGCGGCATCTCCCCTGATACTCCAGGGACGTTCGCCATCATGGTATTGGCAACGATATTTGTCGGCGTATTCCTTGATCCTGCCCCGCCGGTTATTTTTCAAATCAATCACATAGGCCAGTTTTTCATCATCAATACCATCGGGATCATGGATGAATCCGGTTGAGTCTGAAAGGGTAACAACCTTGCCGCCCAGCTGGTTAATTTTCTCGGTGGTAAACTGTGCCACATTACCTGAACCCGAGACTATGCAAGTTTTTCCTTTTAGTGAATCTCCTTTGGTTTGCAACATCTCTTCGGCAAAATAAACTGCCCCATAGCCCGTAGCCTCAGGGCGGATGAGACTGCCACCCCACCCAATACCCTTCCCGGTCAAAACACCGGTAAATTCGTTCCGGATCCTTTTGTATTGTCCGAACAGGAAACCGATCTCCCGTCCGCCAACGCCTATGTCACCTGCAGGAACATCGGTATCGGGACCAATATGCCTGCATAATTCAGTCATAAAACTCTGGCAGAAACGCATGACCTCATTGTCGGATTTTCCTTTTGGATCGAAATCGGATCCGCCTTTTCCTCCTCCCATGGGAAGTGTAGTGAGGCTATTTTTGAAGACCTGTTCGAAAGCCAGGAATTTCAGGATCCCCAGATTTACCGTAGGATGAAACCTCAGACCTCCTTTGTAGGGACCGATGGAGGAACTCATCTCTATCCTGAATCCCCTGTTAATCTGGACCCCCCCTAAGTCATCTAACCAGGGAACGCAGAATATAATAACCCTTTCAGGTTCAGCAATACGCTCCAGTATCCTGGCATGTTTATATTTGGGATTTTCCTCAATAAAAGGGATTAGGGATTCAGCTACTTCCTGAACTGCCTGATGAAATTCTTGTTCTGCAGGATTTTTGGCCTTGATCATGGCCATGAACTGATCTACTTTTTGATCCATTTGTTGGAATATTGGTTGGCAACTAAAGATAATAATTAATATGTAATCTGGACAAAAGGCATACTCCGGGACAGGGGCGACGCATTTAAATTCTAAGGATTTTTAGCAGGAATTTATTCTCCCGGGCAGCGGCCAACCGATTATTCTTGATACTTAAATTGTATTTGGCATGTCATTAACAAAATCCAGGTGGTTTGATTTTGAATGAAGTGTTTTAAGAAAGTCCTTAAGCGGTTCTTCATATTCAATCAAATAATCTTCATGTAATTTCTTAGCTACAAGATTATAAAAGCGATTGGTTGTAACAGCCAGTTTAGAATCATAAACTGTCCAGCACGTCCCGAGTTCATTTGAGTAATTTTTGAATATTTCATTCAGCAGACTTAATAATAGCTCTGCTTCTCCAACTTTATTCGCAGTGACCTTTACATAATAATTGATATGTTTGACCGCTTTGGTTATTGCCCTGGCAAGATTTTTTTGAAGAACCCCTCTATCACCTACAAAGTATAACTCACTCAGGGCTTTGTCTTTCATTTCTTGAAAAATTTCCTTTTCAGCCTGTTTACCTGAAACATACTGAATATTGATCATGTCGAAAAATTCCCGGTTTTTGGTGGCTGCCTGCATGACCAGTTTTTGAAGGTCGCGAACCGGTATCTCTTCAATAGCTTGCTTAAAATCTTTTGATAATCCTGGCATCGATTTATACTGCTTTATAAGCTCCGTCTCTTTCTATATCTATACTACCTCCCTCATATCCACATTCACCCATCCGGGGCGAGTTTACTACGGGCATTTTCGCATAATCGGTAAAATCTTCACATGTGGCGGCATGTTCTTCTGAGCATTTTTCACAGTAAAATGCATAATCCTTATACCAGCAAACAGTGCATATATTTACTGCCGGATTTTTTTTACAGGAAGTGCACATTAGTTTCAGGGGCTCGTTTCTGGAAAGCAGGATAATCTTTTCTTCCAAATGAAGCTGATACTGCTTATGCGCCCTAAGAAAGACCCTTGTAGTAGTTCCGTAATCATAATCGTGATAAATTTTTATTCGCGGTTGGAATATCTCTTCAACCCGGTCTTTCATACTTATTTTATAATTTTTATGCCCGAAATTACTCAAGTGGCCGCAGCATTCCAGCCATATATCCCTTAAAAACTGATCAATAATTCTCATAGAAGCATCTCCTCTTACCAGTAATTGTAAAAACAATTCATTGGCTACTGCTTCCACATGGCAGTAATTTTCATGACTTTTCCCGGCATCGTCTTTAGTCATCTCTACAAGATGCTTTGCCAGGTGTTTGCCAATTTCATCTTGAGAAAACATGCCTTCACAAAACAGGCATTTGCCTTTTGATATGAATTCTTGTTCCATTTGCAATTCAACTTTATCAGATTAACAGGATATTGATATAACCCTTGAAAATACAGAAATACAGGAATTTCAAAGGTATCGAAATAAGTGATTTTTCACTACTGTTTAGCTGTAACAATATGAGAGCAGCATGATTCCCTGGGTTTTCCCCTTCTATATTGTAGTTTTGTTTATGAGGAAACAAGTTATAACATGAGTAATAATACAGAAAAATAATTTGTAGGATTTTATATGCGTTGATCCTTTGTTCCGGGATCTTTATTATTGATTGAACTTGTTGTTCTGCAGGACTATATTATGTCTTTTCAGGTAGCTGATAATGCCGGGATATTGCCATGAAGGATAAAAAGGATTGAATCGATGGCTGAAGAGGATGTTTACAGAATTGCCCTCGGCCTGGTTCCGGGCATTGGAGGAATAACAGCAAGAAAAATCCTGGCCTTTACCGGAAGTGCAAAGGCCGTGTTTTCAGTCCCCAGAAAATCCCTTCTGAATATAAATGGTGTGGGGGATATGCTGGCTGACAGGATCAGCAGAAAGGGTATCGTAGAACAGGCTAAGCAGGAACTAGATTTTATTAATAGAAAGGGAATTAAATGCCTTTTCTACGGGGAAGATGAGTATCCGGAAAGACTCATTGATTGTTATGATGCCCCATTGTTATTATATATGCTGGGAAGTGTAAACCTGAATGGCAAAAGGATCCTCAGTATAGTGGGGACCAGGCGCCCTGGTGCATATGGCCTGGATATGTGCAAACATCTTGTGAGGGACCTTGCATCATGGAGTCAGGAACTGATCATCGTAAGCGGACTGGCATATGGAATAGATCATTGTGCCCATAAATCAGCATTGGAAAACGATCTGGATACAATTGCCGTGCTGGGGCATGGACTGAAATACATGTATCCGGCTTTGCATCGGGAAATTGCCGGAAAGATCACTGAACAGGGCGCCCTGTTGACAGATTTTGCAAGCGACAACAAACCGGAGAAAAATAATTTTATCAGACGGAACAGGATTATTGGTGGACTGGCTGACGCGACCATTGTAGTTCAGTCAGGTCATAAAGGAGGAGCCCTCATCACGGCAGATCTTGCCAGTTCCTATCATCGGGATGTATTCACTTTCCCTGGCAGGGTAGGAGACCCGGCATCAGCCGGCTGCAACAGGCTGATTAAAACACATAAAGCATCCCTGATCGAAGGTGCGGGGGATGTAGCGTACCTTCTTGGCTGGGATCCTGAACCACAGCCTGAAAAGGATAATCAGATAAAACTGTTCCGTGAGCCTTCAGAGATGGAAGCAAAAATCATTGAGATCCTCCGGTCTGAAGGGAATCTCTCAATAGATGTGATAAGCCTGAAGTGTAGCATTCCGGTAAGCAGGATTTCAGGGGTCCTGCTAGAGATGGAGCTTACCGGATATATTAGATGCCTGCCGGGAAATATTTACAGTCCAGCAGGATAAACCGGTCAGGCGCGGACATAAATGGACAACTTTTGCTCGAGCTTGGACAATTCCTGCTGGGTTAGTGAAGTGATCCCGATTGGTGGATATTTGGCCACATTTTTCTTTACGTGCTGATGCAGGACAAGCACTTTTTTCAGGCCAAGATTTCTGCGGGATATCTCATACTTTGCCAGGGCCGTTTTTGGTATCTGTACAGCTCGTTTTGTCCGGCCAAGGGGTCGTATAGGATAGTATCGTATAATGATCTTGTCACCCTTGTCGTCGAAATAAAAGTAGTTCAGTCCCCGTAACCAGGATCCAATTACCAGCAGGATATAGATCGTAGCAACCATAATGATCCACTGGTATTGGGTAATTCCCAGTAGCTCCGGTGAAAACCATTTGGTGGCCAGCATGGCCACAACCATCACAACGGTGATGATGGCGATGAACATTTTCCGCAGGAAGATCCTGATGACGGTTTTTTGATTGTCGATAGTCATATCCTTTAGGGCTTGATTTTTCTTCTTTTTCGTTCTTCCATGATCATGGAGAGTTCCCGGCTGGTCTGTCCGGCGATTGAAGTATTCTCCTCCGTCCTCCTGATAAGGTAGGGCAGGACCTGCCGGACAGGTCCATAGGGCAGATATTTTGCCACATTATAACCAAGATGAGCCAGGTTGAAGCTGATATGGTCACTCATACCATATAATTGAGAAAACCAGCAGCGATGATCATCTTTGGGAATTTTATGCATTTCCATTAATTCAGTTAGATACAGACTACTCCTTTCATTATGAGTACCATTGAAAATGGATACCCTGTCAATGTTCTCAACGGCAAATTTAAGTGCTTCATCATAATCTTTGTCGGTACTCTCCTTATCCGGATGAATGGGAGTGGGATAGCCCTCTTCCAGGGCCCTTTTCCGTTCCCTTTCCATGTAAGCTCCACGCACAAATTTGATCCCCAGGTAAAAGTCTTTCTCACTGGCTCTTTTCAGGTCTTTTCCGAATACTTCCATGCGGTCCCACCTGTACATCTGATAAGTATTGAAGACGATGGCCCTCTGCTTGTTATATTTTTCCATCATATCCATAACCACTTCATCAATATAATTCTGGTAACAAACATCTTCAGCATCAATCATGATTCTGACATCATTCTCATATGCAGTGCTGCAGAGTTTGTTAACGCGGTTACGAAAGCGATCTGCTTCCTCCTGCTCTTCTGCAGTCAGGGCATCACCAGCACTTCTTTTTTTAAGAACACTGCTGATAATGAATGCTGTTGGTTTGAAAACGACAAAAGGGATATCCTTATTTCCCCATGCGTTTTTTACTGTTCGTAAAGTTTCTTCCAGGGTAGCTTCAATCTGTTCAGGATTTTCTCCACCTTCTACTGAATAATCAAGTACCGATTTAACATTATACCTGGACAATTTCTGGATAGTAGGGATGCAATCACCGATGGTTTCTCCTCCACAAAAATGGCTGTATATGGTTGGTTTGACAGCCCAGCTTATGGGTAAACGAATACTGATGGCCAGTTTTGACAGAAATCCTCCCACTTTCACAAGGGCCCTGTTGGATATGGCCCTGAAAAGCATATAAGCCCTTCTGAGTTCTCTGTTTGATTTTATATTGAAGGCGATTTCAGTACTGCTGAATGAGATCATAGCTATCTGGTAAGAGTATCAACATTGTTGATACTCTGTTCTTTAATTAATGGAAACAAAGTAAGTGTCTGTGATTAAATAAAATCATGACAAAGATCAATTTTGGATAAAATTCCTACTTTTGATCGGGCATTTATATATATTATACAACATGCGGTATCAGTTGGAAAAGAATCATTTGGATTTGATTGGAATGGTGACCCTGCCAGCATCAAAAAGTATCAGTAACCGTTTGTTGATACTCAATAAGCTGGCTCATAAACCAGGTACACTGAGCAAACTGTCTGATAGCGATGATACACAGGTTCTGATGCAGGCCCTCGATTCACCATCGGAAGAAATCGATATTGGTCATGCGGGAACAGCCATGCGTTTCCTGACCGCATTTCTGAGCATTCAGAAAGGAAGTTATATCCTGACAGGGTCAGACCGTATGCAAAAGAGGCCCATCAGAGAACTGGTGGACGCATTGACCCGACTGGGTGCAGCAATCACCTATACCGGCAGGGAAGGTTACCCGCCACTGTCTATTCATGGAAAACATCTCCAGGGTGGTGAGATAAGCATTGACAGCAGTATAAGCAGCCAGTATATCAGCGCGCTGATGATGATCGGTCCGGTCCTCCGCAATGGTCTGAAGATCAACTTGCAAAACAAGATGGTATCCTCCTCCTATATCAAGCTAACCCGGGAAATCATGCTGGGACTTGGGATACCCGTTGAATTTTCCGGGACCAGCATCCATGTCCCCCATCATGATTTTGACGGGAAGGATATGACCATCGAGGGTGATTGGAGTGCTGCCAGTTACTGGTATGCAATGGCGGCACTGGCTGACCGGGTTGATTTGGAAATAAAAGGATTGATTAAGCATAGTTTCCAGGGGGATGCCATACTGCCAGATCTATTCAACAGTATTGGCGTGGCAACCGAATATATCCCCGGGGGTATAAGACTGAAAAAAACGGAGCGAACAGTTCGTAAACTTAACTATGATTTTCGTGAAAATCCTGATCTTGTCCAGACCATGGTGGTGCTTTGCGGATTACTGGACATTCCCTTTCAGTTTAGCGGAATCCAGACCCTCAAAATCAAGGAAACGGACAGGATCAATGCGCTCCAGCAGGAAATGACCAGGCTGGGGATCATGCTGGAGGCTGATCCAGACGGAACCTGGATACATTGGGATGGTCAGCAAAGGGTCAGGCAGAAAGCCTGTCCTGCCATCCAAACCTACGAGGATCACCGGATGGCCATGGCTTTTGCACCTGCTTCGATGCGGGTACCTGGACTGATCATTGAAGATCCTGGAGTGGTTCATAAATCCTATCCACAATTCTGGAATGATCTTATGGAAATGGGCTTTACCTTCCAACAGGTATAGGCTTATCGTTTATCCCGGAAAAAATTGCTGATAAGTTCACTGCACTCTTTTTCAAGAATACCGGACTTTACCTTCGTTTTGGGATGAATAATATCCTGGATGATCCGGCTGTACCCTGCTTTCGGGTCCCTGGCCCCGTATACGATCCGGTCAAGCTGTGCCCATGCAGAGGCTGATGCACACATGATACAGGGTTCCAGGGTGATGAACAGGGTACACTGGTTCAGGTATTTTGCCCCAAGGCTGTTCGCCGCCGCGGTGATTGCAAGCATTTCGGCATGTGCCGTAACATCTGAAAGTGCCTCGGTCTGGTTATGTGCCCGCGCAATGATCCTTTGATCGGCAACGATTATTGATCCAACCGGAATTTCCTGTTTCTCAAGTGCCTTAATAGCCTCTTTCAGGGCCTCATTCATAAAATACTCATCAGAGAAGAGAGGATACGTCATGAATTGTTCCCTTTTCTTGTTATTTTCGCAAAGTAATAAGAAAACCTGATCAATAAAATACATTATGTACAGAACAAATACCTGCGGAGAACTGAATCTGAAACATCTCGATAAACATGTCAGCCTGAGTGGCTGGGTCCAGCGTTCAAGAGACCTGGGTGGGATGACTTTTGTGGATTTGCGGGACCGCTATGGAATTACACAGCTTGTTTTTAATATGGAAGAGAACCGGGATCTGTGCCTGGAGGCGAGGAAACTGGGAAGGGAATACGTAATCCAGATCACCGGTAAAGTGACTGAGCGCAGCAACAAGAATCCAAAATTGCCCACCGGCGATATAGAGATCATTATTGAAACATTGAAGATTTTAAATCCAGCTGAGGTACCTCCGTTTACCATAGAAAATGAGACGGACGGGGGGGATGAAATAAGGATGAAATACAGGTATCTGGACTTGCGGCGCCAGGTTATGAGAAAGAACATGGAGCTTCGGCACAGAATGGCACAGGAGGTAAGAAGGTACCTGGATTCCCAGGGTTTTTTCGAAGTGGAGACGCCTTTTCTTATCAAAACTACGCCTGAGGGAGCGAGGGACTTCATCGTCCCGTCCAGGATGAATCAAGGGCAGTTCTATGCCTTGCCCCAGTCCCCCCAGACATTTAAACAATTGCTCATGGTAGCCGGTTATGACCGCTATTTTCAGATCGTTAAATGTTTCCGGGATGAAGATCTGAGGGCTGACAGACAACCTGAATTTACCCAGATCGACTGCGAAATGTCTTTTGTGGAACGGGATGATGTACTCGATACCTTTGAAGGCCTGGCGAAACATCTTTTCAGGGAAGTCCTCAATGTAGAGATTGAAGGATCTTTCGAGAAAATGTCCTATGATACGGCCATAGCTGAATATGGTACGGATAAGCCTGACCTGAGATTTGGCATGAAGATTCAAGAGCTGACATCGCTGGTTCAGGGGAAAGGATTCCAGGTATTTGATAATGCAGAATTTATTGGTGGAATTTGTGCCCGGGGCTGTGCAGGATATTCCCGGAAGGAATTGGACGGGCTGACGGATTTTGTCACACGTCCACAGATCGGAGCCAAAGGCTTGATATATGTAAAATATAATGAAGACGGCAGTTTCAAATCAACGGTGGATAAGTTTTTCAGTGCTGAAGAGTTAAGATCCCTGGCCGATCAGTTCCAGGCGCAATCCGGGGACCTGCTGCTGATCCTTGCAGGCGAGAAATCAACCACTCTGAATGCACTGTCTGAATTAAGACTTGAGATGGGTAACCGCCTGAATATAAGAGATAAGGATACCTACTGCCCACTCTGGGTGGTCGATTTTCCATTGCTGGAATGGGATGAGGAATCCGGACGCTATCATGCCATGCATCATCCCTTTACCTCACCCAAAATGGAAGACCTGGAACTGTTTGATACCCAGCCGGGCAAAGTTCACGCTAATGCCTACGACTTGGTGATCAACGGGGTAGAGATCGGGGGAGGATCCATCAGGATCCATGATGAGAAATTGCAAAAGCTGATGTTCAAGAATCTTGGCTTTACCGATGAAGATGCTGTGGAAAAATTCGGGTTCCTGATGAGTGTCTTCCGTTACGGTGCTCCTCCCCATGGAGGCATCGCTTTCGGATTTGATCGCTGGGTGGCCCTGTTTGCAGGACTCGATTCCATCCGTGATGTCATTGCTTTCCCGAAGAACAACTCCGGGCGTGACGTGATGATTGATACCCCATCAGGTATTTCTGAAGAGCAGCTTGATGAGCTCAATCTTCTATTAGGACCAATAAAAATTTAGACTTGACGGTTGATATATTAACCAGATTTTGTTGATAAGTTACCATTTTATACTCAATCGAATCCTTTAATCATTTCTAAATTACCGCCGTAATTTTCAATCACACGCAGCATGCTGAAATTAAAAATTAAGGGCGGGGTTTACCATATTTCATTCCACAAGATCAACACACTGAATACCCTGGTTGCCGATTCCCTGCGCGAAGAATTAATCAAAATTGTTTCAAAGCCGAAAAGGGAGGTCGTGCTCAGTATGAACGGGATCAATTTCATTGACAGTTCAGGATTCCAGACAATCATGGCAGTGGTCAGCCAGGCCAGTAAAATTGGCAGTAAATTCAGAATATGTGATGTTTCACAGGATGTTTATGAACTGCTGAAGTTGATGAAACTCGAGGTTATGTTTGAGATTAATCCTGTCAAGGCAAAGGAATATAGCTCTATAGTCCGATAAGCTTATTGGACCTGGATAATCTTTTCGTTGCTGCCAACCTGCCCTTGTGTGGAAATTCCTTCCACCACGATATAAAAGGTTGAAGTTCTGTCTGAACAATAAAAACTGATCTGTGCCATCCCGGTAGAATCAGTTCTGATATTTGGGTTCCAGTACAGGGTTGACCTGAAATCCTCGACCAGGTCGTCAAATTCGGTACCGTATTTTGGAGAATAGAATTCCCTGGGTTTATGATAACCAAGCATATCAAAGTTAATTTTACCTTTTATCATAAACCTGCCCCGTATCGTAAATATAGCGATGACACCATTGGCGCCTCTCACACCATAAATTGCTGCGCTTGGTCCTTTTAGGACCTCTATCCTTTCCACGTCCATTGGACTCATGCTCTGGACAGCCGATACATCGACAGGTATATTATCAATCAGGAAAAGGGGTTCATTGCTGCCGTATATGGAAGAAGGTCCCCTGATCATGACACTGTTCCCGGTAACCTGGACGCCGGGTATCCGGCCCTGTATCATGTCCAGTACTGAATTGTAAGTCCTCATCTGGTCATCCACCTCGAGTACAAAATCAGGCTCATTATATATACCTTTTGTGACCACCTGCATGGTATCGATTTCTTCCTCGGGAATTGGTTTGAATACATTGGTTCCCCTGACAATCATATCACGGGAGTAAGAGGAATAGATCTGTTCAGTTTCAGGAAGGTCATTGTCATCGATATAGATTACCAGGTTTTTCTTTCCATTTTGCCTGCGGGCGGTAATTTCCACCTGCAGGGTATCTTCATAATCCGGGAGATCAAACGAATACCGGCCGCGATTATCTGTACGGGTTACAAACACATCGTTAAACTCACTCAGGATGGTAAGGGTTACCGGTAAATTTTTCAATGGAATGTCAAAGAGTTCCTTGGTTAGCCTGCCATGGACGGACAAACCTTGCGGGATGGGGTACTGGATCACTAAACGGTTCTCATTCACTACATCATCCCATTTAAATCTTCTCCAACCCTGTGTCAACAGCAGGTAATCCAGTGCCTCGGTTGCATCACTGTTTTTGTCATCAAAGTAATAGTCCGGGTTTTCAATTCGTCCGGCAAGGTCGGAGGTAAGCAAGAGGTTGGTAATGATCCCTGACTGAAACTCAAGGGCAGTGTTAACCAGGTCACGGTCTGAAACTGACAGCGAGAAATTCCCTTCGACAGGGTTATCCTGCCGGTCCTTCGCCAAAAGAGTAATATTAACCTTTTCCCTGCTTTTGAATTCCGATTTCTCTTTCAGAACAGCAATACGCAACAGGTCCTCGGACCTCACAAAGACCAGCCGTTCACAGCGTGGCTCCCTGTTGTCGTCGAACAGGGTGATATGAAGAATTCCGCTGGGAACATCATTCATGGGAACGTCTATGGTTCTGCTGCCATTAGCCAGACGGACCTGCCCCCGGTAAATGACCTCCCCCCGCATATGGCAGGCAACCATGACCATTGGATCAGGAAGGGTGCTGCTTATTCGTAATTTGAGTTGATTGTCACGGTTCTCCACTACGCTGAGAACATAGCCTGACTCAAGGGCTTCCGGTAAATCGAACCGGTGATCTTTGCCATCTGCAGTCTGGATCTCAGCAACATATTTCTTTCCATCCTCCGGGGTAAAGCCAAGCGTTCCCATGCCAAGGTGCCGGCTGTTAAAAGTGCTTACAATCTTCTTCTTATTATCAAAGATGTTCCCTTCTATGTCTATTCCCAGACCAAGATCGTTAATGGCCTTGAACCCCACCTTGCTTTCCAGTCCGCTTACCAGATAACCACCCTCGGGAAAGAACTGAACATCAATATTTTTGGACTTCCTTATACTTTTTTTCTTATGTCGTTTATTGGCCAGTTTGTCATCCCGGTAAAGCGTGTAGGAGTGTTCGGGATTCCAGATATTGATATCCCGCTGAAAGAAATACTCACGGCCGAGATTACGCATCCAGTTTGTGTATGCCCTGATCTGATACAATCCTTCCGGAATGGAATCGGGAAGATAGAAATCTCCCTGAGCAAAACCACGATTCAGTTTTGCCAGCTGTATCATACTGCTGACACCGAATGAGTTTACTATTTCCACAACCAGGATTTTGCTTATGGTATCAGGTCTGTGAGTTCTCGCATCCACAAGGTATGCCTTATACCATATCCTCCCACCTGCATGATAGGCTAGTTTATTCAGGTGCAGATAAGCCTTTTGCTGTGGATACCGCTTGTAATAACTTTCAAGCTTTGCA
Organism: Bacteroides sp.; assembly: GCA_030640625.1. Taxonomy (GTDB): domain Bacteria; phylum Bacteroidota; class Bacteroidia; order Bacteroidales; family SM23-62; genus SM23-62. The sequence goes on from DAOWJB010000189.1 coordinate 16,078, forward strand.
GCCAGATTGGGAAATGGGATCTGGGACCGGAAAACCAGGCTGAAAGATAATAGTCCGATAACTCCGCTCAGGATTAAAACCTGTTTCACTATCCTTTTCATATTCTTCAGTATATAACTTCTTCAAATATATGATATACGAGAGCTGGTTTACCCTATCATCAGCTGCCGGTCTTTTTCAACTCTTCCCAGTATTCCAGGGCCCGCCGGGTATGAGGTATAACAATCGTACCCCCTACCAGGTTCGCCACGGCAAATATTTCCATGATCTCTTCTGAGGTAACCTTGTGTTCAAAACATTTCTCCAGATGGTATTTTATGCAGTCATCACATCGTAATACCATCGAACTTACCAGTCCCAGCATCTCCTTGGTCTTTGCCGGCAGGACACCCTCCATATAAGCGTTCGTATCCAGATTGAAGATCCTCTTGATCAGCTTGTTATCCTGTGCGAGTAATTTTTCGTTCATTTTCTCCCGGTAAGACCGGAACGCATCGATCATGTCAGTCCCCATATAATTTTTATTTGGAATGTTTATCAGGTTTACTGGCATATTTCCCCACCATCATGGCAATCAGTATGGCCACATACATGGGTCCGAGTACGGACAATACTATGGTGATTGCCCTGGCTTGGTCAGAAAGAGGTAAAATGTCCCCATAACCAAGGGTTGTCATGGTGACAAAACTAAAATAGAGTGCCTCCATGGTATTGAGTTCTCCTGCGACATTATAGGACCCGGGATAGATTACAGAAACCGCCATGGCCAGGAAAGTACCAATATACCCGATCAGGATATATCCGCACAGGGCCCCGAAAATGACATTTTTGCTAATCTCACCGGCCTGGAAGATACTCCTCAGGGTCAGGATCAGCAAAATGGTGAGTACAGGGGCAGTTATCAGCGGCCGTAAGGTGGTGACTATCGGCCCTTCTGGATTGAAAAACTTAATCCAGTCAACGAAAATGGTGAAGAGAAAAAAGATCACGCTGAATCTCAGGAAATTTCGTACATCGCTGAAGGCATACAATCCACTAAGGAGAATCAGGGTATAATTAATGGTTGAAAACAGCCTTGCGAGGACCGGATTTTCAATAAAAGGAGTAATGGTAAACAGACAGATCAGCAGGATCAGGAAAACAAGGAAGCGGTTGTTTCTCATAAAGTGTATCATCAAGCTGAGGGCTTTTAACCACCAATTTTATGAATTAAGGGGATAAAATCAAAATTTTCAGGAGATTTATCAGAAACTGAACATCCCGTGGAATCTTCAACGGGTTTTATATTCTATCCCAATTTTGTAATTTTGCGAAGCAAATTTAAAAATTTCGGTCATGTCAGGACATAGTAAATGGTCAACCATTAAGCGCAAAAAGGGAGCTGCTGATGCCAAGCGGTCAAAAATGTTCTCCAGGGTTTCCAAAGAGATCCAGATTGCTGCCAGGGAAGGCGGGCCTGATCCTGAAATGAATCCACGTCTCAGGTTGGCTGTTGCCAATGCCAAGGGGATCAATATGCCAAAAGACAACATCGAGCGGGCCATTAGCAAGGCAAGCAGAGAGGCAGATTCACTCCAGGAAGTGACATTTGAAGGTTATGCTCCCCACGGGGTAGCCATATTTGTAGAATGTTTAACGGATAATAACAAACGAACAGTCAGTAATATCCGTGCGATATTTAACAAGAGGGGCGGCAACCTGGGAACCAATGGCTCCGTTGCATACATGTTTGACCGCAAAGGGGTAATCACCCTGCCGAAAGGAGATCTTGATCCGGAAGAATTTGAACTTGAGATCATTGATGCAGGGGTAGAAGAAGTGGAACTGGAAGGAGATGTATTTATCATTACTACTGCCCTGGAAGATTTCGGCAATGTTCAGAAGAAGCTGGAAGAATTAGAAGTAGTGCCGGAACAGGCCGAACTGCAACGTATCCCGCATGAAACTATGCAGTTGGAGCAGGATGATGCATTAAAGGTAATGAAGGTGATTGAATATTTTGAAGACGATGATGACGTGCAGAACGTGTACCATAACCTTGAACTGACCGACAGTCTGGTGGCTGCAATGGATTCCTGACCTGTCCAGGATCCGTATCAATATGTACCTTATCCCACCTCTTTCGGAATTTCCAGGCTGAAAACCGTTCCCTGTCCGGCTGTCGATTCAAATGACACCTTCCCTTTCAGGTATTTTTCCCCCAGTAGTTTCATACTGTATGTACCAAGTCCCCTGCCCTGGCCTTTGGTGGAAAATGAGCGCTGAAAGACCTGTTGCTGAACATCCTTGGGCATGTGAGCCTGGTTATGAACCCTGAGCATCACCTTTTCGGGGTCGATTTTGCAATCAACAGTAACCACTCCTTCAGCTGGCGTAGCTTCCAGTGCATTCTTTATCATGTTGCCGACGATCCGCCTCAGTATGACGGGATCCGTATGGATGGTATAATCGCAGGTATCTTCCTCAATAATGATTTTTTTGTTCATGCCAAGCTCATGCTTCCGGTATTCATTGATGATGTGCCCGAGGGTTTCTTTCAGGTAAAATTCGTGATTCTTGACCACCAGTTCTCCATTCTCTGCTGCCACCAGGGATTTCTGCGTCAGGATCTCCTCGGTCAGGTCCCGGCTTACCTCGGCGAGCAGGTTAATAAACTGGTTGATTTTCTTTGGATCATCAACCTGCTTTAACAAATCCACTAAGCCCTGAAGTGTTCCGGCAGTGTTCATTACATCGTGAAAGAAGATACGCTCCAGGGCTTCCTTTCTCTTTTTGCTGCTAATATCCCTGGCGGTAAAAACGGTAAACTGGTGATTCTTCCAAAATAATGGCGTCGCAGATACTTCCAGATCGAGCCAATCTTCTGTTCCATCCAGAAGGGTCCTTATCCGGCATTCATCTATAACTATCTCACCCGTTTCCTGGCATTTCAGGATGGTATTTATGGCGCCGCATACCTGGCAGTTTTCAGATGTTCCGCAGCCTGCCTCCATAGTATCAGCGTGGATACAATTCAATGTTTCTCCGAGACGCTGACCAAGGATTTCTTCCATATCTCTGATTCCCATCTCATGCAGCAAAGTCTTGTTACTGAAGATGATCTGCCGGTCCCGGTTCAATATTGCAGCGATGTAAGGTAGGGCATCTATTAGTTCTTCAATATAAGCGATGGATTTCAGTTCCGTGTGATCTTTGAGAATTTTATCCCTGACCGTTCTTTGTGGGGGGGCAAAATGAGTGATCATGATTTCATTTATCTGTTTTTTTTACAGTTCCCCGGAGGAGGAGAAAACTTCCCAGGAGGATCAAGGCAAGCAAGAAAAGCAACCTGCCCACCATAAAGAGGATATGGTCGATGCCAATCCATCCGAAACTGGCATATATGAGTCCACCAAAAATAGCCATCCATCCGATAAATCTTGGCAGCAATCCTGAACTGGAGATCAGGAGTCCAAGTATAATGGAACTGATCCCTACCAGGGTGTAGGCCGCCAGCTGAAGGTTGGTTCTGTTTATCAGGATAAAATACGACAAGCTGGCCATATGGTCGGTTTCCTGTCCGGTTGACCCCTGGTAATCAGAAATAAGACTGATCATATTCAATCCATTGATGGAAATGACAATGTATAAGATACCCGTTGTACTAATTAAAAAGGCGGCAAGATAAGCAGATGATCTTCCATAAGGCAGAAAGCTCATTAGGATAAGGGGACCAAATAAAATGATAAGAATTGCGGCGACAAACCATATCATGGTATTGAGCATGAGCCTGTCAATATTATCTCCCAGGTAAGACAGGTCCTCATGGATATTAATATGATCTGGTTTGATATCTAGCGCGGTTAAAATAGCCGTAATAACCAGAAAGGAAATGAGTAAGGCCGTAATACCGGCCAGTCTTTCGATACCTCTTTTTTTATTTGGGATTCCTGTAATCATTTATTTCATTATCAAACGCCGGTACAATTTACAAAATAAACAATACCGGAATGAAATATGCTAATAATGTGGAAATTATTCCAAGCCTTGAATTTTTTGTTAATTTTGATGCAGATTTTAGGACGATGAGCAAGATATATGTTATCCTATTGATTATCATTCCAATAGCTGTTTCTGCCGGGGCTCAGGATGTAGACCAGCATGAGCAGGAATCCAAATTGTACCAGCAACTTTTCAATCAGGATACAGACGGAGGTAATATCCATATTATCCAGGAAAAGAAACTGGACGAAGTCATGTTGCTCTTTATGGAAGAAGCCAGAAAACTTGGTGGGATCCCCTGTTACTGGATCCGGATATATTCAGGCTCATCCCATTCTGCCCGGGATGAGGCATATGAAACAAAGGCCCGGTTCCTCATGAAATATGAAGGTATCAGGAATGATGTCATTTATGATGACCCGAATTTCAAGGTTTACATTGGTGGCTACAGGTCGAAAAGTGAAACATTGAAATTACTGAATAAGATCAAAAGTGATTTCCATACTGCATTCATCGTCTATGATATCATTGGTTTTCCAGAAAATTAGCAGGAATATTTACGCGGAGGGATGAATGAGTGAACAGATCAAACATGAATGTGGTATTGCGCTGATCCGATTGTTACAGCCACTGGAATACTACCAATACAAATACGGAAGCTGGAGATATGGATTGAACAAGCTCTACCTGCTGATGGAGAAGCAGCATAACCGTGGTCAGGATGGAGCGGGTGTGGCTTGCGTTAACTTTGATCTTCCGCCTGGACAAAAATTTATCTCCCGCCGCAGGTCCGCTGAAAACGCTGCCATCAATGATGTCTTTCGCAGAATCTCCGCCGATTTCAAGAAACATGAAAGGAAAAATCCTGAACGGATCAAGGATGCAATATGGGCCAAGGAAAACCTGCCCTTTGCCGGGGAGTTATATATGGGGCATCTGCGGTATGGAACATACGGGAAAAATAAACTGGACAATGTGCATCCAGTCATGCGGGAGAATAATTGGAAATCCAGAAACCTGGTCCTGGCAGGCAATTTTAACCTTACCAATGTCAAGGAGCAGTTTTATAAACTCATTGAACTCGGACAGCATCCCAAAGATTTCTCAGATACCGTTACCATCCTTGAAAAGATCGGTCATTTTCTTGACCAGGAAAATCAGCGTTTGTTCGATGAATTCAAGACTGATGGGCATTCCAATATCGAGATTTCTCTGATGATCGCGGATAAACTTGATGTGGCCCAGATCCTGAGTGAAGCCAGTAAACGCTGGGATGGAGGTTATGTTATTGGTGGACTCATGGGACATGGTGATGCTTTTGTGTACAGGGATCCCTGGGGAATTCGTCCCGGCTTTTATTACATGGATGATGAGATTGTAGTTGCAGCCTCTGAGAGGCCAGTAATCCAGACAGTTATGAATGTACCCGCGGAGAAAGTACACGAAATCGATCCCGGTCATGCCGTGATCATTAAGAAAGATGGAAAGGTGTCACTGGATCAGATCCGCAAACCCAGGGAAAAAAAATCCTGTTCATTTGAGCGTATCTATTTTTCAAGGGGAAGCGACAAGGACATATACCGGGAACGTAAGAAACTGGGTGGACTGCTCACCCCGGATATTCTCAAGGCAATAGATTACGATGTTGATAATACGGTTTTCTCATTCATACCCAATACGGCGGAAACAGCATTTTACGGGATGATCAGGGGGATAGAAAATCACATGAATGAAGAAAAGGCAAAGATGTTGCTGGAGGGTAACGGGAACCTTACCCCGGAGAAAATCAACCAGATCCTTTGTCACAGGCCAAGGATCGAGAAAATCGCTGTCAAGGACATCAAACTGCGGACCTTTATTTCACAGGATGAGGGGCGGGATGACCTGGTGGGACATGTATATGATATTACCTATGATACCCTACGCAGGGGCAAGGACAACCTGGTTGTAATCGATGATTCAATCGTCCGGGGAACCACCCTAAAACGAAGTATTCTGAAAATACTCGACCGGCTTGAACCCAAGAGGATCATCGTCGTTTCATCATCGCCGCAATTACGGTATCCCGATTGTTACGGGATCGATATGGCCAAACTCGGCGATTTTGTTGCCTTTCAGGCTGCCATAGCATTATTGAAAGAGACGGGCAGGGAATCGGTGATCAACGAGGTATACAAGCGCTCGGTTGAACAGGCCAGCAAACCCAAGGAGGAGATTGTCAATTACATAAAGATGATCTATGAACCTTTTACCTATGAACAGGTATCTCAGAAAGTAGGGGAATTGCTTAAATCAAAGGATGTAAATGCCGAGGTTAAAATTGTCTACCAGACCGTTGAGAATCTTCATGAGGCTTGTCCCGAGCATCTCGGGGATTGGTATTTCACCGGGGATTATCCCACTCCGGGAGGGAATATGGTAGTGAATACCTCCTTTATCAACTATATCAAGGGGAAAAATGTCCGTGCCTACTAAGCGAAGCTAACTCCTTCCTCTCCTCATCCTCCTGATCCGGTTAATTAGCCTGTATATCTGGTACTTGCTCTGGGGTATATAACTGGCAATATGCCTTTCCACTTTCTGTTTGTAAAGGTCATTTATAGTGATCAGGATGGCGGTTTCTTCCACCTCCCCGAAGGATGGGTTGATGACCGTACCGAACGTTCTCAGTGAAGGAGAAAGATTCATGTAGGCATTGATCAAGGGGGGTATGTTCTCGCCGAATGCCCGTACACTTTGAGAGAGGATCTTATAATCTTCCAGGTAGGTCCGGCCGGAGAAGATCGATTGCATTTCTTCCCTGTCAATATTGGTTTCAAGGGGTTCTTTGGGGGTAACCAGCTGTTCATTATCCCGAAAATGTTTTTCAAGGAAATAAAGTATCAGGTTTCGTGCCCGCTGGTTATAATTCTGGTACATGGTCACCTTGCCAAAAAAGAATTGCATTAAAGGGTAGTCAATTACCAGGGACCCCAGTCCATCCCATAAATTGTCAAGGGCAAACATTCCCTTGCCAATGCGGCTGGTGGTCTGATATCCAGGCTGAACAAAGGACCGGCCAAGTTCGATCAGATCCGGCAGGTATTCCTTTCTGAACTTGTCAGAAAAATTAAACAATTTCTCAGTAGCCAGGGTGGCCTTGCTGCATTCTGCCATCTCCTTGTCACATAACTGGAAGCGGTAACCCCCGAGGATCTCTTCCTGGTCCGGGTCCCAGACAATGAGCTGTTTGTAGGGATCATCCATGGTGTCAAAATCATCGATATCCATGGATTTGCCCGTCCCTCCCCCGGCTGCCCGGAAAGTCAGTTCCCGCAAACGGCCTATTTCCTCCATGAGCTTGGGAGAGTCATGGGCTGTAATAATGTATAATTCATTATCCGCTTTATTGGTCATGCGGATGAATTTATCCTCGGTCAATTCCATTTCAAGGTCTTTTTTTTGTATGGCCTTGATGATTGGTTTCATCTGAAATCTATTGTTTTAGTAAAGTTAAACATTATTTTTTTCATCCAATAGTGAAGCATCTTCATTCTCCGGTAAGCGATATACCAATTCCCTTACTTTTGCGGCCCATTCCAGGGACGTATGTGTGCGGTCGAATACAGTATGCGGTATAGGTTTCCCTATGGTGAATGTAAACGTTTTGTTTCTATGTTTGTATGTCTCATCCAGGAGATACAGCATTTCAAGGTTCCATTTGATGCGGAAAAACTTTCTCAATTTGGCCAGTCTGTAGAAAAAATTGCTATTTCGCCCACTTATATGGATGGGGATAACATCCCGTTTGTATTGAGTGGCCTTGATAATGAAATTTTTTTGCCATACCAGATCCTGGATCTTTCCCTTGATTTTCCTGGAAACCATACCCGAAGGGAAGGAAATGATCTGAATTTCTGAACGATAAGCCTCATCCAGTTGTTTCACGATCTCACGTGTCTGTCCGCCGTGTTTGTTAATGGGTATGAAGAACTCATCCATGTTTTTTAAATTCATCAGGATATCATTTACCAGGAAAACGACCCTTGGATAATGCTTCCGGATGATGTAAATCAGCATATTTCCGTCAAATCCGCCGAGGGGATGGTTTCCCACAAACAGAAAACGGCCTGCTGCCGGAAGATTCTCTTCTCCCCTGATGTCCATATTAACATTGAATTCTTCATAAGCACTTTCCATAAAGTCCACCCCCATTTTATCTCCATGCCTTTCAAGGAACTCATTTACGAAATCCTGGTGAAGGATCCTTTTCAGGTAAGCGTAGACAAAACCCGGAAGAAGTCTGGCAATACGCGGACTTTTCTCATAAAATATCTGTTTTATATCAATTTTCTTGATTTCTGGGGCCTCTGAAGATTCAGTCATTTAGATCTTTTTTTCCCGAATTATGCCGTTTGAATGTATCTGCAAAATACGAAAAAAACACAAAAATCGTCAAAAAACGATATTCTGATCTTTATAACCTCTTTATAAGCATTTGATTAACAGGTTGTTATTAATATACATCATAAGTTTTTAACAAAGTGTCAAAAAATGGGGAAAAGTGGAGGAAAGTGGGGATTTTTTATATATTTTTACACATTGTCCCGGGAAACCCAGGTATGATAACGTTTATAGGAGAATATACATGCAAGGTGGATGTCAAGGGAAGGATCATGCTTCCCTCGGCTTTCAAGAAACAGTTGCCGGCTGGCTCGGAGGAGAAGTTTGTGATCAAGCCTGATGTATATGAGTCCTGCCTGGTCATGTATCCCTTCGAGGAATGGGAAAGACTAAACAGGATCATCAGGCGCAATACCAATCCTTTCAACAGGGAACACGCCCGGTTCTTAAGGTTGTTTCACGATGGAAAGGCCGAGGTGGTGCTTGATGCAAGTAACCGGCTCCTGATCCCGAAAAGACTGTTGGAATATGCCAAAGCGAAAAAAGAGGTGCTGCTGGCTGGCCAGGACGGGAAGATTGAAGTTTGGTCACCAATGCTGTATGGAAAATTCAGGGAGAATGTGACCGAATTAGAATCGCTGGCAGAAAAAATACTTGGGGGGACTATTAATGATCTTGGAGAAGAGTAATGTATCATCGTCCTGTATTGCTGGAAGAAAGTCTGGATGGCTTGAACATTCAGGCGGGTGGGACCTACCTTGATTTCACCTATGGAGGGGGAGGTCACTCATCGGCCATTCTGGAGCGCTTGGGGGATGGAAAACTGATTGCATTTGACCAGGATCCCGACGCAGAAAAAAATAAGATCAAGGATAAGCGCCTGCTGTTTATCAGGGGCAATTTCAGATATGTCAGGAACTATTTGCGATATTATGGTATAACATCAATTCACGGAGCACTCGCAGATCTGGGGCTGTCGTCACATCATATCGACGTGGCGGAGAGAGGTTTTTCCTTCCGGTTTGACAGCAAAATTGACATGAGAATGAACCCGGAGGCAGCAAAATCTGCAGTGGATATCCTGAACCAATATCCGGAAAAGGCCCTGAAGATCCTGTTTTTCCGGTACGGGGAATTGAAAAATGCAGGCAGGTTGGCAGGTGCAGTTTGTAAGGCAAGGAGCAAACAGAAAATATTCACTACAGGCCAGTTCATGGAGGCCATCCAGGATTGCATTCCGGTCCGCGGGCAGCAAAAATACCTGGCAAAGGTCTTCCAGGCACTACGGATTGAGGTGAATGAAGAGCTGGAATCACTGAAGCAGATGCTTGAACAGATAGTCAGCTTCATGAATAAAGGATCAAGGCTGGTAATCATTACATATAATTCATTAGAAGACCGGATGGCAAAGAATTTTTTCAGGAGTGGAAATGTTAAGGGGACCATACAAAAAGATTTCTACGGCAATATTGTCAGTCCTTTCAGGCAGGTGAACAGGAAGATCCTCCAACCCGGTTTGGAGGAAATAGAGAGGAATCCAAGAGCACGAAGTGCAAAACTCCGGATTGCAGAAAAGCTGAGTGATCAATGAGCAGGCAGAAAAGAAATATTGAATTCGTCGATCAGAAGATCGAGCAGAAAGAGATCAGAAAAGGTTCTGTGTGGGATGTTTTTGATGGTAGTTTGCTGACCAGGGATACCGTTGTCAGGCAGCTGCCATTTATTCTGTTTATTACGTTTCTGATCATATTATATATCGGGAACAGATACCATTCCGAGAAGGTGATACGTGAAACGATGCAATTGCAGACAGAGCTCAGGGAATTGCGGGCCAGGGCCATCTCAATCGCATCTGATCTGGAGTTCATCAGCAGGCAATCGGAGGTGGCAAAATTGATCGACAGGCGTTCTATGGGATTGCATGAAGCAGTGGATCCGCCGGTAAAGATCACAGTTAAAAAAGGCAGGAATGGGAAAAGCATCAATTAAAAAGATCATTGTAGACCGGGTTATTGCCTTGTACCTGGGATTATTTCTCATGGCCCTGGTCGTCCTGTTCAGGATCCTGCAGCTACAGATCCTGCAGGGAGATGAACTGAGGCAAAAGGCGGAAGACCTGATGTTGAAATACGTTACCATCGAACCTAACCGGGGAGATATATATGCCACCGGGGGAAAACGTTTGTTGGCCACTTCTGTCCCGTATTATGAAATAAGGATGGACCTCAAGAGCAACGCCCTTAAAAATGAAGATTTCAACCAGGGAGTCGATTCCCTGAGTTATCGTCTTTCCAGAATCTTCCGCGAAAAGTCAAAAGCTGCATGGAAACGGGATTTAACACGTGCCCGGGAGGCCGGAAAAAGATATTACCTGATCCGCCGCCAGGTAAGTTACCAGCATTTACAGGAGATGAAAACCTTTCCGATATTCCGCTTAGGGAGATACAAGGGTGGATTTATCCCAATCCAGAGCAACCGGCGGGTACTGCCTCACCAGATGCTGGCCGCCCGTACGATTGGTTATCTGAGTAAGAGTGAATCCGGGAATATTGTTGGACTGGAAGGAGCTTATGATCATTACCTGGGTGGTGTGAAAGGCATACGCCTGATGCAAAAAACAGCCGGGAATATCTGGATCCCTGTGAATGACGCTAATGAGGTCGAACCGGAAAACGGATATGATCTGGTTACCACCATCGATGTGGATATCCAGGACGTTGCCGAGAATGCCCTGTTGAAACAATTATCCTTGCACGAGGCCCATCATGGATGTGCCATACTGATGGAAGTGGAAACCGGTGATATCAGGGCCATCGCCAACCTTTCCAGAAACAAGAATGGCCATTATACTGAGTCATATAATTATGCCATTGCTGAGAGTACTGAACCCGGATCAACGTTCAAACTGGCTGTCCTGATGGTTGCCCTCGAAGATGGTTTCATTGAGCTGGATGATACCATTGATACGGGAAAAGGTTCTGTCAGGTATTATGATAAGGTGATCAGGGACAACAGAAGAGGCGGTTACGGGATCATTACCGTTAAGGAAGCATTTGAACTTTCATCAAATGTGGCCCTTTCCAGGATCATTAATGATAACTACCGGGGAAAGGAGGAGGCCTTTGTGGAAAGGCTGTATCGTATGCATCTGAATGAATCCCTCGGAATTGAAATACGGGGTGAGGGCGAACCGCTGATCAGGTATCCCGGAGATGATTACTGGTCCGGCATTACTCTTCCCATGATGTCACATGGGTACGAGGTAAGGATGACCCCCCTTCAGATACTCACTTTTTATAATGCCGTGGCGAATGATGGAAAAATGGTTAAACCCCGGATTGCTGAGAGTATCCACCACTATGGCAGGACCATAAAAAGGTTCAATACCAGGGTAATTGACCCCTCCATCTGTTCTGATGAAACACTGGAAAAGATAAAGATCATGCTGGAAGGTGTAGTGGAAAATGGAACTGCCAAAAACCTGAGCAATGAGAACTTCAGGATTGCCGGGAAAACAGGTACTGCCCAGATTGCCAACGCGAAATACGGTTACAGAGTGGATTCCAGGGTGAGTTACCAGGCATCATTTGTAGGTTATTTCCCGGCGGAGAAACCAAAATATTCATGTATTGTCGTAGTGAATTCTCCTACCAGCGATGTGTATTACGGAAACCTGGTGGCCGGACCTGTCTTCCAGGAGATTTCCAGGAAGGTTTATGCAACGAGCCTGGACCTGCAGCAGGACCTGCAGTCGAAAGATGGATTCCTGGCCGAGATACCCTACTCCAAGAACGGCTACAGAATAGAGCTCGAGAAAGTCCTGAAAGACCTGGATATTCCCCTGTCAGGAGAAACCGGTAGTGATTGGGTTCAAACCACCAAGACAGACGATTGTATCCAGACAGATCCGCTGTCTGTTTTGGAAAACCTGGTGCCCAATGTGAAGGAAATGGGGGTGAAGGATGCGGTCTTCCTGCTGGAGAATGTTGGACTTAAAGTGATCATTCATGGCCGGGGCAAAGTTTTGAAACAGTCCATTACCCCGGGCAGCAGGATTGAGAAAGGACAAAGGATTGTATTAACCATGAGTTTTACATAGGGATTGAAGAAATTAAATGACATATCAAGCCAGTTTGAGATCCTGAACCGCATTGGTCCGGATAACCCACAGATAAAATCTCTGTGTTTTGATTCCAGACAGGTGGAAGAGGGCGCGATCTTTTTTGCAATACGCGGGACACAAACAGACGGGCATGATTATATAGATCAGGCTGTTGGTTCGGGAGCAACAACTGTGGTTTGTGAAACAATCCCCGGCCAGCCTGCAGAACATATCAGCTATATCCAGGTAAGGGACGCCGCTGAAGCCCTGGGCTGGGGAGCTGCCGCATTTCATGGGAATCCCTCGGAGAATATAAAAGTGATCGGCGTAACAGGCACCAATGGCAAAACCACCATTGCCACCCTGCTCTATCAATTGTTTACAGCTGCCGGTGAGCCGGCAGGCCTGATATCAACTGTCAGGAACATGGTGGGTAACAAGCAGATACCGGCCACCCATACAACACCGGACACCCTGCAGATCAATCAGATGTTATCCTCAATGGTTGAGGCAGGTTGCGGGTATTGTTTCATGGAGGTAAGCTCTCATGCCATTCACCAGAAAAGAACTGCCGGGATCCGTTTTGAAGGAGGCATATTTACAAATATCACACATGAACACCTGGATTATCACAAAACATTCAGGGATTATATAAACGTCAAAAAAGTATTTTTTGACGGCTTGCCAGCAACCGCATTTGCCCTGGTTAACAGAGACGATAAAAACGGGAAAATCATGGTTCAGAATTGCCCCGCCAAAAAGTGGACCTACGGAATGCAGGGGATAGCCGATGTGAAGGGGAAATTGCTGGAAAGCCACCTTGACGGAATGCATCTTGACCTGGACGGATTCGATTTCTGGAGCAGGCTGGTCGGTAAATTCAATGCATACAATCTGCTTGCTGTTTATGGATGTTCCATACTGTGTGGAATGGAAAAAGAGAGAGTCCTGACCCTGCTGAGCGAACAAACACCGGTAGAAGGACGTTTTGAGACCCTTTCTTCAGACAGGGGGATCACTGGGATTGTGGATTATGCGCATACTCCGGATGCATTGAAAAACGTCCTGACAGCGATTAAACACTTGCGCAATGGCAATCGAAAGATCATAACAGTGGTAGGTGCAGGTGGGAACCGGGATAGAGGAAAGCGGCCCCTCATGGGACAGGTGGCTGCTGATCTGAGCCAGAAAGTGATCCTGACAAGTGATAATCCAAGGGATGAGAAGCCTGAGGA
>DAOWJB010000328.1 GCA_030640625.1 Bacteroides sp.
AGTCCGATCTCCCTGGCCCGGGTTGAGGAACGGGCCGTGGAGAGATTCATGAAATTAATGCAGGCTATGAGAAGTACAAAGACGGCAATGGCTGAAAAGATGTAAACGAAAACGAGGGCACCGGGATCATGCCCGTATCCAAAATATTGATGCAGGTGTACCCTGGTCAGGGGAGCCGCCATAAAATCGGTTGTGGAGCCTTCGTTATTTTCCCGTACGCTTGCGGTAAGTTTGCTGTCCACCGAATCCAAGACGGCGTTTTCATAAAGCTTAATAAATGTCCGGATGGAGTTGCTTCCCCAGGAATCCTGGTATTGCCCTGTTTCCTTCAGGTAGTCAAATGGTACCAGGATTTCAAACTCAAGAATGGAATTTTTCGGAATGGATTTTAATACACCCGTTACTGTGAATTCATACTTGTTATTAACAGTGAGTCCTTTCCCTATCGGATTTTCATCCCCGAAGTATTTCTTTGCCGTCTCCTCTGTCAATACGGCAGAATAAGGTTCTGTTAGGGCGGTGGCTTTGTTCCCATGGAGGAACTCATAGCTGAACATATCAAAAAAAGTGGAGTCAGCAGCAACACAGCCTCCCTCATAAAAAGCCTCTTCTTCATAGGTAAAAAGCATGCCGCTGGGCCACTGGTAACGGCAGGCATCCTCGATCTCAGGGATCTCATCTTTCCAGACCGGACCGCAGGGATCGGGGGTAACTGTTACATGATATACCTCCCCGGAATAGTACTGGTCCTCTTCCACCCGGTAGAGCCTGTCGGCATGCTCGTGAAATTTGTCAAAGCTCAGTTCATCCTGCACCCAGAGCAGGATCAGGAGTGCACAGGCAAGCCCTATGGCGAGTCCCAGGATATTGATCAGTGAAAAACCTTTTTGCCGGTAAAGTGATCGGATAGCGGTGATCAGGTAATTACGAAACATGCTTCAGGGGTGAATAGTTACAATCAAAATAAAAGACGATTGAATTTACAAAACATTGCATACTATTTACTATCATTAACCAAACATTAACGGTGTGATTTTTGTTAGACAATAATCATTCATCTGAACAGTTAATAAATTAATGCCCTGATGCTAACCGCTTCTAAACATGAAAAAAACCCTGCCTGCCGATTCTGAGATCCTTCAATACCTTTACCGTGACGGGGGAGTAAGGGGGGAAAGGATCGCCATGCGGTTTAGATGGCTTCTTGTGGGACTGGTCCTGGCCCTGATCGGGGTAATGTATACCAAAGGATTGATCCGCGAGGCTTCCTGGTCCCTCGTTCCAGTCTCCATATTCATTATCTACAACCTGTTCCTGCTGATATTATTCAAAAAGGATAAGATCGGATACTGGGTAAGATATGCCTCCATTGTGGTTGATATAGGGGTGCTCTCTCTGCATACCTATATGTATTCACGCCTGTTTGTTCCCATTGCTGTATCGACTACAGCTTCCATCTACATCTATTTCATATTGCTTTTCATGTCCGTATTGCGTTATGATAGAAAACTGGTCATTTTCGCAACCCTCTTCACCATATTCTGCTTCAACCTGAATTATTACCTGAGAATTAACAGTGTCGATCCTGCATTGATCGAACAGGTTGTGTCATCGGATCGGGCAGGACATTTTTACAAATCCATGTACATCGCCCTGTTCGGTTATATGCTCTTGCATATCCCCAGGCTGGTAACGGAATTGATCAGCCGCCAGGAAAATATGCTGGCTGATAAAAAAGAATCGGAGATTAAACTGGCCCTGGAGAAAATGGAAAAGCAATTCTTGAGCGACCGCTTGCAATACGAGCAGGAAGTTAATACCGAGTTGAACCGGCAGAAGGAACAGATCGAGATACAGAACAAAGAGCTGCAGCAACTGGTGTCATCCAGGAATAAGATTCAATCTGTGATCAGTCATGACCTGCGCAACCCGTTTACCATCATTCAATCCCTTACGGAATCACTGGGAGAGAACCTCGAGAACCTTCCTGAAAAGGATGTAAAGCGGGCCGTAAGGACCATTCATGATACCAATAAACGGGGATTGTACCTGCTTGACAACCTGTTGAACTGGACCCGTCTCCAGACAGGAAAGATGAAGGTTGCCTCCACAGTGATACCGGTTTATTCTGTTATCGGGACGATGATGGATGTTTTCCAGGTACAGGCAGCAGAGAAGAATATCCGGATACTCAACCAGGTGGATCATACAGCTTCGATCTATTGTGATGAGGATATGTTTCGCACCGTGCTCAGGAATTTGATTTCCAATGCATTAAAATATACGCCAGACGGGGGAAGTATTACCGTCAATACAAAAAATGAAGACAGGTCGACCCGGATCTGTATTGCCGATACGGGGATCGGCATTAGTGGGAACAACCTGAAAAGGCTGCTTCAGTTCAATGAAAGTTTTTCCACACCGGGAACTGCAAACGAAAAAGGATCTGGACTGGGATTTGCACTGGTCAAGGATTTCGTTGAGATGAACAAGGGAACTTTCACAGTTGAAAGTGAGGAAGGGAAAGGTACTGAAGTGTGTTTAACCTTTCCGAACCGTCCGGATCGTGTCTGACAAGGCAGAAATGAGTAATATTTTTAATAGTGGATATTTTCCGGAAGTGACACTGGCCGGGGAGGATGGATTGCTGGCTGTTGGTGGCAGCCTGGAAGTCCCCATACTCCTGGAAGCCTATTCCAAAGGAATATTCCCCTGGTATGCAGAAGGCTCACCCATACTCTGGTGGTCACCCGATCCGAGAATGGTTCTGTTCCCCGACCGTTTCAGGGTTTCAAAAAGCCTTGGCCAGACCCTGCGAAAGGGAGATCTTAAGATCCGGCTGGATAGCTGTTTCTCAGATGTGATCCGTCATTGTTCAAAGGTTCCCCGGCCCGACCAGGATGGAACCTGGATCACGGAAGAGATGATCATGGCTTATATTCTGCTCCATGAAGAAGGATATGCGCATAGCGTGGAAGTATTTTCTGGTGGGGAGCTTGTGGGTGGACTCTACGGTGTTTCACTCGGAAAGGCCTTTTTCGGTGAATCCATGTTCCACCTAAGAAAAGATGCTTCAAAAGTGGCCCTTTATCACTTGGTGGAATTCGCCAGGCAAAATAATTTTGAACTGATCGATACCCAGCAATCAACCCCCCACCTGAAAAGCCTCGGGGCAGAGGAGATCCCACGCATTCGCTTTCTTTATATATTACAGCAATCACTGACCCAAAACACCATCAAAGGGTCCTGGGAATAGAATATTGTGGTCAGAAGTAACTGACGGTTTTAACGTTCAGGAATTCATGCATTCCAATTTCACTCAGTTCCCGTCCGAAACCCGAGGCTTTAACTCCGCCAAAAGGCAGATTGGGCTCTGATTTTACCATGCCATTGATGGCTACCGTGCCTGATTCTATCCGTGGAGCGATCCGGTCGGCTCTTTCCCGGCTGCCTGTCCAGACACTGGCTGCGAGTCCAAAGGGTGTGTTATTTGCCATCTGTACGGCTTCTTCTTCAGTTTTAAAGGAGAAAACAGGTATTATGGGACCGAACAGCTCATCCTGGTTAATGCGTGCATCAATGGGCAGGTCAGTGATTATGGTCGGTTTAAGGATCAGGGATTTGGGACTGTGCCTTCTGCCGCCGGTGAGGATCTTTCCTCCCTGGACCACGATATGCCGCAATTGGTTCTCCAGTTCGAGCAGGAGATCTTTGCGGGCTACGGGACCGATCACTGTTTCCGGGTCCATGGGATCACCGACCTTCAGGGCCTCCACTTTTTCCCGGAAGAGTGCCAGGAACGAATCAAAAACCTCTTCCTGGACAATGAATCGTTTGGCGGCTATACAGCTCTGGCCATTGTTCTGGAAGCGGGCCATGATGCCTGTTTCTGCTGCATTTTCAAGGTCAGCATCAGCAAATATGACATAGGGATCCGACCCTCCCAGTTCCAGTACTGTTTTCTTTCCCATGGTTCCGGCCAGTTCAGCCACCTTATATCCAGCGTAATTGCTGCCGGTCAGGGTGATCCCCCTGACCCCCGGATGCTTGATCACCTGGCTGACCTGGTCATAATTGATCAGCAGATTCTGAAATATCCCTTCAGGAGCACCTGCATCCAGGAATATTTGCTCCATGGCAATGGCGCATAAAGGTACGTTGGAAGCATGCTTAAGCAAGCCTGTATTCCCGGCCATAAAGTTGGGTGCAATGTAACGAAATACTTGCCAGTATGGGAAATTCCACGGCATCACAGCAAAGATGATTCCAAGCGGATCAAAACGGATATAACTTTCCTGGGCTGTAGATTCCATTTTTACAGGGGCCAGGAATTCTGCGGCCTTTTCTGCATAATACCTCGAAACCCAGGCGCACTTTGAGACTTCCATGCGGGACTGGCTTATGGGTTTTCCCATCTCGGTGGTGATCAGTTTTGCATGTTTTTCTTCTTCTTTCTCGAGGAGTTCTGCCACTTTCAGGAGGATACTGCTACGCTCTTCCAGGGCGGTATCTTTCCAATGGTGAAAACTACTTTCAGCCAGTTTTAGTTTCTCATTGAATTCTGTCTTTGAGATGAAATTAAACCTGGCTTCCTCTTTACATGTATAGGGATTGAAGGTACGGTAGGCCATGGATCGGGGTTTTATAATTTACATTTGAATTTACTATAAATTGTTCAAATTTCAGCGCTCATTCTACCGGAAGTCCTTCCCGCCGGATCAGTGGGAAGTCATGGCCAATGGAAAAGGTATAGGGCCACTGACTGCTTCCTTTGTATTTTTTGGAGAGTTCAGGAACCTGATCATTCAGGAACGCCTTCAACTCAAATACAGTCACATTGCCGTCCCGGGGTGCCCCATCTGCCTCGCCATCGAGTGCCTGCAGGATGGCATAGGTAAAGAGTCCGTGTCCAAGGCTTGATACTTCAGTGGCATATTGTTCACTACCTGCCGCTGCAAGGACATGTATGCCTGAGCTTCGCGATAACTGTGCCAGGACCTTTTCTTCCATGGCCCCCCGTTGTGCAAGGACCCCGGTGGATCCACCGGACTGGCAGGCATCCAGTATCACTACCTGTTTTAGTGCCGGGATGTTCCGGAACTTCTCCTGTATTTCCACGGCCTGGATTGATTCTCCGGTCAGCTTGGCAAGCTGGTATAAACTCACGCCCCCGGTAGGGATGAAATAGAAGTTGTTGTCTACCATGCTACCATGGCCTGCATAATAGAACATGAAGACATCCTCGGGACGGACTTTCTGTGACAGTTCTTCCAGGGTGGCCAGTATGTTTTCCCTGGTCGCCTGCTGATCATACAAGGAATGGACCTCGACATGCTTAAATATGCTCTTCCCCTTGTCCTGTATGGCCTTACTGAAGGCTTTGGCATCCGCTTTTGCATAATTCAGATCCAGGGATGAATTCTCGTATTTATTGATTCCCACAGCCATCAGGTAGCAATTAATAGACTGTCCCTGTACATCGTTATACAACTGAACGACAGCCGGTATGGATTCAATCCTCCCCTTGCTGTAAGCGGATACCTGCAAGGTATTACGGCCCGGAACAAGAGAGACATTACAGACTTTTGTGATGGATTTGTTAACTTTTTTTACTTTCCGGAGATCTTCATTATCCACAGGGATCCGTTTCCCGTTATTCAGCAGGCGGATCTCATCAATGCCTCCTCCACGGTTGGTCAGGTTCACTTTGAGAGATATCACTTGTGACCGGACTGTGTCCCTGTCAGCGGGATCCAGGATCTCCACGCCTGGGGGAGGCGATTGTTCCAACCTTTCCTGGAGGGAAGTGCCCGGAAAAACTCTGTCCGGTTCCTCAAAAATCTCGTTCAGGAGCCCGGGCTTATAGAACTCATCAAAAAACTGGTCAATACTGAAGATCCGGGTGCCTTGGACAAAAAAGATTGATTCACGGGCACCTTCCGAGGCATCGAAGGTTCCATCAAC
>DAOWJB010000088.1 GCA_030640625.1 Bacteroides sp.
AGCCGGTAATCTTGGGAGAACAGGGACCCGGGCAGCTCGATCTGGTTCTGGTAGGTGGCCTTGCCGGAATAGTATTTGATCCCCTGATCACTGGACTCTGCCCAGTTGATCAGTTGATCGAGACGGGTGGACTCCGGTGCGCCCCATCCGGGTGAAAAGCCTACTTCCCATGGACCCGAAACCTTGATTGGTTCGGGGATATCTGTGACTGCGATAAGACTTTCCTTTCCGCTGACAGATGCCAATGAATAGCTGCCATTGTCACTCAGGTATAGTTCAATACCATGGTCGGTAAGCATGATATCGGGCCGGATGTCCTGTCCATCTTTGAGGACAGCCCTAAGCGGATCTCTTAGTTCGGGAGCCTCTCTGAAAACCACAAAAACCGATTCCCTTGCTCCCAATTCAAGTGGCACCATGGTTCCTTGCTCCTGCTTCTCAAAGGCGGCTGTTTTGTGCATGGATCCGGTAACGGCATCCCAGCACGCTGGCTGTTTGTCCTTCACCCTGAAAACGGGATCGATCCAAACCGTTTCTTCGCCCTGGTTGCTGAGGAAATAGATGTCCATATCTTCTGTGCCACGGTGAATCCAGAGGATATCAGGGTGCTCCTCCAAGTGGACATCCCGGGGCGTTCCCAGTTCCTTCAATGCCTGGTCAAGGGATAAACCCCAGAATACGCCGCCTTCGCCCAGGCGGGCGGAGGTGATTTTTTTTCCATCGCAATCCTGCCATATTTCCTTTACCAGCTCCCGGACCTTCTCATCGGCATCTGGGTAATCTTGCAGGGAGGGGGAGTGGGTTGGCGGTGGACCGTAAACAGTGCCCCCGGCAGAGACCAGGTCCCTGATCTTTTCGAGGAGTTCCGGGCGCATATTATCCAGTGGAGGCAAAACCAGTATCTTGTAAGACATCCCGTCAGGCAAGGTGAGCCTGCCATCCCGTATGCTCAACCTCTCCCGGATCACATCCCCATTGATAAGGTCATAGGAATACCCCTTGGGTGGTTCAGGATCGAGTATGCCTGCCATTTTGGGCGCATCTTCCCCGATAAAATATGCCAGGTCAGCCACATATAATCCCTGTTGAAGCATGAAATTGCATCGTTTCTCGTACAGGACCCAGGAGTCCATATCGAAAAACCAGGTATTGTTCCTGTTAAATGCCGTCCCGAACCATGCATTGACACCAGGCACCCTGTCTGTGTAGGCCTGATGCAGGTACTCAGTGAGCAGGGTCAGGTTTACCCCTTCACAAAAGGACCAGTCCCCTCTCAACTTAAAGAACCAGGGATGCGAAACATAATGCGGAGCATTTGATGTAAAAGATTCGGCACAAACGATGTTCTTGCCATAGGTATGAGCGGAGGAGGCAGCAGCTCTGAGCTCGATCGAACCCAGTGTACCCCTGGTCCAGAATTCACCACTCACCACATCTGCCTGTCCACCGTATTGCAGCATCTCACCCGGATATCCCCAGTGCCCGTAATTCTCTACCCATAGTTTCAGGCCATGACGATTGGCGATCTCCTTGAGTCCACCTACATATTCAAACGAGACGCGATCCGCAATAAGCCGCCTCAGATCCCACATGAACCTTTCTGACTGTTCTGCGCTTCCAACGGCACGGCCACTGAGCACCGGCAGGTAGGGGATGGGGTCGTAACCATAGGTTTCCCGGAAGGGGATCTCCAGGTCATCCGTCCAATTCTGTGATCCCTTCTCATAGCTGTCAATTACTAAGTATTTCATGGACTGGCGGTCCTCTTCCGGCATCTCCCTTATGATCCTGCCAGCAAAACCTTCGAATTGGTGGAATGCCAGCTCCCGGGAAAGTTTGTCTATTTCGGGCCCCTCGGCTTCGGGCAGTACAGGTGCATTCTTAGCTCCTGTTGGCACCATACATATCCTCATGATGGTCCACTCACCCTCCGGCACCTGCCAGTTAAGCTTTCCGTTCTCCAGGTGATCGCTGATATTTATGACCTCGTTCACAGGGATCAGGAGAGCCGGGTCATCAGCTGGATTTGAATTCTCCCAGAGGTAATCATCCCACATAGGCAGGGGCATGGGGAATACCTTGGAGAGTTGCTTCTCCACATAATGATCCAGGCGGTATGCCCCTGATATCTCAATCTCCCTAAAACCAGGCTGGCTGCCGGCCCGTCCAAAATGTGCATGGTAGCTAAAGTTTTTAAAAATCAGCTTGAAATGATCTGATTCAAGGGTTGGGAATGAGATGGAAGCCGGACCGTTATGGAGCGGACCGATGTCCATGATGCCCCCACCGGGAGGTCGCTGAAAGTCGAATTCTCGGATGGTTTCAAAATCCCCGCTGCTGGTTTTGGCCAGGAGTTCGCAGTGAACCACGAATTGATTATCGGAAGGGTGCATTCGCAAACTGCGGGCCTGGAATGGTTCATTTGTACGAATGTCAATCACCATGCTATTCCCGAACGCCAGTGCTGCTTCCGGGAAACTGAATGCCGTGGCTGAATCACCGTCAATCAAGTGCTGCAGGTCCGGTGCATTAGGAATGCCGGTGATGGATGCCATGTCTGTCAGGATCTGGTTCTTATCTTCTGCCGGTGTAGGAAAGGCCAGGAGCCGTACATCCTGGAAGAAACCTTCAGGTGCCGGAAAGGATTGTGAAATTTCAGCCGGTCCAGTTACTTGAATTTCAGGGGCTAGCAGATGGCGCATGGTTTGTTCATTGCTGTTCCAAGGACCGCCACTCTGGCTCCAACCGAAGCAGTTGAACAGCCCGATATCGATACCTTCCTCCCCGGCCCGACGAATGGCATATTTTACCAGGTCCCACCACTGATCAGTAAGTGCTTTGACTTCACCGGTATTACCACCCATGGACACATGTGTGAAAAGCAGGGCCGTGCCGATATCGGCCTCTTTCATGGCAGCCAGGTCCAGGTCGATGCCTTCTTTCGATATGTGGTCATTGTAAAAAAACCAATAGGTCCATGGTTTTACCGAATCCGGGGGATCCAGGAATCCCTGCTCCAGGTCTGCTTTTGAACCATCCCGGGTGCAGGAGAATGACAGGCCGCAAAGCATGCAGGCCAGGATTAAGGAAATTTTTAAGCGTTGCATGGTTGAATTATTTTACATGTTTAATGCCTTTTGGTATTTCAATTTGCGAATCAATGCTGCCATCATCCTTTTTTTCATGCCTGACCTTGATGACACCCTGAGGAGTGGGGTAGGACCCTTCCACCCATTCCAGGTCACCCAGGTGGGGATCTATCCTGACAGCTTTACAGCCAGGCTCCAATATGTTGATGCCCAGCACATGCTGAGACATCCAGGCCGTGGGACCCGAAGCCCAACCATGGCAGAAGCTGTGCCGGAGACCAACATAGCAATAATCCCCATAAGATGCGTGTACATCCGTTTTCCCTTCCGGGGTCAGTTCATCGATCCGGCCGGCATTTTTGGTCCAGACCAAGTCAAAATCTTCCCAGAAGGTAGTGGCTCCCAGGTCCAGCATACCACCCCAGTACTGCCTGATCACATCGAGGGCTCCCTGGTAGTCTCCTGCGAGGGCCCTGGCCTGCAATACATAATAACCGTAAAAAGTGGATACGCCGGAGGTCTGATCAACAGCCAGCAGGTCCTTGTTCATTTTTTCTGCGTCGGCCAGTCCGGACAGGGTCATCAGGGCACCGCCCGATTTATTTCCGTTCGGATCGGGGACATGTTTTTTCAACAACTCGACAGTGGACTTGTATTCATTAGCCAGGTCGGGTTTGTCCAGGATTGTTGCAATTTCTGCACCGGCCTGAAAGGTCATCGCCATCATGGATTGGAGGCCCGCGTGAATGGCCTTGTCATTCAGACTTGTGGGCCAGTCCAGGAAACGGTTACCATCCAGTTGTTCCTTGCCATCTTCTCCGATTTTTGATTTAAGTACAGCCAGCAAGTCGAAGATATAATCCTGATGTTTTCTAAGGTATTCCAGGTCTCCATTATTGATATACCATTGGTGCTGTATCAGGATCCACCACATGGAATAGGAACTGATGCCATTCATCCAGGTTGGCAGTTCAGTGATCTCACTGATAAGGTCGAGGCTTTTCGGCACCACCTCGTTGTATCCGAAAACAGAAAGGATGGTCATTACCTCAGGATGCATGTCGCCCACCCAAACGAGCCGGTCACGTTTGATCCCGTCCCATAAAAATTCCTGCATATTCAGATGAACTGTATAAGCTCCTGTTTCCCAGATCTGATTCAGTCGCGCATCGTTTGATTTGAAGGATCCCAGATAGGGGATATCGCGGTATATGGATATGGCCCTGATCTCTTTTAACTTTAGAGTCCGGTCAGTATCCAGCAGATCGATGCGGGCGAAACGGAAGCCGCTATTGCCAATTTCAATTTTCCCCAGCCATGGCAGGGCCAGTTCAAAATCGCGCATGGCATGGTCATTGGTCGACGTTGATGATTCACCTGTACCGCTCATGGCCTCGCTGACCGATTCACCCAGGCATATCCTGACCCGGATCGGATCCTTTCCCTCGAAGATGGCGGTTACGATCTCGAGTCCACCGTGCAACTCCCTGCCAAAATCAAGCAGGATGGAGGGCGGATTATCCGGGTTCCCTACCAGGGTGCATAGATCTTTGCCCACCAGGTCTGCCTGGCCGTTGCCAGGTTTCAACAGGCTTTCCGAATTCAAGATTGTTTTAGAGGATTCATCTGATTGCCAGAGAATGCGTACAGGGGAAAGATATTCACGAACAATTTCAGATTTTTTCCCCCGGTCATTGTCCATCATCTGGCTTTTCTCTTTTGGTCCATTGGTACAGGCAGCCATCAATCCCAATGGCAGCAACAAATTCAGGAGCAGCTTTTTCATGATAATCGCATTTATTTGAGAAGCTATGTTATTCTAGTTTGAAAGGAATTTTTTTCTCAGATCTTCAATCTGGGCACTGTTAATTGGAACCAGTTCACCGAGTGGATGCCCCATGATCAGAGAGCGGGCACTGAACTCGGCAACCTCCAGCCTGTCAAAGGTTTGTAGTAGCTTATCGCCGGTCACTATGATGGAATCATTCTGGATGATGATAGCCGGAGTATTGGGTGAGAATAATTTTGCCAAAGATCCTGCCTGGTCAAATTGGTTACCGAATTCAACTTGGGGGATATCTTGCAGAAAGATCCAGCTTTCGGGGATTGTCCGCACATCCAGCCTGGCGTTGGATACCCCGAAAGCCATTATATGCGGTGGCTGGGTAAGGATGATGGAATTGACATGTGGATTCTCCCTGTAGATCTGGGCATGTACCTGGATGGCCCGGCTGGGGAGTTTCCCTGGTTCACGTTTACCTCCCCGGATCTGGATGATGTCTTCAACCCCCATTTCCCAACGTGGTACATTTCTCGGGGTGATCAGAAAATCATTGCCCCTCCACCTGACAGACACAGTTCCATAAGAACTGATCATCAGTCCCTGTGCACAGGCCCGGCGAACCAGTTCGCTGATATTCCGGCGGATGGATAGTTCATCTGCAGGATGTTCAACTTTTTCCATTTCAGGGAGGTCAGCCGGGATCTGTGATTCAAAAGCCTGTATCTGTTCATCGGTCAGGAAAACAGGCTCCCCGACTGTCCGGGCATTGATGATGGTCCGGGCAGCAAATTCCATGGTTTCAAAGCGGACATATGCATCTTTCAAATCAACACCGCCCAGGACAGTACCATGGTTTTCCATGATCACGGCATTGAATCCCTTCTTGAATTCGGCAGCGATCTTTTCACCGAGTTCTTCCCCTCCGGGGATGGCATATTCCGCATAACCTATGGGACCGCAAACATGTTTTGCCTGTGGGATGATGTTGGTGTCAGGCAATTTCCTGACAATACTGAAGGAGACAAGCGCAGGTGGATGTGCATGGATCACTGCCCTGATATCAGGCCTTGCCTCATAGATGGCTTTGTGAAATGGAAATTCAGATGATGGTTTGTGATGTCCTTTTACCGTTCCATCCTTTTTGACACAAACGATATCCTTTCTCTGCAGCGATCCCTTGTCAATGGCAGAAGGGGTCACCCATATGTCTCCATCGTCATCGATGATGGAAATATTGCCACCCGAAGTGGTGGTCATTTTTGCAACATAGATCCTCCTTATGATCTCCGTGATCTGATCCCTCGGATGCTGCAGTATTGTATTAAGCTTAGCCATTAATCAGTTTTCCGTTCCTTGGTCCGGGGATATGCTGCAATCCCAGATCCAGTTCCGGTTCTTCAGTATTTCCGAAACATTTCCAGAGGACTAAAGCAGCCCCCAGGGAGGTCGCATTGGCCACCTCTGATGTATACACTTTCTTGTCACAAAAGCGAGCGGCCAATATTTTGGTAAACAGAGGATTCTTTGCAAATCCTCCGGTGATAAAAAGGTTTTTTGTTTGATCCTCCGGTGTAATGATCAGGTTGATGGAGTCTGCTGTCAGGCATGTCAGGTCTATCATCATCTGGTGGTAGGCCTCATGAAAAGTGTCAAATTGTGCCAGGTCAGCATTCCTGTCAATGAAATCATCAGGCATCGTTCCGGAAAAGAATACTAGTTCTCCTTTATTTTTCTTTTTGTATCTTTCTAATAATTCATTATCGGCTTCTACTTTCTTATAGGCATCGCGGTTTACTTTATAGTATTCAGTAAGCCGCGGAACATTTACATCATGGATATGGCCCAGGAAAAAGCGTGAGGATTTCACCGGCTTTTGCTGGATGCTCATATAGGCGAGGCAATCCTGTTGCAACTGTTCTCTGGTCAGGGGGGTGTGGTTAAAGGGATTCATATTGATGCTCCAGGTCCCGGTGGAAGCCAGTGCAAAGGCTTCATTTGTATGTTTAAAATAGGGGACCAGGGAGGAAGAACTATCGTGAATACCAATCCCTACAGGAACCTCTGATTGAATTTTGGCAGCCGGATATACCCGCTCCACCCCAACAGGCTCTGGCAGAGCTAATCCCTCATCCCGTATCCAGTCATGGTACCGCATATTGTCAAAGTCCCACATGCCTGTATGACAGCCGATCGAAGTATGTTCCGAGGCAATTTTTCCCGTGAGTTTAAAGGACAGGTATTGTGGAAAATGCAGTATGTGTGCAACTTTTTCAAATATCCCGGGCTTATGCTTTTTCAACCAGAGGGCGTTCAGTCCGGAATTCAACATCCCAAGGGAGGGAGATGCGGTTTTCCTGCTGAATTCTTCGAGTCCCCCGTAAGCATCATAAAGCGATTCAGCAACACCTTCGGGCAAAGGTTTCAGGTAATTGTAGACCGGGGTCAGGCGCTCACCATTTTTATCAATATACATCAGGGTCCCACCATATGTTGTGAAGTTGATGGCTTTGACATCATACTGCGGGTTGTTCAGGTATTTTTTGGTGGACTGTAGGATCCATTTTTCGATTTTTTCAATGTCATCACAGGCGAAGCCATCATCGTCAACAATTTCCTCGAATTTATCCTCTTCTTCTGATATGATCTGCAGGTTTTTGTCGAACAACAATACTTTCTTATTGGTTTTACCGATATCAAATATTAAAATAACTTCTGTTGCCATATTTATATGTTTATTTTTAAAGAAGCAGCGGCAATGAGAATCTCATTGCCGCCTGCTACCTGATCTCATTACCACCTTTATTAACAAAAACTAAATCCTATCTTTTGCTGAGAACTTCTTTTTCATACTGCTGGATCTCAGAAATGAAATCCTGGCTTACGGGTACATCCTTCTGCAAGCAATAGTAATCCCAAACGGCCCCGAATGGTTTTGTTTTCATGAGTTCAAGCAAAGCCAGGCGCTCGAATAACTGACCATTCTCTTCGTAATCCAGCAGTGTTTTCCGTGGCTCCAGCAAAGCAAAGAGCATAGCCTGCAGGGCAGCCCTGGTTCCTACTACATATGCACCGATCCTGTTGATGCTGGCATCGAAAAAGTCAAGTCCCATATGAATCCGGTCAAGTGCATCGCAGCGTACAATTTCCTGTGCGATCAGCAAGGTGTCATCATTTACGGTAACCACATGGTCACTGTCCCATCTGATGGGCCTGGTTACGTGCAGCAGTATTTCCGGGACAAACAACAGGCATGCCGAGATCTTGTCTCCGACCTGTTCGGTTGGATGGAAATGTCCGCTGTCCAGGCAGATCAATGTCTGATTCTGAATTGCATAACCCAGGTAGAAGTCAGCAGAGCCAACGGTCATGGATTCCACTCCGATTCCGAATAATTTGCTCTCGATTGCATCCTTGAGATACTCGCCGGGTAATTTTTCTGCAAAGATCTGATCCAGGGAATCCTTCAGTAAGGCCCTGTGTGTGTACCTGTCGACGGGTATGTCTTTCGATCCATCCGGGATCCAGATATTATGGATGCAGGGAGTCCCCAGCTGTTTCCCCATCTCTGCGGAGATTTGCCGGCAGCGCTTCGTATGCTCGATCCAGAAGTCTCTGATATCCTTATTTTTATGGGATAATGTAAAATTATCATCAGCCTTGGGATGGGAGAAGGCGGTACAATTAAAGTCCATACCAATGCCAAGCTTTTTGGCCCAGTCTATCC
Organism: Bacteroides sp.; assembly: GCA_030640625.1. Taxonomy (GTDB): domain Bacteria; phylum Bacteroidota; class Bacteroidia; order Bacteroidales; family SM23-62; genus SM23-62. The sequence goes on from DAOWJB010000088.1 coordinate 8,597, forward strand.
AGCTTTGAAAATGCTTTGTTTCAATCTGGTCCCGGTCAACCAGTTCCCCCTTGAAATCCCCATAGATGGCGTGGAGGTACAGTCTTTGTTTTCCGGGTATCAGGTCCATTGCCTGCTCAAAGTCCATCCAGTGCTCATCGATATTCCGTGCCTTCCCGGGATAATTTCCGGTAGCCTGAATTCCACCGGATAAACCCGAATCGGGTGCCTCAAATCCGCCCACATCATCAGCCTGCCAACAGTGCAGGG
>DAOWJB010000305.1 GCA_030640625.1 Bacteroides sp.
CCATAGAATTCAGACCGGATGAAGATATGAAATCGGGAACCAGGTATAAAGTTGATTTTGCCCTAGAAAAATTAGTGGATGTGCCTGGAAACCTGAAAACATTTTCTTTTGAATTTCAAACCATTGTACAAAATTTCGAGGTAAATCTCGGCGGACAGCAAACCTATGAACCTGGGAATCTGCAATGGCTGCAATTAACCGGCACCCTGAAGACAGCAGATTTTCTTGACGGTTCCAGCGTGGCTGACCTGCTGACTGCAACACAGGCTGGCAAAACATTAAGCATTGCATGGGATCCGGATCCGGATGGCAGGGAACATCGTTTCAGTATCGACAGTATTGAAAGAAAGGAAAAGGAGGGATCTGTGTTTGTTGCCTGGAATGGAAAATCAATCGGGGTAAAAAGTAAAGGTGATAAAGAGGCTGTCATTCCAGCCCTGGGAGAGTTTAAACTGATGGGAGTTTCCGTTGTACAGCAACCGGAGCAATATGTACTGCTGCGTTTTTCAGATCCGCTGAAAGAAAAACAGTACCTGAATGGACTGATAAGTTTAGATAATGGAACGGATCTTTCATTCATCGTTGAAAACAACGATATCCGCGCCTATCCTGCTGTCCGGCAAAGCGGTAATTTAAATATCAGGGTCTTTTCCGGGATCAGGAATATCCTGGGATATAAACTGTTAGCAGGAAAGGATTACCAGTTAAGCTTTGATGAAGTTAAACCTGCTGTGCGCTTTCTTGGAAAGGGGGTTATTCTTCCTTCATCCGAGGGTCTGATCATGCCGTTTGAGGCAGTGAACCTGAAAGCCATCGAAGTGCGAGTTATCCGCATCTATGAGAATAATCTTAGTCAGTTTTTACAGGTTAATCACCTTGATGGTGATTATCAGTTAAAACGTGTCGGCAGGTTGATCCTCAGAAAAACAATCCAGCTAAATACCGGCTCAGCTGTTGATTTCGGAAAATGGAATGCCTTCTCGCTTGATCTTTCAACGCTGATTCAGGCAGAACCTGGAGCCATTTACCGGATTGAGATCGGCTTCAAAAAGCATCATTCACTTTTCCCCTGCGAAGGAGAGGCCTCAGCATCCCCTGATATGGTAGAACTGGAATCAGCATACGATGATGCATGGGAACAGGAATTAAGCTACTGGGATTCCTATGAAGATTATTATTACGATGGAAATTACTATTACTATGATTGGAATGAAAGGGAAGATCCCTGTTCGGACAGTTATTATGGGAAACACCGTTCCGTAGCCCGTAATATCCTGGCTTCCAATCTGGGGATTATCGCCAAAGGAGGATCTGATCATTCCATGTCCGTGGCCCTTACTGATCTCGCCACAACCCTCCCCCTTTCAGGGGTCCAGATCGACATTTATAATTTTCAGCAACAATTGATCGGAACCTCCCGTACCAACGATAAGGGAATGGCCCGGATCAGGCTGGAAAACAAACCCTTCCTGCTAATCGCCCATCATAACGAACAGCGGGGATACCTCCGGCTTGATGATGGTTCTTCCTTGTCTCTCAGCCGCTTCGACGTCTCGGGAAATGTTGTTCAGAAGGGAGTAAAAGCATTTATTTATGGTGAAAGAGGTGTCTGGCGTCCTGGTGATACCCTTTTTCTGAACGTCATGCTGGAAGACAGACAACTTCAATTGCCGGAAAATCATCCTGTTTCTTTCGAGCTGCTAAATCCACATGGACAATTAGTCAGCAGGATAATTCGAAGCAGTGGTACCCACGGCTTTTATTCCTTCACAACTCCTACAGATCCAGATGCACCTACGGGCAACTGGACTGCCAGGATCAGGGTTGGAGGCCTGGTCTTTACAAAATGGCTGAGAATAGAAACTGTAAAGCCCAATCGGCTGAAAATCAATCTTGATTTTGGTAAAGACCACATTTCTGTTACAGATCCCGAAATCCGGGGAAAATTGAATGTGGCCTGGTTGCACGGAGCTGTGGCACGTAACCTGAAAGTCCATGTATCGGTAGTGCTGACACAGATGAAGACTCAATTCCAGCGCTTCCGGGATTACGTCTTTGATGACCCTGTAAAAAGTTTTTACGCCGAAGAACAAACCCTGTTTGATGGAAGACTGGACAATGAAGGCATGGCCAGTTTTTCAACCCGTCTCGGGACCGGTAATTCATCTCCTGGCATGTTAAGGGCCGGATTTGTAACAAGGGTTTTTGAAGAAAGTGGGGATTTCAGTATTGACCGTCATTCTATTCCCTATTCTCCTTATAAAATTTATGTTGGATTGAAAACACCAGCTGGTGATAAGGCCAGGGGAATGCTGTTGACTGATACTTCCCATACCGTAAACCTGGTTACACTGGATCCTGATGGGAATCCTGTCTCCCGTGAAAATCTAGATGTGAATATTTATAAGGTAAACTGGCGCTGGTGGTGGGATGCCGGTTACGATAACCTGGCTTCTTATATCGGAAATACCGAACATCAGCCTGTTTTCAGTGCCCGTGTGAATACCCATAACGGGCAGGGTAGTTTTCAGTTTCGTATTGATTATCCGGAATGGGGAAGATACCTCATTAGGGTGGTTGATCTTTCGAGTGGACATGCCAGCGGTAAAACTGTATACATCGATTGGCCAGGTTGGGCAGGCCGGGGACAGCGAGAAGATCCCGGGGGAGCAGCCATGCTCAGTTTCAACTCAGATAAAGCTTCCTACCAGATAGGTGAATTAGCCAGTATTACTTTTCCTTCTTCCGGACAGGGAAGGGCGCTTGTCAGCGTTGAAAACGGCTCGCGGGTGCTTGATGCCTACTGGGTGGATGTGAGTGAACCTGAAACACGATTTAACTTTAAAGTAACGCCTGAAATGGCACCCAATATTTATGTGAATCTAACCCTTGTACAACCGCATGCTCAAACAAAAAATGATCTTCCCATCCGGCTGTATGGGGTAATCCCGGTACTGGTGGAAGACCCATCAACCAGGCTGCAGCCTGTGCTTGAGATGCCGGATGTTTTAAGACCTGAGGAAAAAGTCGAAATACAGGTCAGCGAAAGCAGCGGAAAAGAATGCAGCTATACACTTGCCCTTGTGGATGAAGGATTACTTGACTTGACACGTTTTTCCACCCCTCTACCCTGGGATCATTTTTACGCCCGGGAAGCCCTCGGGGTAAAAACCTGGGATATATACAATGCCGTTCTGGGTGCATATGGTGGTAAAATAGAACAAATGTTTGGCATCGGAGGCGGATTAGAAGAGGATGCGGGCCAGGAATCACAAAGCCGGGCCAATCGCTTCAAGCCCATGGTGAAATTTATCGGTCCTGTGACCTTAAAAAAAGGAGAGAAACAATCTCACATTATCAGTATACCAAAATATACAGGATCTGTAAGAACCATGGTAATTGCCGGTAACCAGTTTGCATATGGAGTTGCAGAAAAGACTGTTCCTGTCAAAAAACCCTTAATGGTACTTGCAACACTCCCGAGGGTATTGGGACCAGGTGAACAGGTTAAGCTCCCCGTGACAGTCTTTGCCATGGAAAACAATATAAGAAATGTCACTGTCAGATTGGAAACGAACGAGTTTTTTACCATACAGGGTGATATGGAGCAACAACTCTCTTTCAGCCAGACCGGCGATCAACTGTGTGCATTTGGATTAAATGTCGAGGATAAGCTGGGTGTAGGTAAGGTAAAGGTAATTGCTGTAAGTGGTTCTGAAACGGCTTCTTATGATATTGAACTGGATATAAGAAATCCCAATCCTCCTGTCACGGAATTCATAGATGAGATGCTTGAACCGGGACAAACACTAAGCAGGGATTATGTCCTGCCGGGAATGGCCGGAACCAATACCGCAACCCTGGAAGTATCTTCCATCCCTCCCATAGATTTTGGCCGGAGACTAAAATATTTGCTGGCCTATCCCCATGGCTGCATTGAACAAACTACCTCAGCAGCATTTCCACAGCTTTTCCTGGGAGATGTTACTGAATTAAACAAGGCCGCAGAAACAAGAACAGAGAACAATGTTAAAGCTGCCATAAAGCAAATGCAGTCATTTATGCTTCCCTCCGGGGGATTCGCATATTGGCCTAACTCCGGGGAGGCAAGTCCCTGGGCAACTTCCTATGCAGGTCATTTCCTTCTGGAGGCTGAAACAAAAGGATATGGTCTGCCTGTGAACTTCAAAAAACAGTGGGTCAGATATCAGCGAAAAGAAGCACGCCGCTGGAAAATGTCAGGGGATAAATACAGGATGGATGATCTTGTTCAGGCATATCGTTTATATACACTGGCACTGGCAGGAGAACCTGAGCTAGGTGCCATGAACAGGCTCCGGGAAAGAGAGGCGCTGTCTATCCAGTCCAGCTGGCGTCTTGCAGCAGCTTATGCCCTGACCGGTCAGGCAGAAACCGCTAAGCAGCTGATTACACAGGCTGTGCCTGAGATCCCTGAATACCCGGGATTTAACAATAGTTACGGTTCCAGGGAGAGGGATTGGGCAATGATACTGGAAACACTCACCCTGCTCGACAAACGATCGGAGGGAATACTGCTTGCCCGGAAAATATCAGATGAATTGCGGAGCAGACAATGGATGAGTACCCAGACAACGGCATATTGCCTGCTTGCCATGTCCAAATTTGCCGGAAGCGATGCTAACTCAAGGGAATTAAAGTTTACTTACCAGTTCGATGGAGGCAGGAAAACAAATGCTAACACGAAATTATCTATTGTACAGGTGGACCTTGATACCGAAAAAAAGACAGGTGGGAAATTCAGTGTTGAGAACAGGGGCGAGGGTATAATTTTTGTCCGGCTTACCATGGAAGGAGTACCGAAAGCTGGGGAAGAAACGATGGCAGAGCACAATCTTAATATGTCTGTTCGATATACTGATATGGGCGGGAATCCGATCGATGTTTCAAGACTCAGGCAGGGAACGGACTTCCTGGCTCATGTCAGCCTCAGCAATCCATTTGGGGTCCATATATACAAAGACATGGCCTTATCCCAGATTTTCCCTTCCGGCTGGGAGATCCACAATACCCGCCTGGATGACTTCGCATCGGTTCATGCTGCTGATCAGCCATCTTACCAGGACATCCGGGATGACCGTGTATATACCTATTTTGATATTAAACGGCATGGCACCAATACATACGTTATCCAGCTGAATGCTGCCTATCTTGGAAAATATTATCTTCCTGCAGTATTTTGTGAGGCCATGTACGACGAAACGGTAAATGCCCGTACCCCTGGCAAATGGATTTCTGTAATTAATGGTGATTAATCTGAAAATACTTAAGTCATGGCATATAATGAATTTTTGGCGGATCGTATGCGTATGGTCCTGAAGGAAAAAAATGTAGCTTATCAAGAAAAGGCAATGATGGGGGGACTCACATTCATGGTTGATGATAAAATGTGCGTGGGGATTGTTAAAGAAAACCTGATGGCACGGATCGATCCGGATATCTATGATGAGGCGTTGAGAAAAAGGGCTTGCAGGGAAATGGATTTTACTCATCGTCCTATGAAGGGATTTGTCTTCGTAGAACCCGAGGGTATGGATATGGATGATGACCTGGAATACTGGATACAGCTTGCCCTTGATTATAATCCCAAGGCCAAATCAAGTAAGAAAAAAAAGAATAAATAACCTGGCTTTAGGCCGGGATTTCCGGTATTTTTTTCCGGCTATGAAATGGCAATCAAAAAACATTAATTGGCTTTTTGCCATAGGGATTTTCCTGATCCTCTATGGCTTGTTCTGGTTTTCACTTCCCCGTCCACTGTTCAGCGATCCCACCAGTACCGTGCTGTTGGACAAATCCGGAGAATTGCTGGGGGCACGTATTGCAGATGACGGACAATGGAGATTTCCTGCCATTGACTCCCTCCCTTATAAATACAAACAGGCAGTTATTCAGTATGAGGACCGCTTTTTTTATTATCACCCGGGCCTTAATCCCCTGTCTCTGGTCAGGGCCCTGAGACAAAACCTGAAAAAGGGCGAAATTGTCAGTGGTGGCAGTACACTTACCATGCAGGTAATCCGCCTCTCCAGAAAGGGAAAAGCACGAACCATTCATGAAAAACTTATTGAAATGCTGCTTTCTACCCGGCTTGAATTGTCAAATTCCAAGGATGATATCCTCTGTTTGTATGCTTCACATGCACCTTTCGGTGGAAATGTGGTAGGTATTGATGCCGCATCCTGGCGTTATTTCGGCCGGCCGCCGGATCAGTTATCCTGGGCAGAAACAGCCACCCTTGCCGTTCTTCCTAATGCTCCTTCGTTGATCCATCCTGGAAGAAACCGTTCCTTGCTGATCCAAAAACGAAACCTTTTACTTGAAAAATTAAAAGAGAATGGAAAGCTTGATCCACTGGACTGTGAACTGGCCAAACTTGAATCACTGCCAGATCAACCATTGCCCCTTCCTTCTTTTGCACCACATTTACTGGACAAGGTTGTACTGTACCAGCATGGATTAAAAATACATTCAAGTCTCGACGTTCAACTTCAGCAGCGTGCTTCCCGGATTATTGAAGAGCATCACAAAATACTGAAACACAACAACATACACAATGCTTGTTGCCTGGTACTAGAGACCCGTACCGGACAGGTGCTGGCCTATGTTGGCAATACCAGTAATCCCGGCCGGCCGGAGTTCGGTAGTGATGTCGATATCATCAGCTCTCCCCGCAGTACAGGCAGTATTCTAAAGCCTCTTCTCTATTGCCTGATGCTGGAAGAAGGGGAGATCCTGCCCGGCACCCTGGTTCCAGATATCCCAACTCAGTATACCGGTTACTCTCCTAAAAATTTTTCCCTTGCTTATGATGGAGCGGTTCCTGCCCGGCGTGCACTGGCAAGATCCCTGAATATTCCAGCTGTAAGGATGCTCCAATCATATGGATCGGAGCGATTTTATTACCAGCTTAAAAAACTTGGCATAAATACCCTGCGGTTCCCTGCATCACATTATGGCCTATCACTTATCCTTGGAGGGGCCGAAGGCAGTTTGTGGGACATTACCGGTTTATATGCCTCCCTGGGAAGAGTGCTTAACCGTTATAACAAGACAGGCCTATATCACTCTGCTGACATTCACCCGCCCGGGTATGTTTATCATAATCAAACGGATCCGCATTTTCATGAGGGTTCTATTGATAATAATCATCCTTTCAGTGCGGCTTCCATCTGGCTTACTTTTCAGTCCCTTATTGAAGTCAATCGCCCGGAATCACAGGCTGGCTGGAAAAGTTTTTCTTCCGCCGGGAAAATTGCCTGGAAAACCGGTACCAGTTTCGGTTTTCGTGATGGCTGGGCCATTGGAACATCAACTGAATATACCATCGGCATCTGGGTAGGGAATGCCGACGGCGAGGGCCTTCCCGGACTAACAGGTATATCTGTAGCTGCTCCCATTCTTTTTGACATTTTCAGTATACTTCCGCGGGGACGCTGGTTTCAGGCTCCATTTGATGAGCTATATCCGGTAGCTGTTTGCCGAAAAAGCGGGCATCTTCCCGGACCTTTTTGTCCAGTGACAGATACCATTTTTGTGCCGGCCAAGGGAAGATTGTCCACTCCCTGTCCCTATCACAGAATGATACATCTCTCACCCGGTGGGAAATACAGGGTGAACAGCGACTGTCAGGATATCTCCGGCATGAGGCATGAATCATGGTTTGTTTTACCACCGGCACAGGAATGGTACTACCGCTCAAAAAATCCTGATTACCGTATCCTCCCTGAAATTCATCCGGATTGCAAACCACGGGATGATTTTGAGTTCATGGAAATGATATATCCGCGTCATTCAGCCAGGGTTTATGTGCCACGTGAAATGGATGGATCAAAGGGAGAGATTGTCCTCGAGGCTGCCCACCGCCACCCTTCATCGCTGATCTACTGGCACCTGAATGAGAAATATATTGGAACCACCAGGCATATTCACCAGCTTGGGATTGCCCCCGAAGCGGGCAGTTATATACTTACCCTGGTAGATGAAAATGGGTACATCCTGGTCCATCGATTTGAAATAATTGATCCATGATCATTTCATCTTATCGAACATAAGCTTTTCAAAATTTCCAGCTTGTTGCCTGCCGTAAAGTGAAAATCTAAAAAAACGTTAAAAAGCCTGTGATTTGAACCTTTTGATCTTTTTATCCGTTATTATCTAGTATATTTGTTACTCATTAAATGAATCCCTTGATTATGAGCAGAAAGAGATTGAATCGGAAAATCACAGTCATCGCTGGAATTGCAATAATTACAGTCAGTTCACTTTTCTTAATTTCCTTTTCAAATGACGATTTTAAACTCGTTAAAAGCCTGGAAATTTATTACTCATTATTTCGTGAACTTAATCTGTTTTACGTGGATGAAACAAATCCGGAAAAACTTGTCGAAAACAGCATCAAGGGAATGTTGAAGGAATTGGATCCTTATACGACCTATATCCCGGAATCTGACCGTGAAAATTTCAACTTTATGACCACCGGCCAGTATGGTGGAATCGGAGCCCTTATCCGCAGGAACGGGGAATATGCGATCATTGCTGAACCTTATGAAGGATTTCCCGCAACCAAGGCCGGACTAAAGGCTGGTGATACTATAATATCTATCGATGGTAAATCGATGAATAACGTGGAAATCAGCAAGATAAGCGATCATCTGAAAGGAAAGCCAAATACCTCATTGGAAATGGTTATTCGCAGATACAATCACCTGGCACCTATTAAAAAATCCCTGATCCGGGAAAAAATTACCATCAATAATGTACCTTATTTTGGCATGCTCAATGATCATGTAGGATATATCCGGCTTGCCAATTTTACCACAGGAGCAGCTCAGGAAACAAAGTCAGCCTTGCTGGAACTTAAGGAAAATTCCGGGTTGGAAGCCATGGTGCTTGATCTCAGGGATAATCCAGGTGGACTTTTGATTGAAGCTGTGGATGTGTCCAATCTCTTTGTCAAACAAGGACAGGAAATAGTCAGCACCCGGGGCAGGGTAAAACAATGGGACCAGGTATACCATACACGTTTTATGCCTGTCGATACAAGCATTCGCATATCCGTGCTCGTCAGCCGTGGCTCGGCATCAGCTTCAGAAATCGTTGCCGGATCTCTCCAGGATCTTGACAGGGCCATCATTATCGGGCAGCGCACTTATGGAAAAGGACTTGTACAGACAACACGTGAGCTTAGTTATAACACACGCCTTAAAGTAACCACCGCAAAATATTATATCCCTTCCGGACGCTGTATACAGGCACTAGATTATTCACATCGTAATGAAGATGGAAGCGTAGGGGTTATTCCTGATTCACTCATCAGCGAATATCAAACGAATAACGGTAGAAAAGTTTACGATGGCGGAGGTATACAGCCCGATTTTCCGATTGATCAGCTAACGCTCAGCCAGGTTACCATTGCCCTGCTTACACAAAGCTTGATTTTTAATTATGCGACCATCTTTACTGCTCGTCATGACAGCATTGCAAGCATTGATAATTTTGAAATTACAGATAGAATATATGATGATTTCCGGTCATATGTTTCGTCACGCGATTTCACCTACAACACAAGAAGTGAAGAATCATTGAAGAAACTGATCGAAACTGCCAAACGTGAAAAATATTATGACCTGGCTGCCGATGAATTTTCAGAACTGGATCAAAAGTTAGCTCATGATAATGAGAAGGATATGAATAATTTCAAAGAAGAAATTAAACAAATGCTTAAGGAAGAAATTGCCGTCAGATATTATTTCCAGAAGGGCCGTATGCAAGCAATATTGGAGAAGGATATGGGTGTCGATAAAGCCATAGAAGTGTTTGGTCAACCGAACACTTATCTTTCAACACTGGGAGAAAGGACAGCCGGCATTGAAGCCAGAAGTCCATACCCTCAAAAAGCAGAATAAGCTTCTTAACCACCAGGAACAGGCGGGATCAGGGCAATCTGATCCCCTTCTTTTATACTAACATCCTCATGTACTATCACCCCATTCAAGGATGTTACATAACGTAATTCATAAAATCCCTGGTACCTTGCTGCCAAGACATCTTTGATCTCAAACAGAGACTTTACTCCTGTTACTGGCTCTCTTGCTTTCCCGGCCTTTTCCGCCAGGATTCCTGAATATATCACCGTTATTTCCATATGTCAAAAATTGGGATTATTACTAGTGAGCTTCCAGCCAATTACTTCCTGTTCCATAATCCACAATCAGTGGAACAGATAATTTAAAAGCATTCTCCATTTCCCGGATAACCATATTCTTTACTTCTTCCAGCTCCTGCTTAAATACATCAAAAACCAATTCATCATGGACCTGCAAAATCATTTTCGTGCTGTAATTCTTTTTTAGCAAGATCTCCTGTATCCTGATCATGGCAATTTTTATTATGTCAGCTGCCGATCCCTGGATGGGTGCATTGATGGCATTTCGTTCGGCAAATCCACGGACAACAGCATTCCTGGACAGAATATCACGCAGGTACCTTCTCCGTCCAAGCATTGTTTCGACATACCCTTTTTCCCTGGCGTTTTGTATGGTCTCATCAATGTATTCC
>DAOWJB010000291.1 GCA_030640625.1 Bacteroides sp.
GCATCACTCATGGCTATCCAGGCAGGTAAACATGTTTATGTCGAAAAACCGTTAAGCCATAATCCGCGGGAGGGTGAAATATTGACCGAAGCTGCCACCCGTTATGGGAAAGTAATTCAGATGGGTAGCCAGCGGCGTTCATGGCCAAATGTCATGGAAGCCATTCAGAAATTACAAAGCGGGATCATCGGGCGTGTTTATTTTGGGAAAGCATGGTATGCCAATAACAGGGGACCCATTGGAGTGGGTAAGGTGGAAGCGGTCCCGGACTGGCTTGATTGGGATCTCTGGCAGGGTCCGGCCCCAAGAAGAAACTTTAAGGATAATCTTGTGCATTATAACTGGCATTGGCACTGGCATTGGGGAACGGGTGAGGCACTTAACAACGGTACGCACTTTGTTGATCTGTTACGCTGGGGAATGGGTCTTGATTACCCGCTGAGGGTGAGTTCCAATGGTGGCAGGTATCGATATGATGATGATTGGGAAACACCCGATACACAGGTCATCAGCTTTGACTTTAAAGAGGGCGTCTCAATGACCTGGGAAGGAAGGAGCTGTAACGGGAAAAATATTGAAGAAAGCCAGGTTGGTTCCATGTTTTATGGTGATGAGGGAAGCATGCTGATAGCAGGAGGCAATGAGTATACAATCTTCGATCTTAAAAGCAATATTGTTGAATCAGTTACCGATGATCAAAAAGTTGATCCGCAAAACACTGTCAATCCTGCCGAAAGCCTTGATGGAATACATATCCGGAATTTTCTTGATGCTATCACCAGTGGAGGTAAGCTGAATGCGGATGTTGATTCAGGTCATAAAAGCACCCTGCTTGTTCAGCTGGGAAATATTGCACAGAGAGTTGGAAGGTCCCTGGATATTGACCCAGGCACCGGTAGAATAACCGGCGATGATGAAGCCATACAATATTGGGGAAGGACCTATGAAAAAGGTTGGGAAATGAAATTATAGATATTTTTAAACGCAATAATAATCACCATGGATTCAAGAAGGTCTTTTCTGAAAAAAACAGGCAAAGGTACACTGTTCTCTACAATGGTACTCGCCTCATCTTCTGCCTACCCTTTTAGCCTCTTAGCACGAAGGGAGAAAACAAGCGGAAATATGCGCATAGGCATTATCGGCGCAGAAAACTCACATACCATCGGTTTTGGAAAAATGTTCAACATTGATAAGAAATTCCCGGGCTTCGAGGTTAAATATGTATGGGGTGAAACGGAAGAATTTGCCATCAGGGCCATGAAAGAAGGGAATATACCCAATATGGTATCAGATCCGGTTGACATGCTGGGAAAGATCGACGCCCTGATCGTTGACCACAGACATGCAAAATACCACCTCGAAGCTGCCACTCCGTTCGTGGAAGCCGGCATACCGACATTCATTGATAAACCTTTTTGTTACCGCGTGTCTGAAGGGAAGAAGTTTTTGGCCATGGCACGTAAAGCCGGAACACCGGTAACATCTTTTAGCTCGATTCTGCAAAGCGATGCTACTTTTGATATTAAAAAGCAACTGGAATCTTTGGGTGAGTTCAACCACATTGTTAGCATGGGACCTGCAGATATAGAATCAAAATATGGAGGCATATTTTTTTATGGCGTACATATTGTCGAGCCCTTACTGTTTTTGTTCGGTGAAAATATCAGCAAGGTCAGGATTTCCAGCAATGAGAAAAATGCCACAGCCAATCTTGCTTATGATGATGGAAAACTGGCGACACTGATATTTAAAAACATGTCCCGCGGATGGGAAACCTTTATTGAAACAAAAGAAGGTCTCATAAAGCTCGAATCCAGCGTGAAGGAAAGAGACCCGACCAGGAATTATGTGGATATGGTTGAAATGTTCCGGACCGGGAAGGAACCACGAAGCCATCAAAGCATATTATCCGGTGTAGCGGTGCTGGAAGCACTCGAAAAATCAGTAATCACGGGGGACTGGGTAGATGTGCCAGATATTGATTAAGATGATAATAATCAATGTTTTATGACGATTCGACTGAATAGTGAAATAAGTAATTATATCCAATTATCTGATAAAAGGTATTCCTATTTTTCCGGGAATAACTATCTCGGACTTTCCAACCATCCTGAAATAAAAAAGGCAGCCAAAAAATCAATCGATAGGTACGGTCTGAATTTTGCTGCCGCAAGACAAACTACAGGAACGTCTGAAATCCATCTGGAGCTGGAGAAAGAAATCTCAGACTTCAAAAATAAAGAAGATGCTGTTGTTTTCGCTTCCGGATATATGGCAAATAGTATATTACTTCATGCCCTGAAAGATCGATACACCACTATATTTACTGACGAAGCAGCCCATCCAAGCATCATTGACGGAATTCCCCGGAATACTAAACAAATTCACTTCTTTAAACATTGCGATGTCCAACACCTGGAAGACCTCCTGCATCAAAATAAAAATAAGCAGGCATTGATCATTACAGATGGGATATTTGCACTGACTGGGGAAATTAGTCCCCTGAATGAAATACACCCACTGGCAGATAAATACGGAGCCATTCTTGTAGTTGATGATGCCCATGCCACAGGAGTTCTTGGAGAGAATGGGAAGGGAACACCTGAATATTTCCATCTGCAGGATGCTGCCAATATTTACCAGACAGAAACAATGAGCAAGGCATTTGGAGTCTATGGGGGATTTATTTCAGCAAGCAAAGAGATCGTAAGCCGGATCAGGGAAAACTCAAGAGCCTACCTTGCGTCAACATCATTGCCTCCTCCGATAGTTTCTGCAGCCTGCACCTCGGTAAAAATTGTCAGACAGCAACCTCAATTAAGACCAGCGCTATATAAGAAGGCCAATGAAATACGGGAGGGAGTTATCAAGCTGGGTTTTCATACCAATGAGGGACCAACCCCTATCATCCCCATTTTTTTCAGTTCACGGGATAAAGCCCGGAAATTATCCGGCTATTTAAAAGAGAATGGCATTATTGTTCCCTGCATCAATTACCCGGTAAACATGGACAAATTTATTGTCAGGATTACTGTATCTGTAAACCACACCCGGGATCAGATAGAAGATCTATTAGTCTTATTAAAACAATGGAGATCAAAACATGGAGTCACTTAGCATTAAAAAGGTAAGTATTGAAGCTGTAAATATCAAGCTGGATGCGCCATTTACCATTGCCATTGGAACAAAATACAATATTGAAAATGCACTCATAAGCATAGAACTTGAAAATGGCATTGAAGGATTCGGCGAAGCAGCCCCACTGGAACCGATAAATGGGGAAAATCAGGCCACTGTCCTGGCTACCTTACATTCATGCAAGGACTTCCTGATTGGCAAATCTGTTTCTGATTATCGCAACATATCGAGGCATCTTAAGACAGTTTTCTGGGCCCAGGTAACAGCGCGTTGTGCCATTGAGATGGCTCTGTTAGATGCATTTACGAAATCTTTGAATCTTCCTTTTTACAAATTTTTGGGTGGATCTGAGAACATCATTGAAACGGATTATACAGTAGACATTGTATCTCCGCCTGTGGCAAAAAAGAACGCCGCTAAATTAGCCGGAAAAGGTTACAGGGTGTTGAAAACCAAAGTTGGTAAAAGTCTCTCGGAGGATATTGACAGATTATTAGCCATTAAAGAGGGAGCTCCTGGCTGTGGAATAACACTGGATGCAAACCAGGGATACTCTCCTCCGGATGCTGTTCATTTCCTGGAAGAATTGAAGAGCAATAATATCAGGCCCCTGCTATTTGAACAACCGGTAGTAAAACACGATCTGCCAGGAATGAGATTCGTAAAGGATCATACATCTGTACCGGTGGGCGCTGATGAATCAGTATTTACAAGTGCCGATGCAATAAATATTGTCCGGTCGGGATGTGCAGATGTCATCAACATCAAACTCATGAAATCAGGAATCATTGAAGCCCTTGATATAGCAGCGATAGCACGGAGCGCCAATATGAAGCTCATGATTGGATGCATGCTGGAGACCAAGCTGGCCTTAGGCTGCGCCGTCCACCTTGCCGCCGGACTGGGAGGATTCAGCTTCATCGACCTGGATCCACATCTTAATCCTGATGAAGATCCATTTGGCGGGGGACCGGCATTTACTGATCCGGTTTACCAGCTCTCAGATGACTCTCCGGGTATTGGTGTGTTCAGGAAATAGGACGAAAGAGTTCTTCTATCTGTTCCAGGCTTTTTCCCTTTGTTTCGGGGACAAATTTCCAGAAAAACAGCGTGGCTACCAGACAAATGGCTCCAAATGTGAAAAACCCGGTATGCATGCCGAAGGAGGCAACATACCAGGGAAATAGGTAGGCCGCTAAGGTATTCGTCCCCCAGTTGCTGAAGGCGGCAATTGACATGGCCCTCCCCCTCACCCGGTTGGGAAATATTTCAGGGGTTAGAACCCAGATCACCGCACATATGGAAAAGGCTATACAGGCAATATAGGCTCCCAGAACTACGACGATCAAAATCCCATTAGGATTATCCGTGAGAAACAACAATCCGGCTATCAGCAGTGTCAAAACAACCATTGCCATACCTCCGACCAACAGGGGGCGCCTGCCGAGTTTATCAATCAACAATAAGGCCAATAGGGTAAAAACCAGATTTATAATGCCAAGTATTATCTGGAATTGCAAGGCATTCTCAAACTGGATCCCTGCCTGTTTCAAAATCTCCGGACCATAATAAATCACTGCATTTATACCAGTCAATTGACCAAATACCGAAAGGCCGACAGCGACCATAAGGGCAATCCGTAAACCTGGCCTGAACAGTTCTCTCAACCTGCCTTTTCCTTCACCAAGGGATCGCAAAATCTCAGTGAATTCCTCCCCTGCCACCTTGGCTCCGGATATCTTCTCAAGGATGCGCTTTCCACTTTTAGTTTTGCCTTGCTGAATCAGCCACCTTGGACTCTCAGGCACAAACAGGAGTAAGACCAGGAGAAGTAAAGCAGGAACCATTTCCATCCCAAACATGGAACGCCAGACTTCTCCCACAAAGATCATATATATAAATCCAGACCCCTCCGCTATTCCAGTATGATGTATCGAATAATTCTGTAACATCCAGTTAGAACCATATGCCAGCAATATGCCGGTCACTATCGATAACTGGTATAGAGCCACAAGTCGACCTCTTATTTTTGGCGGGGAAAACTCAGATATATAAAGAGGAGACAATACAGAGGCGATGCCAACACCAATTCCACCAATAATTCGTACGGAATAAAGGACGTTAAACGAGGGTGGTATGGTACATCCCAATGCTGATATAAAGAACAGGACCGCAGCAATTATCAGTACCGGTTTACGACCGAATTTATCACCCAGTACCCCTGCCATCACAGCCCCCAAAATACAGCCAACCAGGGCGGAACTGGTAAACCATCCCAATTCAAGTTTAGACAATCCAAACTGGGTTTCCACCTTTCCGACCGTTCCTGAAATGACCGCCGTATCAAACCCAAAAAGCAAACCGCCCAGGGAAGCAACTACACAAACCATGGCAAGGTACCCGATATTTCCATCTTTGTTCATCAAGGCCTTGGTCCTCAGTTAAAGAATAATATAAGTTGAATTCCAGGATACTGTAAGGATGGTTTATGCTATTCAAATATTCCAGGATACCACTTTACTGCATTGGCATGATAGATCTTTCTCAATATATCTTCATCCAGTCCCAATCCAGTGAAAGAGCCGTCAACATTTGGTGAATCCATCGGCTCATCCGTCGAAAAATACCTCCAGTCTGCCCTCCATTCTTTTTCGATCCAGGCTATTTGTTTTTCGAAATTATCCTCTGAAATTACCAAATCGGTCGCATATAGCAACCTGTCCTGGTACTTAATAATAAACTCCCGGACTTTCTCCCTGTCCTGCACCTGGAAATGACATACCCTGGCAGCCATATCAACAGCAAAATTTGGAAAGCGGTCCAGGCGCTCAGCCAATTCATCAACATCCCATTCCAGGCTTCCCAAATGTGCCCCAACCAATCGCATGTCCGGGTGCTTCGCGAGCAAATTGTCCCTCGATTCAACAAGCTTTTCATAGGATGGATAATCAGGATGCAGATACATGTGGTATTGCGGATGCTCCTTGAAATACTTTTTATCATTATTTACAGTCATAGATTCGACTGGAAGCCAACAGTTTTTGGGTTCACCAATATGGGCAATGACGGTTTTCTTTTGGCTGGCAACAAAGTCAAATATCGGATCAAACAAAGGATCGTCAATAAAAATAAAATTATCCAGGCTATCACGGAATGTCATTCCTATATCTTTCCAGACTTTGAGGCCAACGGCTCCCTCTTCGAAATCTTTTTGTAGTCTCCTGATCACTTCTTCACTCCAGGATGGGTCCTCGGAGTTTTCCATTGAAAAGGTCGTGATGTATGAAATTCTATCAGGATAATTTTCTTTCACAGCCTTGGCAAAATGCATCTGATTATCTATATACTCCTGGCTGTTTGACCGGGTATTAATGGTAAGGAATTTAAACCCTTCATCCACAGCAAGCTCCATTATGGCCGGATCTTCAGTTCGGATATGCACATGGGCATCTACTTTGGTAATCTTGTTATACAAATCTGCATGATTCCCATTACATGATATCAGCAGGAGAATAACCGGGAATAATTTAATAATAGACAATCTAAATGGTCTCATGATATATGAATTATTAATAAACTTTTCAAAGACAAACATAATCAAATTGAAAAATAGCTCATAGAGACTAATCTCTATGAGCTATAAATCCTAACTAACCTAACCTAACCTAAAACCAGAAATTCTTATGTATTACTAATCTATTATTGTATTACACAAAAAATATAAATATTACGAAACGTTGTTACAACTGGCTTTTTTTCTTTTCATTCATTAATATACCTCAAATTTATTGCAAAAATTTGTATAATCAAAATAAAAAACTAAGAAAAGAAAGAAAAAATATATAAAATCAGTTATAATATTATTCTTTCAAAGGAATATGTTAAACAATTGAAGATATATTCTCGAAATTACTAATATTTTATAAGTCTAATACATTTTACTTTGGGAATAAATCAAACAGAATACCCAAATACATCCTGGGCTTTCTTTTTGAAATTCTCATAATTCTGAAAAGCCGTCGTTCCACCGGCAGCTGTGGTTGACATAGCTCCCGTAAGATTGCCAAATTCCTGGCACTCCTGGATCGAATTCCCCATAATGAACTTATAGATAAAGCCGGCGTTAAAACTGTCTCCGGCACCAATGGCATCAACAACATCAGTATTCAGGAAAGCTGGCAGGTTCATTATTTCATCCTTGGAACAAACCGTAGATCCCTGGTTTCCTCTTTTAATCGCCAGGATATCAGTATACTTTTTAATATAGTTTATAGCTTCATTCAAGTCATTCTTCCCGCTTAAATATATGAGTTCCTTATCATTGGGAAGAAACACATTAACATAAGGAAGTATGTCTTCAATATCCAGGTCCCATTTTTCGCCTGGATCCCACTGCATATCAAATGAAGTTGTTAAACCCAGGTCCTGAGCTGTCCTGAAAAGTTTCCCAAGGTCTTTCTGCATACCCGGTTGCAGAAAATATGAAGAGAAATGAAGATGTTTTGCCTTACTCAGGTCTTCTTCTGATATATCATTTATGGTCAGGAAATCCATGGCTCCGGGATAGGTGGTATTGGCCCTGTCTTCCTCCACGTTTAATACAATGGTAGCACCGGTTCCAAGCTTATCATCTCTCTTAATCATCGAAATGTCTACCTGATTTTTTTGAAGACTTTCGAGGACCACCTCACCGAATTTATCTTTGCCGATCTTCCCTATAAAAGCCACCCGTGTTCCTAAACTTGAAATATTGCTTGCAAATATAGCCGAGGAGCTTCCCAATGTTAATGTCATCTGCTGGGCCAGGACTTCCTTCCCTATTTCCGGAAATCTCTCCAACTCATTTAAAATGAGATCGACATTTAACTCTCCCACTACAATTACATCAAATTCCTTATTCATTTTATTCGGTGATTTTAATTTGACCGAGTTGATACCAGCCGTCATCCCCTCTCCCTTCAATGGCAAGTTTTACCCTCGGCTCAAAGTTCCACCGGTCAACAATGGCCAATTGAACATCATAGGTGCCTGCCGGCAAATCATTGGGTATGAAAACTGCATTATCATATACATTATCACCGGGCAGCCATTCTTTAATATTTACATCTGTTGGTAGTATCGCTACACTTCCATCTGATTTCAACCTTAAGGCCAAAGCGAAATCCTTATAACAGGGAGCCACCCCTTTGTTTTCCCACCACGATTTAAAATGAAGCTTGCCATTTTGATTTACTTCATCCGGATAACTGAATCTTCTCAAAACAAATCTGTAGCCCATTTTCTTCAACCAGTCATCAACCAGATCCTGCCATTCTTCCGGTATGGGGGAAGATTTGGCGTTGAAAGAGGACATATGCCATTTTAATGTTTCATTGAAGATATACATGACATCATCCCTGTCATAGCCCTCCCTCTCTTTCCAGGTGCGAAAAGTTCCGCAAATTTCAAAACTGAGGGGTGATGTTTTCCAGTCATCTTTTACACCAGCATTGATGATTTCCTGTGCGTAAAAATCATACATATGCGTCCAGCCATTTTGTTCATCCGCCCAGAATCCCAGATCACCGATACAATCGACCCTCCATCCCACCGGTATTTGAGAATTCGCATACATATTGGTTTCTTTATCCATCAACAATGCAATGATAGGAGTCTTTTTGAAGGAATCAGTATATGAATCAACCAGGGCTTCTCTTGCCTGCTGACTTAGCAATTCAGAACCTGCACCCTCGCCCCAGGCCCCGACGATGGAAAGATCCACAGCTTCCAGATCAGGGTGACCATCATATCTTTCTCCCATGGCTCTTATATATCCACCGAAGTATTCAGCATAACGCGGATCTTCAGGATCTACAACCCATTTGTTTACTGGACTGTTATGTTTCCATTCCTTACTGGGACCAACCATTTTACGGTACCAGTCGGGCACATCCCTTTCATCACCGGTGCCGTAGGGAGCTATCCTGAGTAGTAATGTCTGTCCTCTTGACCGGGCTGTTTCAAGTGCCTTATCGAGCATATCCCAACGATATTTTCCCTTTTCAGGTTCCATATACT
The DNA here is from genome assembly GCA_030640625.1 of Bacteroides sp. Classification (GTDB taxonomy): domain Bacteria; phylum Bacteroidota; class Bacteroidia; order Bacteroidales; family SM23-62; genus SM23-62. Next base: position 9,199 of record DAOWJB010000291.1, read on the forward strand.
TCCAATAAATCCGCCAGTAGGCTATCGTCGTGGCTGGATGATCCTCATTTGTCAGATCCCCGTCAAATTCCTGATAGTCGATGGGAAATCCTTCGATCCAGCCACTTCCCTCGTTAAGCCGATCCCCATTAAACCGTTGAAAAGTCATGAAACCAATGCCAGGATTAGTCAATACATCATAAATCTCTAATGGCCGTATTACAATCTCATTATCTGCTATTTGCGAAAAGCCATTGAGGCAGGATACATAAAGAAGAATGGCCATCCAGAAGGAATACTTCCTTACTACAGTATTTTTCATAACATTACAGGGTTTAAAAATTGTGTTATTTAAATTCAAAAATAGAATAAAAATCTTATTTCATAAGGTTTTGATATAGTTCTTTCATATTTTTGTTTTGCTTTTTGAAATATATATAATAACGTAATGAAAGTAAAACTTTTATTTTTAACAGCATTTTTAATAATTGCAGGCTGCAGGAATGCCGAATACACCGTTGAATCGGTTGACAATCCTCCGTTCAAACCCAATGTTGAGTTCCTGGGATTCGAAGATTTAAGCAATCCTGGTTTTCAGCATTTAATTGAGAAGTATCAGCTGGATACCATATTTCATGGAGAAACAGATGAATTCAAAAGGATCTTGTTGCTCAGGCAATGGATCAAGGCGGTTATTAAAATAAACGACTTTGGTGATCCATACCCGGGGGACGGATTCGCAGAAGGAATTTTAGATGCGGCCTTGGAGGGGCAGGGATTCCATTGTGGCCATTATATGAAGGTCCAGAATGGCATCATGAATGCCTATGGATATGTAACCAGGACCCTGGGTTCCGGACCCGGCGTAAAAGGAGGGCCTGATGGACATCATGGAATTAACGAGATATGGCTGAACGATTATAATAAATGGTTTTTATCCGATGCAAAATACGACCATCATTTTGAAAAAGATGGGATCCCTTTATCTGCCCTCGAAATACGTGATGAGTATATAAAGAACAAGGCAGCGGATATCATTAAGGTAAAGGGACCCAACCGTATTCCTACGGACAAAGATCCCGAAACAGGTACCAGTAAGGAACGCAGTGCCCAGACCTATACCTGGATTGAATTTCATACCCATAACGACATGTTTTCTGCCTGGCCTGAACATGAAACACTGTTGAGCATGCTTGAAGATGAATATTTTGTGAATAATACCTGGATATGGGCTGACAATCCCCATTGGGCCTATGATAAGCCTGAGTTCATGCGATTGGTCAGGAACCGTGACGCCATAGAATGGACCCCCAATACCATTGCTTCGGAGATCCAGATCGAGGGTAATGTTGCAATAATCAAACTGACCTCAGAGACACCCAACCTGAAAGAATACCAGATGAATGAGATGGGGTCGGGGGAATGGCAACAGGTTGATGAGTCCTTTAGCATGGATCTGAGAAGGAAAAGACATGAGTTGAATTTTCGCACCATGAATCTGGTGGGTGTATCCGGACCAGAACATAAAATTGTTATAAGCAGTGATCGGTGAGGCCTTAATTAAAATTCCCGCCATTTACAGACCCAGATATTCATCCTGCAAATTTGAACTAATTATCATGAGACGATTATTTTATTTAATACTGATAATAATCCCTTTACTGGCTTCCTTGCCGGTAACAGCGCAATTTCTTGAGAACATTGACAGGGGTACGGTTGCCCTAATGAAAGAATCTGGAAAAACTTTTATCAGCTGGCGGCTGCTCGAAGATGACGCTGAGGATCAATTATTTAACATTTACCGACAGGAAATCGGGGTGGAGGCTGTCCGGCAAATCAATGAACATCCACTGAAAGCCACCTGTTTTATAGACAGTACTGTGCAAAACGGACACGGGTACTACTACCATGTGGTAATAAACAATGAAGCACCTGTTCTCCTGAACGAAGGAGCATATCTGTTCACATTTCAATATGGCATCCCCTACATTTCCATCAAGCTAAACACCAATGCCAGGCCCAGAAACGTCGGTATTGCAGACCTGGATGGAAACAAAAGGTATGACTTTGTAATTAAATATCCTGATTTTAATGTGGATCCCTGTGAGAGATCAGGATACTGGAAGCGTAGTCCAGAACCATACTGGCTTGAGGCCTATGATGCAAACGGCAGGTATATGTGGACCTACAATATGGGATGGTCAGTCGAAACCGGAACCTGGTATTCGCCTTACCTCGTTTATGACATAGACCGTGACGGATATGCTGAAGTATATACCAAGGCAGGAGAGGGTGATCCCAGGGAAATTGATGGCCATGTAATGGACGGTCGGGAATACCTGGTCAAGATTGATGGCCGCACAGGCCAGGTCGTGAATAAAACAGACTGGATCTCCAAGGAAGGGTTTGAAACTTACAATCGATGGTCCAGGAATTTTCTTACCATGGCGTTTGTCAATGCTACTGATCCCTCCATCATTGTTCAGAGAGGAACATATTCCATTATCAAAACGCTGGCCCTGGACAAGAACCTGAAGCAGGAATGGTACTGGGAATCTTCCGGAAAATATGAGCATTACAGCGGGCAGGGACAACATGGGATCATATCCGCTGATATTGATAATGACAGCAAAGATGAACTGGTGAATCATAAAGGGGAAGAAATAATGAAAATTGAAGGAAAGGTTTTAATGGTAGGTGATATCATCGGTGACTGGCGGGAAGAAATCATAACCGGTCTTGAAGGAGAACTCAGGATATATTCCACCACCATCCCCAGCGCTGAAAGTTCCAAAACATTGATTCAGGACAGGATGTACCGCCTGGGAGAGAGCAGGAGTACAGTGGGATATTATTATCCTCCACAATTAAGCCAATTTTACAAACCATAAAATTTAAATGACCATGTTCATGAACAAGAAATCTCAACGAGCTCCAATTACCAATTATAAAACAGTATTGATATTATCATTATTGGTGATTAGTTGTATGCTTTTTACAAACTGTAATCAAGCTAAAATGACAGATCAAGATCCGATAAATGAATTGTCCATTGCAGATTATCAGGTTGCGAAAGAATCTGTCCTGAGGGATATCCCTGAGAAATATATCGACAAGGCAAGGACTACCCTGCACATAGCCTACCAGCACACATCACACGGAACACAGGTTGCCAGGGGTATGTTTGGTTTACCGGACTATAAAAAGGGAGATGAAATATTATTTGGCATAACAAATAATTCTCCCGAGCCTGGCAAACTGGATTTTCGTGACTATGCCCTGGCCACTTATGCTGTCCCAGGAGTAGATGGTTCCGATCTGAGCAGAAATGAAACTGCATTCATCCAGGCAACCAGGAATTTCCTGAACGACAAAGCGAATGATGATGTTAATATTATCATGTGGTCCTGGTGCAATATTGCCGGCCATCTTCCTGTAGTAAATTATTTACCCGGCATGGATTCCTTGATTACAGAGTATGGTGAAGGGGGAACAATGATAGGCAATGGAGAAGGCATGAGACAAAATCCTGTAACCTTCATTTTTATGACTGGTCATGCCAACCTTGAAAGCAATACCGGAGAAGGCAATCCGAAAAATCAGGCAGAACTCATTATTGAATATTGCAGGAATAATGGACTATACTGTCTGGACTATTATAGTATTGACACCTATGATATGGAAGATAATTATTGGGAGGATACGGGTGATGATGGCAATTCATCAGCTTATGGTGGTAATTTTTATGTTAACTGGCAAAATGCTCATGAGCTTGGCAAGGATTGGTATGAAAATAAGAAAGAGCCCCGTGGTGAAGTCGTTTTTGGAGCACATAACAGCCAGCATATTACAGCCAACAGGAAAGCCTATGCCATGTGGTGGATCTTGGCCAGGATAGCCGGGTGGGACGGGAAATAGTTCATTGAACTTCCAGCATATCCAGGGAATACCATCCGTCTGGGATTCTGCCATCAATGGCTAAACTGATACGAGGCCCTGATAGTTTCCTGTCAAGGATTCCAATTTGCAGCTCATATATTCCAGGCTTGATATCAGCAGGGATGAACACAGCATCTTTCTATACAATGTCTTCCGGGAGCCATTAAAAGGCACATAACGTGTAAAGGCTCTGGTCTTAATTCAAAACTTCCAGGC
>DAOWJB010000286.1 GCA_030640625.1 Bacteroides sp.
AAAGCGAATTATTCGGCCATATTAAAGGGGCCTTTACGGATGCCCGTTCGGATCGTACAGGAAGGTTTGAAGTGGCTTCCGGAGGCACCCTTTTCCTGGACGAGATCGGTAACCTGCCCCTGTCACTTCAATCCAAACTCCTGACCGTTTTACAGCAGCGGGTGATTACTCCCATCGGTTCAAATAAGGTCATCCCGGTGGATTTCCGCTTAATCTCCGCCACCAATAAGGACCCCTTCCAACTGGCTCAGGAGCAATTGTTCCGTGAGGACCTGCTGTACCGCATTAATACTGTCCAGATACACCTTCCCCCCTTAAGGGAAAGAGAAGATGATCTTATCATCCTGACAGAATACTTCCTTGAAAGGTTTGCCAGGAAATATGACAAACCCGGACTCAGGATAGGCCAGAAAACGCTTGATGTCTTGAAAAGCCATCAATGGCCGGGTAACATAAGGGAACTCCAACATGCTGTCGAGCACGCAGTGATCATGTGTGAGACGAATATACTTTCCCCCGGGGATTTTAACCTGCGGCTGGATAAATCACCCGGGCAACAAAGCTTTAACCTGGAAGAGGTTGAAAAAAGGACCATCGAAGATGCTTTGAGAAAACACCATGGAAGGTTAAATGAAACCTTTAAAGAACTGGGGATCTCAAGGACCACCCTGTACCATAAAATGAAAAAATATGGCCTTCAATAGTTATTACGTGAATATCCTGGTACGGATCCTGCTTATTTCCGCTACCAATCTTGGATTCTTCTATTTCCTGTTAAACAGGGAACGGTTCTTTACTATTCTGTTCCTGGGAATCCTGTTCATCGTCCAGGTGATCTGGCTCTTCCTTTATGTGAATTCCGTGAACCGTACACTGGCCAGGTTTTTACTCACCCTGGGGGAGGAAGAAACCATGGTCATCCCCCTCCAGCAGCAGGTTGAGAAAACTTTCCGGGGACTCCAACACAGTTTTGACACACTGAACAGGGAGATCAAAAGGATGCGCCTGGAAAATCAATATGCATCGGTGCTGATACAAAACACGGTGGACCAGCTAGGCAGCGGGATCCTTGCCTGGAACGATCATGGTGAGGTGGATTTGGTGAATCGGGCCGGTTTAAAACTACTGGAATTAAATCAGCTGGATAACATGCAACAGCTGGAAGAGGGATATCCCGGGATTATGGCCAGGCTGAATGGTCTGGCAGAAGGCAGACGAACCATTATAAACATTTACCTGTCGGGTGCTAAAGTGCCTTTTGTTTTTTTGGCTACGGGATTTCTGCTCGGAGAAAAAACTGTGAAACTTGTCTCATTTCAAAGCATTGACCGGGAGCTTGAAGAAAATGAAATGGTCTCCTGGGAAAAGCTGATCCGGGTGTTGAGCCACGAAGTATCCAATTCGGTAACCCCCATTACCACCCTCGGTGCCAATATTAAAAAGCGGATGGGTTCTGTGTTGACCGGACGAAAAAAGAAGTATGAGTTGGAAGCGGGCATGGCACAGGATATACAGCGAAGCGCTGACCTGATCGAGCAACGGGGCATTCGCCTGATCGAGTTTGTCAAGCAGTATAAGACCCTGATGAAGTTGCCGGAGCCACAGCTCAAACCAGTCGGTCTCAAGGAATTTTTATCTGATGTCTGTTCACTGTGCAGCAATTATGAATCTGAGTCCAGTTACAAGATTTCATGTAATGTCACTCCATCCGGACTGGTCACCAAAATGGACCGTAAAATGATGGAGCAGGTACTGATCAACCTGGTCAGGAACGCTGTGGAAGCCTTTGGAGAAGACCGGGAGGGCAAGATCGAGGTGCATGCTTCCATGTCAGGGGATGAAACTGTTCTGATCCAGGTGACTGATAATGGCAAGGGGATCCCTTCCGAGATAGCTGACCAGGTATTTATTCCGTTCTTTACGACCAAAGAAAAAGGATCCGGCATTGGCCTGAGCCTGAGCCGCCGGATCATCAACCTGCATGGTGGAAGCGTTCAGGTGAGCAGCAAGCCTGGAAAAGGTACAAGGGTATCTGTTAAATTGCCCGGAAATCAAACATAATAGAAGTAAAGAACTTTATCAGGACGGTAAGACGGTGCTGGGTTAGTAGCAGTCCAGCCTTTGAAAATTTAGTGGAGATATCGTAGAGTTACTGCCAGAATTGAGATAATTTGTTCGGCTTACCGGGCATGGAGAACGAACGGTTGGTTAGATGCAAGTTAATACCTTGTCACTAATAAGTCAAATCAGCATCATCCTGCAGGGAGGTCCAATTTTCATTATAAAATACAGACCGGGGAAAATTTTTCTTACCTTAATGTCCCGAAAGAGTATTAGAATTTTCAACCCCCAGCCAACCATGTTCAGGTTATTTCTTCTTGTAGCCATTCGCAATCTGTTAAATCAGCGCGTATCATCCTTTGTAAATATCCTTGGACTTGCCATCGGGATGACGGCATTTATCCTGATCATCCAGTATGTGAGGTATGAACTCAGCTATGATGATTTCCATGTAAAGGGGGAAAGGATTTACCGGGTCCAGCAGGACCGTTATAATAAGGGGGAACTTACTACACAATGGGCAGCCGGGTGTTCTGCAGTTGGTCACGCACTTTTCGAGAATTTCCCTGAGGTAGAGAATTTTACCCGCTTTCAGAAGTGGAGCGGTGTGTTCAGTATTGAGGAGAAAAAATTCCGGGAAGAGGAGATCTATATTGCTGACACCTCATTCTTCGAGATATTTTCCTTTAACCTGTTGGAAGGGGACCCAAAAACATCCCTTATGAATCCCATGGAGATGGTTCTGTCCCAATCAGCCGCCCGCAAGTATTTCGGTGATAAAAACCCCATAGGCAAAAGTCTGCGGTTCAATGGGAATATCGAGTTCATGATCACAGGCATATTCGGTGATGTACCGAAAAATTCACATCTCAAGCCGGATTTTGTTGTTTCCTGGGCAACCATTGTTCAGTTTCAGGGTGCGGATATCAACACTGCATGGCAATGGGACGGGTTTTTTAATTACATCCTCCTGAATCCGGCAACGGATTACAAAGAGTTTGAGGCAAAGATCCCTGCCTATGTCGAAGCCGAGTTAGGAGAGGATATGGACCGGTGGAGCGCGGGTGTGGTCTTTAACCTCCAGCCTCTAATGAGCATACACCTTAATTCGGATTTTATGTTCGAGGCTGAACCCAATGGCAATGCAAAATCAGTATATGCACTGCTCGCGATATCGATCTTCCTGGTGATCATTGCCTGGATAAACTATATAAACCTGACCAGTTCCAAGTCTCTCGAGCGGGCCAGGGAAGTAGGCATGAGAAAAGTTTCAGGTGCGCTCCGGAAACAGCTCCTCGGACAGTTCCTGCTGGAATCGGTCATTGTCAACCTGCTGGCCATGATCCTGGCAGTAGTGCTGGTCCAGCTATTCAATCCTTTCTTCAACCTGCTAACCGGTGAGCAACTGGATTATTCCCTGCATCTTAATCCCGGATTCTGGGCTGCGATACTGCTTGTATTTCTTCTGGGTGCTTTCCTTTCAGGGATCTATCCTGCCCTGTTTCTTTCATCCTTCAAACCAACCACTGTCTTCCAGGGGGTTTCTGAGCTGAAAATCGGTGGATTGGGAATGCGCAGGATACTGGTGATTTTTCAGTTTGCATCCTCCCTCCTGCTGATCGCCGGAACACTGACCGTATACAGGCAAATTTCATTCATGAAAAACCATGACCTGGGAGTCAATATTGATAATGTGCTTGTACTTCGGGGACCCAGTGTTAATGACTCAACTTATGCAGAAACTTTTAATGCATTTAAATCGGAGCTTAGCCGGCATCCGGATATTGAAATGGTTGCCGCATCAACAGTGGTCCCGGGCCGCCAGCCCTCCTGGAATGCAGGTGGGATCCGACGCGTTAATGAGGATGAAGACGAAAGCAACCAGTACCGCATTATCGGATTCGATTTCAATTTTGTAGATTTTTACGGTCTGAGCATACTGGAGGGCAGGAATTTCTCAGAGGATTTCGGGCAAAACAGTGAAACTGTACTATTTAATGAAAGTGCCATTCAGCTGATGGGATTCGAGGATTTTGCCTCCGCCATGAATGTCCCCATATACTTCTGGGGAGATACCTTTGATATTGTGGGTGTAGTGAAGGATTACCATCAGGAGGGACTGAAAGTATTGCAGGAGCCTCTGGTCTTTCGTTTTTTTATGAATGCCTCAAATTTTTACTCCATCAGGGTGAATCCGGATAATATTCAGGAAGCCCTTACATATGTAGAGGAACAATGGCGAGTCTTTTTCTCGCGGAACCCATTCGAGTATTTTTTCCTGGAAGATTATTATAACGAACAATACCGGAACGAGACGCGCTTCGGCAGGGTCTTCAGCCTTTTTGCTTTCCTTGCCATCTTCATTGCCTGCCTGGGTTTGTTCGGGCTATCTTCCTATACCACGCAGCAGCGGACCCGCGAGATCGGCATCCGGAAGGTACTGGGATCTTCAGCCGGGAATGCGGTCCTTCTCCTCATACGTTATTTCGTGGTGCAGGTACTCATCGCCGTACCCTTCGGACTGGGGGCAGGATATTACTTTATGTCAGGCTGGATACAGAACTTTGCCTTCCGGATCTCCATTGGCTGGTGGTTCTTTGTAGCTCCCATAGTCATCGTTATCCTGATCGCCATCCTGACCGTCAGCTCACAGGTGATCAAAACGGCAAATGTAAATCCGGCCGAATCATTGAGGTATGAATAATTAGCTATTGAGCCTGTATACAGATATTGGTGAATCAATTATTAAAAATCTATCCAAGGATTTACAAAAAGAATTCCTGGTAAAAAGGATTACCTGCAGTTAATCTATGGCGCATGCGTTTGTTTTACACGACTTATTAGGAGAATGAAAAACTCGCACCGCTGGTGCAAGAAATTGGATGGTCACACTTGATATCATAATTTGTGACATCAAGTTGTGCAAACTGAAATGTCAAGAAATGAGCGCATTTCACCCTTTATAATACACGGATCTCTCCTGATTCAATAACATCAGTTGGGATGCCCTCGATCATCACAGGGATTTTATCAGCTTCAGCAAGCTGGCCAACAGGTATTTTCCTGGATACATAACAGACAATGCATATTTCGTCTGTTTTTTCGCCGGCGATATGTTTGTACCCAACAGCGCAACCCACAACACCCTTCTTCCGCATCAGCTTCTCTTCATATTTTTCCTTGATCCTTTTTGCTTCACCCAGGGCATCCATGGGCCACGAATATTAAATGACCAGGTCTGCATTCAACAGATCCAGGTAATGGTGGATATGATTTGCAATGGTTATGTTTTCGGTCTCGCTCCCAGCATATAACTTTCCTACTGCATAATTCTCTCCATCGAGGATCAGGCTTCCTGAATCACCGCCTGCACTAAATCCTGGCTTGCTGATAATGATCTGATCCCTGAAATATGCATCTTTCCCCGGACCGTAGCTTATCGGTCCCACAGTAGCATCAACACCGGTTACGATCCCTCCCGTGGTATGACATGTAGTACGGCCTGACTTCTGTACACGCATATCCAACCGGGCTTCCCTGGTACCTTTGGGAAAACCAATGCCCACGATATCTGACTTAACATCTTCTGGATTTACCTCGATCATGGCCGCATCCACAAGATTGTATTGCGTCGCCTTAAGAACAAATATTAATTTCGTCCTGCTTCCAATCATCCGGGTACAAAAATTAAAGATACTGCTCAGAACCCTGGCAGTACCGCATCCACCTTCCTCCTGATCAAATATAATCGGAACGAATTTAAGTAAATGTCCGATCACATCATCAGGAAAACTACCGCCATCATAAACACCCGGCTGAAGATAGGGATCACCGATCTCAGCATCATTGGAGTTGGCCCCCACATGGTTGTTGGTACCTATGCAGAGTTTGCCCGAACTGCGGTCCCTGATCACCTCTCCATTGGTGCCGGCAGTGATTTGATAATGACCTCCTGACGTTCCCATCGGACATGGCCTGTGCCTGGCTTTTTTATCAATAGAAAATGCCCTCAGTTTACCTACCTGGATCACGTCTGTGGAGACATCCTGGAGGGTACGCGGTATCAGCTCCTTTTCTTTCAAGGCCTCTTTTTTGAGTTTCTTTTCCACCATACAGACAATGCTTAACTCACTTGTCGTCTCCCCTCCCCTGACCTTATATCCAGTCATAACGCCCACAACATTGGGCATACCAAAGAGTTGCCGCTCATACCTGTTCTTAATTTCTTCCGGTTTCATTCTCAGAATTTTAGCATTATTAAATGACCCAGATGAGATTTCTTATCACATTGTCCAGCCGTCTCGGTAGGTATGTTTGATCCATTCATTGGCTATCTCCTCTGCGCTGAACTCTTCCCATTCCGGTTCGTCAAAGCGCTCTTCTATCTTTGTACCTGCGAGATTTTCGGGATGTTTCCGTAACTTGATCCTGTCATCCGGACCGATGTTTTCTATTTTCATTTTTTTTCCGTCCCATAGCAGTTTCCGGTTCAGCTGTTGCAGACGTATGGCCAGGTTTCCCATCAGGACCACCTCGGATTCCGGTCCAGCGTAATCAAAACTGGCACAGGCTTCTTTTCTGTCTTTCTTGCCTTCCTTACATGCCCTGACCCAGTCCATCTCATGTCTTCCGCCACCCAGCGGATCATCCTGGATCCGAACCAATGTCTCTGCAGGTTCAGGGAAATCTTTATCCAGGGGCAGCAGCTTGAAATCACCGCCATACTGGGCAGAAATGATCTTGCCTTTTGTTCCGACGAATAAACTGCCTCCTGACCAATTCCCCAAGACCTCCCCATCGGGAAGCTCTTCCGGACGGGACGGCAGGATCCCGCCATCAGACCAGGTTAATTTAACTTCCGGCAGGGCCAGATTGGGAAGATCCTTCCTGGCGGGAAAGGTATATTCAACCCGGGAGGCTATTGGTGGACTTTCCCTGTTTACCGGACTTGAACTGGCTTCGACGGCTGCCGGATAACCCAGCTTCAAAGCATAAAATGGGAGATCCATGACATGACAGCCCATATCTCCGAGTGCACCCGTACCAAAATCCCACCATCCCCTCCAATCCCATGGTGTATAGGCAGGATGATAGGGCCGCCAGGGGGCCGGTCCCAGGAAGAGGTCCCAATCAAGTGTTTCCGGAACCTTAACTTTTTCAACCGGACGTTCAAGTCCCTGTGGCCAGATTGGCCGGTTTGTCCAGGTATGGACCTCCCGGATCTCCCCGATTGCTCCACTCCATATATATTCTGCCAGCTTCCGCACATTGTCATTGGAATGTCCTTCAATACCCATCTGGGTTGCCACCCGGTATTTTTTTGCAGCTAGCGTAAGCTGACGAGATTCCCAGACAGAGTGGGTCAGAGGTTTCTGTACATAGACATGCTTGCCTGCCTGCATGGCTAGCAATGCTGGCAAGGCATGGGTATGATCGGGTGTGGCTATCATGCAGGCATCGATATCCTTCTGTTCATCAAGCATCTTGCGGTAATCTTTCCATTTTCTGGCCTTTGGATATGTCTCGAATACATGAGCTGCATAATCCCAGTCTACATCACAGAGGGCCACGATATTCTGGCCCACCATGTTTTTGAGGTTCTGACTGCCTTTTCCTCCTATCCCGATACCAGCAATATTCAATTTATCACTGGGCGGGATATGACCCAGTCCGCTGATCACATGGCTGGGGACGATGGTTAGTCCCACTGCAGCAGCAGCAGAACGGCCGACAAAGGTTCTTCGTGTAAGGGAATTTTTTGGGGACTGTTTTGTTTTCATAATATCAATTCAAATTGTACTACAAGATATTGGTTTTACTGATCACTGTGAATTTTTTCATCACTTTGAATATATCTTCACATTTCTGATAAGGCAGGAAGCTATTTCATTTCCGGTTCCCCTGATCCTGAAGGAGAAATGCCCCTCTCCTAATGGTTCCGGATCAATGGCTTCAATGATCTTCTCCCCGTCAATGGCCAGCCAGATCCTTTCATGCTCTCTTCCTACATCTAAATGATAGTATACACCAGGCTGCATGTAGGATTGTCCAGCCTCGGTCAATGGATTGTTGCCGCTGACAGGGAACCTGTTGACAAAAGGATACCTGTTATGGGGAGCATTGTGAAAGGCAAGCATATTTGACATCCTCCATTCCATGAATGAAATGGATTCCTTAATACAAGGTCAGTACTCCTTCGCAGTTTCCTGCTGGTTTCTGCTGCCGACCGCTAATGCGATTCGCTTGACAGACCATCC
>DAOWJB010000050.1 GCA_030640625.1 Bacteroides sp.
ACAATAGCCATGTACACACAGTTTACACCTTTTCCGGTTTCACTGCAATAATTAAGAATACTGAGTGAGTTTTCGGGATCCGGACTTGCATTAGTTCCATCATGGCTGATTAGATTGTGGACCCAGTAAAAAAGATTAAGTATTCTATTTACCTCATCACCCTTACCTGCAACACTATCAAGCTTATAAATGCTTTTTAACTCAACCAGGTTCTCATCAGCGGGATCCTGGTAGCTTAATTCAGGATACCCGTCAGATTGTTCATAAGCATAACCTGGACTGGATTTCAAGACTGTTAAATAATTGAATTCAGGATCATAGCCAAAAGGAATTTTTATATCATCATCCCGCTCACAAGAAAATAGCAAGGCAAGCACCATGGTAATGATGTTTATATGTACTAATGATTTTTTCATGATGGGCCGCATCGTAAGACTTGCATAAGTTAATAAAAACTTTTACAATAATTATTTACTTCTAAGTTAAATTATTTATAAATAAGTTTACTCAACTAAAAAATAAATAGTATATTTGAATCGTTATAACAAAAAAGGTGATCAAATGAAGAAAGGTGAACAGGTCGTAACCCTGACCAAAGCAGAAGAAAGGATCATGCAGATCCTGTGGGACCTCGACAAAGGTTTTATCAAGGATATCCAGGAGCATTTTCCGGATCCGAAACCACCCTACAATACAATTTCCACCATTGTACGGGTACTCGTGAAAAAGAATATTGTCTCCTATAAAACCTATGGCGGGTCCTACCAGTACTATCCGATGATCAGCAGGGAGGAGTACCGGAGCGATCAGATGGGCAAACTGATGCATAATTATTTCGGTAATTCCCTGAAGGAGGTGGTGCATTTTTTCTCCGAGAAGAAGGACGTTGATGTTGAGGAGCTTGACGAAGCCCTCAGGATGCTGGAGGAATTAAAAAGGAACAAATCCCGATCATGAGGACGTGAACCTTAGCTTATGACCCATTTTGTAATATACCTGTTTGAGTCAGGGCTCTGCCTGAGCCTGCTTTATCTGGCATACTGGCTTTTCCTGCGGAAAGAGACCTATTTTAATTTCAACAGGTTGTTTCTTGTGGGTAGCATTAGCCTGGCTCTTGCCCTGCCCCTGTTTCACCTGAATTTTATGATCCAGCAGGAAAGTTCTCTGGAAGAATCTGCTGCAGGTATATTGAAATTCAGGAATTATTACCAGGAGCTGATCGGGATGATCGATGCCGACTTCGGATCTGAGCCGGGCATCCGGCACAGTTCCGGAACGCCGGGTGGTTTAAACGGAACAAGCGAGCTAATGGAGGGTTTAAGCGGTGAGTCTTTAGTCAGTATGGACAGCCAGGCGATCCCGGAATCCGAACCTTCCGGGGGGAAACGCATGCATTTTCCCGCACTGGCCCTGTTGATTATTTATCTTATTGGGGTTGCCTATTTTCTGCTCCGCTTCATCTACCTGATCGCCCGTCTTTTTTTTCTTGCAAGAAAGAATGGATATACAAGAATGTCGGGATTCAGAATGGTCACCCTGAAGGAGGATATTTCCCCCTTCTCGTTTTTCAGGTATTTGTATATCAATAAAAGTACATTGTCTGAAGAGGACCTTCACAATGTACTGGAACATGAAAAGGCCCACATCCGCCAGCGGCACTCGCTTGATCACCTGTTTGCCCATGCCCTGGCAGTATTTCAGTGGTTCAATCCTTTTGCGTGGCAAATCCGGAATGCCCTGAAAACCACGCATGAATACATCGCCGACCGGCAGGTCCTCGACAGGGGTTTTACACTGGTTGATTACCAGACCCTGTTGTTGAAACAGGTCATCGGTTATCACTCGGTGGAGCTTGTAAACAATTTTAATTTGAAACCAATTAAAAAACGAATCGCCATGATGACAAAAATAAGATCAGGGAGGCCCGCACGGCTAAAAGCCATGCTGGTCATCCCATTCACGATTATTCTGTTCTTTCTTTTTGCGGATTTTACTGTAAAGGGACCGAATGATCAGATGATGAACCTTGAAACCCTTATAAAACAGCAGAAAATGCTTGCCAAGATGGAGGGACTCTGGACCAAAACCCAGCAGGATGATGCAGCCAAGTCATTGTTATTCAAGGGGGACAGGCTAAGTATCCTGGAAAACGGCTCAGGTATCCGCGAGTATTTCTGGAGAAGCGATAATGACCAGCTCATACTTTCCGACAGGAAGGATGGACCCGGTACTGAACTGAAGTTCAGTGGTGATGCCAAACAGATGAAGATCTGGTGGACAGATCTCAGTTCCACTGCCTATGAGAAGACGTCGTTTGCCAACACCGTGGACCTTTTTCTGGATAAACAGGGCATGAAACTGGACCTTCCTGTAATTTCCAAATACAGGATCCTTGAGAGGCAGGACCTGGTATATAAGATCTGTCTTGGATTTGACAAGGGCAGCGGTAGTCCCACGCTCTCCTTCAACAATGAGAAGATTTCAGAAGGAATACTGGCAGAAAAAGTAAACCAGGAACGTGCGAGACACAGCAAGCTGGATCTTAAAATGTTGACCTGCGTTTTATATGTGGACAAAAACATGCCCATGAAGGAGGTGGCCGCCGTCAGGCAGGTGCTCAGGGAGATAAATGCCCTGAAGATTGCCGATGCTGGCTATCCGCATAAATCAGGGATGGATGTTTCCCCGGTTCTTTATCATACGATCGCCCTTCCCAGATTGCTTCCTCCGATGGATGCAAAGATCCTCGACAAGGATGAGGTGAAGAACAAGGGGATAGCGATCTATGTAATGGACCTGTCGGCCAGAAACAATGCTCCCGCGGAGATACACCAGGGTCTGACTGATTTTATCGCGGCACATGACCGCGGTAAATATTTATTTTCATTGGAATATGATGACGGGGTCCCATACGGGCAATACCTGGAAGTCGTTGATATGGTTTGGTCCGTCGTGTATGAGTTCAGGGACAAACTGGCCATGAAGGAACATGGGGGCAAATACAGTGAACTGGGACCGGACCTTCAAAAGGAAATGCGGAAAGCTTATCCCATGGTACTTTCCGAGGCCTGGAACGGCGATTGACCGGAGGACAGAGATATGATCAGGCCAGGCTATATGCTTGGCCTGTCCGGCATTATTTGATACCGTTCCGGTCGATTATACTGATTATTTTTTCCACGGATCTACCGGTACGGAGATCATCCGGGGGTGTTTTTTTACAATAATCTACGAGTCTTTCTATGCTGGATTCAGCCACATGCATTCTTGTATCGGACGAGGCGTAATAGATTAAAATCTTGCCGTCTTCCTCTCTTATCCAGCCATTCGCGAACAGCACATTGGACACGTCACCGATCCGCTCTTCGCCCCGGGGTGCCATAAAATAACCTCCCGGCTGATAGATTACTTTTGAAATATCATCCAGATATGTCATAAACAGATAAAGTACATACCGTAATCCTGCTGCCGTGTTTCGTACCCCATGTGCCAGGTGAAGCCAGCCTTCCTGGGTTTTGATGGGAGCTGGACCAAGTCCGTTTTTAAGTTCATAGACGGTATGATACGCCTTTTCATTAATGATCTTTTCATCCTCAACCACGGGATTGGCCATGTCTTTTACAAATCCAAGCCCGATACCGCCACCCTTGCCAATATCGATAAATCCGTCCTGGGGACGGGTATACAGGGCATATTTACCATCGACAAATTCCGGATGTAAGACAACATTTCTCTGCTGACCGGTAGTGGAGATTAGGTCAGGCAGCCGTTCCCATTGATCGAGGTCCCTGGTACGGGCAATTCCGGCACTGGCCACAGCCATGCTTGTATCTCCCGGAGGGGCGAACGTATCCTTTCGTTCGGTGCAGAAGACGCCATAAATCCAGCCGTCCTCGTGAAGTGAAAGTCGCATGTCGTAGATATTTATATCCGGATCCGCTGTCTCCGGCATAAGGATTGGCCTGTTCCGGAAACGGAAACCGTCAATTCCGTTGTCACTTTCGGCAATTGCAAAAAAGGATTTGCGGTCCCACCCCTCTACCCTGACCGCCAATACATATTTATCCCCGAATTTCATGGCGCCGGCATTGAATGCAGCATTGACTCCAATCCTCTGCATTAATACCGGATTGCTGTCCCGGTTCAGGTCATACTTCCAGAAGTAGGGTATATGATCCGAAGTTACGACCGGATATTTATAGCGTTGATATATACCATTATATGCTTTTAGCCGTTTGTTCTTTTTGTTGATCAGGCTCTCGTATTCATGAATGATTTTTTTCAGCCTTTTGCTGAATTTATCGGGTTCCTTTGCTTTTTTTGATTTCCCGGTTTTCTTCTGGACTTTCATTTTTACCATTTCATTTAATTCATATAAACTTCTAACTTATTCTCATCTTTAAGCATATCCATGGTTACGAAACTACCTTCGATCCGTTCACCGTTGAGTAACATGAATTCCACACCTGTCTGAGTTTGATTTCTATTCAGTATTTTTATCTGAAGGGATTTTCCCCTGAATACTCTTCGGATACTTACCTGGTCCCATCCGGATGGGATGCATGGATCCATGGTCAAACCGCCGTATTCCGGCCTTACCCCCAGGATATATTGTGTGATCGCGTAATAGGTCCATGTAGCTGAACCTGAAAGCCAGGGGACCCGGGATACTCCATGTTTGGGACTTTGTTTTGAATGGGTGGACTGGCATAGAACATAGGGTTCAATCTCGCGGATCTCTGCTTTTTTATTATAAGCCGCCGGGAGGTAGGCCCTCAGGTATTCATAGGCCCGGTCACCATGGCCCAGCATAGCTTCGGCCATTACACCCCATCCCTGCGTATGCATAAAGATCCCCCCATTTTCTTTCAGTCCCGGGTTCATTAGCTGTGCCCGTACGATATTGTAATCTGTCGAGGTATAAGGTGGATCACAGACCATCAGCCCGTATTCGGTAGCCAGTTGTTGGTATACCTCTGTCATGACCCCTTCGGCCCTTTCTCCTTCTGCCAGACCGCTGATCACCGACCAAACCTGTGGATTAAGGAAGATCTTCCCCTCGGATGATTCCGATGATCCGAATTTCAGGCCATCAACCCGGTAGCCCCTCAGGAACCATTTCCCGTCCCAGGCATGTTCCAGTATTAGATTATCAATCTGGTCAAGTCGCGTCGCTGCCCATGCTTTTTCTTCGTTTTCCCCCAACAATTCTGCCACTTCGAGATACTCTCTCAGCGCAAGTCTCAGTTGCATGGCGACAAAAACCGATTCCCCGTCATGTCCGAATTTCAGGCAGTCATTCCAGTCCGCCTTCAAACCGCATGGGAGTCCATGCTTCCCGGACCTTTGAAAGTTGAATTCGATGGCACTTTTCATATGACCGAATACGGAGGCTTCCCCCTTGTCAGCATAAGGGACGATTTTCCTGAAAAATTCGATGTTCCCCGTTTCTTTAACATAGGCAGGAATAGCGTTGAAAAGCCAGAGGCAGTCATCCGAGCGGTAGTCTTCTTCGGCAGGTTGAGGTTCTTTTCCCGGCTTATGTGAGAAGGGAAAGATAAGGGGCAGGGCTCCACCGCTTGATACCTGTCCCGAAATAAGCAGCTCCAGCCTTGCCTCCACTTCATCGGGGATGGCATGCACAACACCGAGAAGGTCTTGTACGGAATCACGGTATCCTAATCCGTCACGGTCAATTCCGGAATAGATAAGGCTTGCGGATCGTGACCATGCATACGTAATAAGTGCGTTATAAATACCCCACACATTAACTGTGCTATTCAGCTCAGGATCCGGGGTCTCAGCAGTTAGTCCCGCAAGCCTGCTTTTCCAGTATTCCCTGATCTCCTCCAGCTCCCGGTCGGCTGTTGAAAGATCCCGGTAATGTTCCGTTGCTTTCAGTCCCTCGATTTCCGCCTTGCCTATACCTACGATCACAAGAAACTCCACCGATTCACCTGGATCGAGCCGGATGTCGGCGGATAGAGATCCGCAAGGATTATCCCCGTAACCTTCCGAACCGCTGTTGCTTCCCTTTTCAACTGTCAGGGGATTGGCGTAGGTACGATATGGTCCGAGAAAGGCTTCCCTGTCGGTGTCATAGCCTGCAATATTAAGTCCAACCAGCGCCTGGAATGTATGTCTTCCCTGGTCCTTTTCCGCGAAATTTTCCAGCATTTCAGGAATATTAATATTGGTACCATGGTCAATGATGTTGCTGTGAACTTTCATGGTGGTGATGTACTGGACATACTGTATGTTCAGGAGATCATCAATGGCATTCCAGTTTGCAGCGTACTCCAGGTAAGTAAATGCCCGGAGTTTCCTTTTTCGGGAACCCTTATTGCTGAGCCGTACCTTCCAGACTTCGTGGGTTTTACCCCAGGGAACAAACCAGGTTGTTTCGGAAGCGATATCTGAATATTCCGAGAAGATGCTGGTATAACCCATTCCATGACGGCAAACCGATCTGTAATGCTCGAGGGGTTTACCGGTAGGTTGCCAGGATGCCGACCAGTAATCACCGCTTTCCATATCTCGAAAGTAAAGATATCTTCCCGGCTGGTCCATGGGAATGGAGTTAAATCTCATTCGTATAAACCGGCCCATTCCTCCTGATCTGTAGAAGGAATATCCGCCGGCATTATTGGTTATAACGGATCCGAAAGAGGTATCCCCCAGGTAATTACTCCATGACCGGGGAGTGTCTGGACGGGTGATAACATATTCCCGGTTCTTATCGTCGAAATATCCAAATTGCATAGTTGGTAAAGTGATTATCTGAGCGGATCAGGAACGGATCTCCAGGATATCTCCCTGGCTTAAGCCGGTATGATCCGGTAGTTCAATATAGTAAATTCCATCCTTTTTAATGAGTTCGGCCTCAATAGAACGGTTATTGATAAAGACCCCGGGTTTAACGGAATTTAATCCGGAATTTTCCAGCTGCAAAGATTTCAGTTTCATTGATCCGGATGCCACCCGGATACTAACAGAATCATTTTTTTTCGTATAATGGGCGGTCCCATTGCCATGGGAGAAAAACAGCCTGTATTCTTCTTTGTCGAGTTTCGGACTGAAATAATAGGATCCGTTTGAAATTCCCAGTCCCAGGTAAGCATGCAGGATTGACCATGCCGACATGGGCCGGTAATAATGCCCGCCAAATTCCTGGTGGTCCCAGTAAAGGCCCGAAGCCCGGTAACGGTCATCCACAGTCTTTATGACTTTCTCACCATCTATTACCATTCCTTCATAAATAAGAAATGAGGCAAAAGCAAGTTCCACGCCTGACCAGCAGGTATTCGCCTGGTCGACCCAGAGGTTTGTTTCGTGAATGGGGTAGATCTCGGGGTACTTTGGCCAGGAGCAATTCCTCAGTCCGAACTTGTCCCTGTAGGAATTTTTCATAACTACTTGAAGGGATGATTTGACCTTGTCTTCCCCGAACAGGTATCCGAGACCGCTCTGATGGGCAACCCACTGTCCGATAAGCTGGTCCGTTAGTATTCCATCATCCAACCCTTTCTCCCCCAGGTAATCATTGGAGAGAACAAAGTACTTTCCATTCCATAACCGGGTTTCCATCAGGCTGGTGCCCTTACGGAGTATTTTTTCGGATAGCTCCTGAGTCTCGATATCCCCAAGGATTCCTGCAGCTTTACCGGATGATGCCATGGCGGCCATCCACTGTGATTGTATATAGGATGCCAGACCGTACATTGGGAAATTATCATAACTGCACATGATCCCTTCCATGTCAGGCATCCAGTCTCCATCCTTATCCCTTTCATCAATGATGTACTGTATCCCTTTTTTTACGGATGGCCATATCTGTCGCAGATAGTCTTCATCGCCTGTCCAGAAATAATCCCGGAGAACTATCTGAATATAATTGGGAACCAGATCAACCCTGTGGAATACGCCCCATGTTCCATTGTGTTCAATTTCGATATCCGAGCGCAAACCGTGATGGATCTCGCCTTCTTCTGACTGGATGCGTTGATGGGCCCGCATCATGCTTTTCTGCAATTCCGGGAACAGGGCGATTATGGAGGAAGATCCGTATAGAGAAACATCGATGGTCGCATTGGGGCCCCATTGTTTGTCGGCAGTCAATCCCTCACGTATGGCGAAGGTACCGTTGAGGGTCAATGTTGAACTGGTAACAAAGGTATTCAGCTGGGAGTTGACCTGGTCGAGCACGAAAGTTGGGAGGTCACTATTGTAGAAGTCATTGAGAAAGTCCCTTGTTTTTTCTTCCAGTTCATTCCTGTGGGTCATCAGGTATTCGCTTACCTCCTTGTGTGAACTGAAAAAATTATTGTAATAATGCCCCTGGATCTTAGTCTTTTCGACATTCAGGCTGAAATTTCCATTTACCATTTCCCTGTCCGGCCGGTGTTCGATCCCGCCATAAAGATTGGGGAAGTACCATGCAAATACAAAAGAATGGTCGAAGGAACCGCCTGGCTGCAGCCTTGTGTTGGACCCGATTGAACTGAAGCAACGCTGGTCATTATTATCTGCTGTCCTGGCTCTCTTGGTCCCATTTTCCATAAGATTCCTTCCTTCGGTATCGTTGATATCCTCGAATTTCTCATTGACAAGAAGTTTTTCATAGTAGGGATGTTTATGTTCCCAGCCAAGGTAATAGGATGACCCGGCCGACAGGGAATATATGCCCATTTCCCCCCAGGAACTTTGTGTGGAGTCCATTCCACCGCAGCTCATGGTAAAACCTTTATAATCACTTCCGGAATCAGCACTGGAGACAAAATATTTATCCAACTGATCGTATCCAGCCAGGTTTCTAAGGCTGGACAATAGCAATACCTTTACAGGCTTGTCAGAAGTGGATTTGATTGAAAAGTTAAAATAAGCCCCTGGAAGGGAGGAGTTTTTAACATCGTGCGGAATAAAGGGGGAAAAGACCTCGAGGTAAATTTCAAAGGGCATCTCCGGATCCGAGAACTTCATACTGGTAAACGGGAAGCGTGCACTGTATTCAATGTTTTCAACTGATCTCATCCATGGGTAATAGTAATCGATACCCTGCATACCTCCTTCCGATAACCCGTCATTCAACTGTAACAGCTTTAACCTGGGGGATTCCCCTTCCACTTCATACCTGACGATGAAGAACAGAAAAGATTGATCCGCATATGTTCGGGGAAAGGATTTTATCACAAGGGGCTCACCTGTACCCAAGGGCCAGTTATTCAGTATTGTCCAGTTATAAAACTGTCCGTCTTTTCTTAATTCAACCGATCCTGTTCCGAGTCCCCCGACAGCTATTCCGCTCCTGACGCGGTCACTGGCATTAAATGTTTCCCGGTAAACCTGGTGCCGGGACTGAGCATAAGTTTTGAATTGGAATCCTGTGCCGATTAGCAAACCATACATGAATGTTATAAGAACCTTTCTTGCCATTATGGTAATCCATCAATTAATAGATCAAATCCAGGTATTCGAACCTTTATACTCAAAATATGATGTAGAGCAATAAAAATATGAGGACAACAATGAGGAGGTTCAACAAAATCTCGACTCCGTATTTGCGAATTATCCTGCTCAGGTTCATCATTTCACTTAAATTGGGCATTTAAAATTACCCATAAGCAGTGATTCACCGGTTTAGAACTTTCACAAATAGGTTCAATAGATTCCTTACTTCATATACTCTTTCGGAGACATGGAGAATAGATCACTGAAGCAGGTTGAGAAATATTTTGGATTATCAAATCCCACTGAGTAGGCTACTTCCGATATATTATACCGGCCTTGTTTGAGGATCCTGGCTGCAATCTTGAGCCGGATGGTTCGAATATAGACATTGACAGTAAGGCCGGTAAGAGATTTCAGTTTTTTATAAAGATTACCTTTGCTCATCCCCAGTTCGTAGGCAAGCCAGTCCCCTGATAATTCCGGATTATCGATATTCTCCTCCACCAGTCTGACGAATTTTTCGAGGAAGCCCTGGTCAATTTCACTTATTTTAATGTTCTGGGGAATGTAATTTGCGTCCTGAGAAAATTTCTCGGCAACCTTTTTTCTATTTTCCAGCAAGTTCTTGATTTTCAGCATCAGGATTTCGATGCTGAAAGGCTTAACAATATAATCGTCTGCTCCCATCTCAAGTCCGGATACCTGGTACTCGGTCTCTGATTTTGCTGTAAGGAGAAACACCGGGATATGGCTGGTAAATTCATCGCTTTTTAATTTCTTGCACAGTGTTAGTCCATCCATTTCAGGCATCATTATATCGCTTATGATGAGATCAGGGGGGTGTTCCTTGGCCTGAACAAGTGCCTGTCTCCCATTTCCGGCGACCATGACACTGTAATAAGCACTAAGTTCACGGTTAAGAAATTGCTGCATATCTATATTGTCTTCCACAACCAGGATCCGAATCTGATCTTCTTCGGCATCAGGAGGTACGGGATCTACCGTGATCGGTTCTTCGATGGCTTCGAGCATGGATTTCATAAAGTCGAGAGAATATACGGTGTCCGGATCAGACTGATGTTCTTGGGTTTTATATACATCGGAAGATACAGGTATGTAAACATTGAAGGTAGTCCCCGACCCGATTTCACTCTCTACGGAGATTTCACCGTAATGCTTTTCCACCAGTTCCTTGCTCAATGATAGTCCGATTCCTGAACTTAAGTTTCCTGGTTTGCTCTGGCTGCTGATCTGGTAAAACCTGTCGAATATATGTGGAAGATGTTCTGCAGGGATCCCTGGTCCGTTGTCTGCGACGGAAATTTTCAGCATTTCCTGTTCATCTGGTCGTTTCTCAATAGCCATGGATAATACAATTTCTCCGCCATCAGGTGCATACTTCATAGCGTTGGAGACAAGGTTGTACAGGATCTTTTCGATCTTGTCGGCATCAAAATGGAGATGCAATTTCTCCAGGTCTGTGACAAACCGGAAATCAATATTGTTCTTATCAGCAAGTGGGTTGACCAGACTGTGGATTTCCAGTAGAAAACCAACGATATCATTTTCTTTTACGGATAGTTTCAGGGTTCCGGTTTCCACCCGGCGTATCTCGAGCAATTGATTGATCAGCCTGAACAGACGTTTCTCATTGCGGTAGATCAGTGATAGATCCTTCTTTACACTGTCGGAATTGCTGAAATCTTTCTTTTTGAGCAGGTTTTCAGTGGGTCCCATGATCAGGGTCAGAGGGGTCCTGAATTCATGGGAAATATTGGTAAAAAACCTGAGTTTCGCCTGGTCGGATTCATGTAGTTTTTCCGCCATATCCTGAATCTCAATCTTCTGCTTCTCAAGTTGTTTATTCTGTTCGCTGAGATTATCCCTCTGGCTTACAATCTCATCCTGCTTGTCCTGGAGCAATTTGTTTGCTTCCTGTAACTTCCAGGTACGTTCCTCCACCTCCAGGGTAAGCATTTTCTTCTGATGTTTTAGGACCTGGGTACGTATACTCATTACGACAAAAAATAGCGCAACGATCAATATCGTAATAAGCGCCTGGAACCATACTGTTTCCCAGAAGGGTGGCATAACGTGTATGACGAGAGTGGCGGGCTCAACTGATGGTATTCCATCACTGTTGGTGGATAAGACCCGAAGTGTATAATCACCACTGGGAATATTGGTGTAATGTGCAAACCGCTGACTCGAAGGTACCACATTCCAATCCTCATCAAATCCCTCGAGCATATAACGGTATTTCAGTTTTGCCGGTGCAATAAAGTGCAGGGAAGTGAACTCAAAAGAGATCACTTTATCCTTATGTGTCAGAAAAATTTCATCTGTATGGAGAATGGATTTCTTAAGCAGGACCCTATCATCGATCGTGTCTCCTGCAATAACCGACTGGTTGTAGAGTTTGAAGTCGGTGATCACGGCTCTGGCATCATGCGGATTGTCGCGGATTTCATCCGGGTTGAAATAATTTAGTCCATTTGTCCCGCCAAAATAAAGGATCCCATCCTTGTTCTTGAAATAGGAACCTTCATTGAACTCATTTCCCTGCAGGCCGTCTTCCACCGTATAAACCCGGATTTTTTCAGTAAGGGGGTCAAACCGGATCAGTCCCTGGTTGGAACTCAACCAGAGCCTGCCCAGTTTGTCTTCCAGAATCCCGTGAATGGTATTGCCCGGCAGGCCATCTTCTACCGAGTAAAGAGTAAAGCTGCCGGAATTTTTATCAAACCTGTTCAGGCCACCATTGGTGCCTATCCACAGGATGTCTTCACCGTGAATTTCAGGTTCGAGAATGCATTTCACCAGGTTATTGGAGATGGAATTCGGATCGGAGGGATCGTTAATGAAATGCGTAAATTCCCCGGTGGCAGGATCCATGCGGTTCAGGCCTCCCTGCATAGTACCGAGCCATAAAAATCCATCCTTTCCCTCGCGTATGATGTTGATCCAGGAATCGTTGGTTCCCGTGGGATCACCTGTCTTAACTACCGGATAATAGGAAAATGTTTTGCCGTCATCATTTAACCATAGCAGGCCGTCGGAGGTACCACCGAAATACACCCTGTCGTCACGAGTGACGCATATGGAGCGGAGAGACCATCCCAGGAAGGAACGCGCATCAGTCTCATTGTGATGGAAGTTGAGGAACCTCCCGGTCTGGGGGTCATAGAGACTGACCTTGTAGTCAAATGATCCCAGCCATAATTTATGGTCCCCTGTTTCAGCGATCGTTCCTATCAGTTCCGCAGGTAAACGGTCAGCGTATTCCCAGGAGAGGTTGCTGATGATATCCAGCTTGTTATGGAAGTTCATCACCGTCTGCTCCCTGAGGTTGATCCTGTTTAACCCGCTTTTTGTCCCAACATAAATATTACCGCTGGCATCTTCATGGATCGCATAGGTTTCCTTGTCTACCAGGCTTACATCATTCCTGGGTATGGCATCGATGGTATGAAATTTCTTCGCATAAAGGTCAACCTGGTAGAGTCCGTTTTTTTCTGCACTAATCCAGATGAGCCCTGTCCGGCTGATATCCATGAAAATGATTTTACCACCCTTGTAACTGTAAGGGTCCGTTTCCTCGTACCGGAAATTTTCTATGCTTTCAAGATCAGGGTCCAGGCGGAAAAGGCTGTTCCGGATATTCTGGTTGGAAGCAACCCAGACAAACCCAAAGGGATCTTCGACTATGTGATCGATCCGGATATTCCTCGTTTCAGGGAAAAGCCTTGCCCGGAAGGATCCGTCCACCCTGCTAATTTGGTAGAGTCCCTGGTTTGAACCAACCAGCATGTATCCGCGCTGTGTTTTATAGATCTTGTACACGCTGGGCACAAGATTTACATTCAGGGGTTTGTTAATTAAATTTAAGATCCTGTATTCTTCGCCGTATGCATTTTCAATGATATGAAGACCGCTTCTTTCTGTCCCGACCCATACAGAAGTATCCAGACAGACCAGTATGTCAGTTATGGTACTGTCTTTCAGGGAATTTGGATTTCCTGGATCCAGCATGAACCTGGTTGACCTGCCGGTCAAGGGGTCGAAGCGGTTTAGGCCGTTATCGGTACCGATCCAGAGCTTGTTCTCATGGTCCTCGGCCATGGTGATGACGCGGTCGTCAGTCAGGCTGTTGGGATCCAGGGGGTCATGTCTGAAGTGCTCAAAACGGTCATTTTTCCGGATGTATTTATTTAATCCCCTGTCAGTTCCGATCCAGAGGTTGCTGTCAGAATCTTCAAAAAAGACAGAAAAATTAAAACTATGGTTATCAAAGTAACTATCACTGGAAATGGATCCCGGTTTCAAGCTGTCAGGCTTGTATGTATGGAACACTTCATGCAGGGGATCGAAACGGTCAAGCCCTTTCCCCTGGTAGTAGATCCAGATCTGGTTAAAATGGTCTTTGTAAATATCCGTGATCCAGTTTTTCGAGGGTGTGTGCTTGCTTTTTCCCGCATGATACACCTTGAACTCATACCCGTCATACCGGTTGAGCCCGTCCTGGGTGCCGAACCACATAAAACCCAGATCATCTTCAAGAAAAGAGGAGACCAGGCTGTGGGAGAGCCCGTCCTCAAGGCTGATACTGTGAAAACGAATGTAGTTGTCCTGGGCGCAAACAGCAATCGAGATTGCTCCAAGGAATAAGATAATCTGAAATTTCACCCGCCTCATACTGTTGAGGGGAATTGAGCTCCCCTCATTCCAAAATTATGAAATTCCTGGAAAGCAGGCCTGATTTTTTACATTTTGTCCTTCAGGTCAATGGTTGCGACAAATCCCCCATAGGGTTTTAAATGGACTTTGAAAGTACTTTTACCGGCTGTCAGCCTGCTGTTTTGAAGTAGTGCAGGTGCTGCCCCATCATGGATTATCTCCAACTCTGTCCCGGCCGGCATAAGCGTTTCGATATTGATGGTCAGATCCTTTTCCACGGATTCACCGTTAATTCCCCCGATGTACCAGCGTTCGCCTTTTCGCCTGGCAATTACGGCATCCTTACCTGGGTAGCCCGCCAGATACCGGGTTTCGTCCCAGCAAACGGGCAGTTCTTTGAGGAGGGACTGCGCATAATCCGGGAGTTCATGTGTTTTACCAGGAGTATCGGTATAATGCATAATCCCGGATTCAATTACAATCGGGAGGGCCAGCTCAAATGCATATGTGGTGAGGTGGGGGTAGGTGCTGTTTGAGAATCCTCCCGGTGTATAATCACATGGGCCCACAACATTCCGTGTAAAAGGGACAATAGCCAGGTGGGATGGTGCATCCTGGGGATAATTCCTGTCGAATTTGTAACTCTCTCCACCGCGAACAGCTTCCATGGTAAGCAGATTCGGCCAGGTTCTTCTCCAGCCCCTTGGCAGGGTACAGCCGTGGAAATTCACTACGAGCTGGTAATCAGCCGCATCTTCCAGGATTTCAATGTATTGTTTGATAATTTCCTCCTTATCTGACTGGAAAAAATCCACCTTAATTCCTTTAATTCCCATCTTGCTGATACGCTCGAATTCTTTTCTTCTGATCTCTCTTTCATCCATAAGGTCACGCGGCTCCGCCGGAACTTCATTATGTTTTCCCCCGGAATTATACCATAGCAGAAGTCCAACCCCTTTCTCGCTGGCATATTCAGCCAGCTTTTCAACTGAGCCGTTCTTCATGTGGTTCCAGTTGGCATCCACAAGACTGTATTCCCATCCCATTTCAGCTGCAAAATCGATATAAGGCAGCAGACGGTTATAATCCTGGGGACTATCACTTTCGGACCACCAGCTCCAGGAAGCCCTTCCAGGTTTTATCCAGCTGGTATTCTCCAACCTGGAAGGATCCGCCAGGTCAGTTACCATATCTGATTCAACAATTTCCGACAGGTCATTCCCTATAATCATAAATCTCCATGGGGTTTCCCAGGGAATTTTTGAATGAGATGTATTTTCATAATATCCCATTGCTTCTTCAGCCTCTGCAAACTTTATCCGGTAAAGGCCGTCGTTGCATCCGGAATACAAATGGCTGGCGCCATAGGTCCCGTCAAGACCAGATTCGGAAAGCATGATCCATGTGTCAAGGGACTTAAATAACAGTGGGAAAGCCCAGCCATTTTTATTCAGGGGGGCCGATGTTCCGATCTCCATTGGTCCCTCATAATAAGTTTCGTAACCGGGGTTCCATCTGGCCACAGTATCGTAGGGATGGCCCCATGCCTGACCGGTCCCCAGGTTAAAACCGGTTAATTCCCTGAGTACCCTCGTTTCACGGCTCTTCTGTCCCGGGAACTGATACTTTAATGCAACTCCGTCATCGTAGGCACGGAAAACCAGGTTTATTTTTTCACCCCCGCGATTTTGAAAATGGATCAGCAGTTCACTGTATTCACTGCTGCAATCCAGGTGTTTTCCCGAGACAAGCTGGTAGTTTTCCCGGACATTTTTTTTATGGTCTGATGATAAATACCGGAGGTTTTCAACAAAACGTCCGTCTTCCCGTTCCAAACCCAGTGGCGAAGGCTCGATAACCTGCAGGCGGTTCCCTTTTTCTTTCAGGGATACCGAATAGAAGAGCATATCATCCATTTTATCCGGGTTGCCCAGTTTGTTGATTGATATTGTGATTTTTTTATCCGGGGACCTGAGATTCCAGCTATCCGGGTTACTGTGGCATGAATGCATCAGCACCAGCATAAGTCCCCCGAGCACCAGGGCGATAAATCTGTCTATGGACCTCATATTATTCTTCTCTTCTCTCATTCAGTTCTTTTTCTATATTGATCAATTTGCGGTCGGGAAGGTTGTAAAATATTAGTAATATCGTACCCGCCAGGGCTATTAAAGCCGGAACGATTGTCATGCAAATCCGGATCCCGAGCTGGGATTCGGGGGATTGCGCCACATTTGCCTGGTACCCATAATAGCTTATGATTGCCAGCATAAGGGATGCACCGATGGCTATACCGGTTTTTTGACCAAAGGTTGCGACCGAGTAAATAAGTCCCGTTGCCCGCCTTCCATTTTTCCATTCTGAATAATCCGCCGTATCTGCCAGCATGGACCAGACCAGGGGCATGGTGGGACCCGAGGCAAAGGAAAAGGTGATCTGTGTGGCAAAGATCAGGATCAGGTTCTCCGGTGCAGCCAGGTAGTTTACTACCAGCGAAATAATAATTACAGCAAGACATGCAAGGAAAAGATTCCTTTTTCCAAATTTTTGTGACAGTATTTTTGTCGGAAGTACACCCAGGAGAACAGCTACAGTGCCGCTAACCATGAAAACGGCTGCCAGTTCTCTTCTGCCTACAAAATATTCAAAATAATACATCACCGATGCCGACCTGATACCAATGTAAATAAAAACCATGGCGGTACAGCAGAAGAGGATCAGCCATGGCCGGTTTTGCATGATGTCTTTAAGATCATTTGTCAGGCTTGTTTGGACCTTGGGATCCGGTTTTACCCTTTCCTTTGTACTTGCAAAAGCAATAACCAATGCGATTACACAGATGATCCCCAGTCCGGTCATGGATAACTGGTAGCCCTGAGCCTCATTTCCCTGTCCCAGTTTCGAAACCATTGGAATAAGCAGAGCCTGCACCATTAGTCCCGCTGCATAAGCAAACACAAACTTGTAAGATGACAGGCTGGTCCTTTCGACCGGGTTGGATGTCATGACACCGACCAGGGTATTGTATGGCACCATAACAAGCGTATACAGGACCAGGAGGAGGAAATAGGTCACATAGGCGTATACAAGCTTGCCGGAATCGCTGAGATCCGGCGTGGTAAACATCAGCGCAGTTAACAGTCCCAGGGGAACAGAGCCGAACAGAAGGTAAGGCCGAAACTTGCCCCAACGGCTGCGGGTCCGGTCGGCAATGGTACCCATGATGGGATCGTTCAGCGCGTCGAATATCCTGACTACCATGAAAAGGGTAGCGACGGATGCGGCCGGCAGGAGGAAGACGTCTGTATAAAAGACAGGGAGAAAGAAAGCCATTGTCTGCCACAGGCTGCTTCCTGCAAAATCTCCGATGCTGTAACCGATTTTTTCCTTAATTGAGAGTTTCATTCCGGGAGGAGTTGATAAAATATATTCCAAAATTATACTGATCCGGGTTGGGACAGGTCAGCTATTTTCGTTAATTAGTATGCTATTTTGATTGAGTATTTTGGTAATGACGATAACCTTAGATATGGAATATTAACGCAAAATTTATGAATAATGAGTAATGTAACAGAACATGAAATCGCAAAAATGATTGATCATTCGCTGCTTCACCCCACCATGGATGACCAGACGCTGAAGAAAGGTATTGAACTGGCAAAAAAATACAATGTGGCTTCCGTTTGCATCAAACCTTATGCTGTAAAGATGGCAGCAGATCTTCTGAAGGGCTCGGAAGTGATGGTGGGCACCGTCATTGGATTTCCACATGGTAACAGCAGGGTTGACGTCAAGGTCTTTGAAACCGAAAAGGCCCTTGAAGACGGGGCGGTGGAAATTGATATGGTAGTAAATACCGGAAAGGTTTTATCCGACGACTGGGAGTATGTGGATGCTGAAATAGGGGCAGTTGCCGCGGTGACGAAAAAACATGGAGCTGCCCTGAAAGTGATATTTGAGAACGATTTTCTGCCGGAGGATACATATAAAATCAAGCTCTGTGAGATCTGCAGCAAATACAAGGTTGAATTCGTAAAAACCTCTACAGGGTTCGGTTTTGTGAAGCAGTCCGATGGGAGCTATAACTATAAGGGAGCCACCGTTTCGGACCTTATACTGATGCGCCAGCATGCTGACCCGGAGGTGCAGGTGAAGGCTGCAGGAGGCGTAAGAACCCTGGAAGACACACTGAAGGTCAGGAAATTAGGCGTGACACGGATTGGGGCCACCGCAACAGAAGCAATTCTGCTGGCAATCAGGGGTGGGGGTGCTGCCGGAATCTCCTAGGGAAATTATAAGCATTTCAATGTCAAATAACACAAGCATGCAATTACAAACCGTAGATATCGCAATCATTCTCGTCTATCTCTCCGCAACGGTTTTCATTGGCCTCTGGGTAAGGAAAAGGGCTAACCGGAGCAAGGAGGCTTACCTGCTGGGCGGGAAGACCCTCCCATGGTACCTTTTAGGACTTTCAAATGCTTCCGGGATGTTCGATATTTCAGGAACCATGTGGCTTGTAACCTTAGGCTTTATCTATGGATTGAAGAGCATATTTATTCCCTGGCTCTGGCCAGTATTCAACCAGGTTTTCCTTATGGTTTACCTGTCCATGTGGCTTCGCCGCTCCAATGCCACTACCGGAGCGGAATGGATGGCCACCCGTTTTGGTTCCCTGAGGGATGCAAAGAAGTCCCATGTCATTGTCGTGGTCTTTGCCCTGATCAGCTGCCTGGGCTTCCTTGCCTACGGTTTCATCGGACTGGGAAAATTCATTGAGATATTCATCCCCTGGGAAATGGTTTCCCGTTTTATACCCTTCGAAGTCAGACCGGAACATGTTCCCCATCTCTATGGCATTGTATTCACACTATTTGCGGTATTTTATACGGTCCTGGGCGGAATGACAAGTATCGTATGGGCGGACCTTGTCCAATACATCATTATGACAGTCTCGGCCATCGTCATTGGTATCATTGCCATGAGAGAACTGGCAGGAACCACCCTGAATGTGCCGGATGGATGGCTCAATCCTCTTTTTGGCTGGAAACTCGACCTTGACTGGACGGGTATCATTGATGAGGTAAATGAAAAGATCCGGACTGACGGTTATTCATTGTTCTCCATATTTTTCATGATGATGGTATTCAAGGGTATCCTGGTCAGTGTTGCAGGTCCACTGCCAAATTACGATATGCAGAAGATCCTTTCGACACGGTCACCCTCAGATGCCGCAAAAATGAGTGGTTTTGTATCCATTGTATTAATGCCTGTCAGGTACATAATGATAACCGGTTTCGTGGTGCTTGGCTTACTTTACTATGACAGGCTGGACCTGATTGTAGGGAGCAGGATCGATTTTGAACAGATCCTCCCTTCGGCCATCAGCCAGTTTGTGCCTGTGGGACTTTTGGGACTGCTGCTTGCGGGATTGCTTGCAGCCTTTATGTCAACCTTTGCCGGAACCCTGAATGCAGCCCAGGCATACCTGACCAATGATATTTATCTGAAATACATGAAACCGCAGGCCACTAACCGGCAGATCCGGAATGTCAACTACCTGGCGGGCATCACCACCGTGATTATCAGCATTATTTTCGGATTTTACTCCAAAGATGTAAACAGTTTGCTGCAGTGGATCGTATCAGCTCTCTGGGGATCCTATCTCGCAGCCAATGTACTTAAATGGCATTGGTGGAGGTTCAATGGAAACGGGTTTTTCTGGGGAATGATCGCAGGCCTGATTCCTGCCCTGGTGTTTCCATCCCTGTTCTCGAAAACCCTTGACCTGTATTATTTCCCGCTTATTCTGATCATCTCCATCGGAGGAGTTATTGTGGGGACCTTTACTTCTCCGCCAACCGATGAGGAAACACTCAAATCATTTTATCGCAATGTTAAGCCCTGGGGATTCTGGAAACCTATACGGGAAAAGGTCATGCAGGAAGATCCTGAATTCATTCCCAACAAGAGTTTGCGGATGGACATCTTCAATATCGTCATAGGTACTGTTGGACAGACCCTCCTGGTCCTGGCACCCATGTACCTGGTTTTAAGAAAAAACGGACCCCTGTTTACCACGCTTGCTGTCATCACAGTCTGTGTAATTATTATGAAGCGGACATGGTGGGACCGCCTCCCGAAGGATAAATGATGAACCGCCGGGGGGTGGTTATATTTTCTGTGTGGCAATGATGTACCGGTGCTCCCCTGCGATATTTTTCGAGGGCCAGATCTTGTTGCGCCACCATTCATCTTCTTTGGCTTTTGGATCAATGCGTATACCTCCTGCCTGGCTGGATCCCGGCAGGTCATAATCCAGCCTGAAGCCATTGAAATATATGCCGAATGGCTGGTCATCCCCATCATTTATATTCCAAACTCCCAGGTTTATAATGAGCCGGTCTATATCCAATCCCCGGAATGATCTGCCCTGGCTGTGGCTGTCATGATCTTCCCGGATGTTCAACAGGCATTCATTACAGGAATCGGCCCTGCTCTGGAGTCCCATCTGGATATTAGGTACACTGCGATAGTCACTGTATTGTCCCCCTATATTCACCCATATCTTATTCACTGAATACATTAGGTTCAGGACCTTGTTGCTGCGAGAATACCCTTCCATCCAGACATACCCGCCGCAATAACCGTTCATATCCGTGTGCTGTCCGTTGATACGGTAATTGAACCGGAGAAATGGAGACAGTCCCTTTTCCAGTTTTACAGCCTGGCAGATACGGTTTATATCCTGCGGAAGTCGGTCCTGTCCGGGAGCCATGTACCCCCGTTTTCTTGCAAAAAGATAAAGAGAACGAGCGTTTGCATTCTCCGGGGAAGGCCTGATCTCACACAAATTCGAAGGATCATGGTCTTCCTGGTAAACGAATCTCCTGGCCCATCCCTTAAACCCATCGTTGAAATCCCCGTTTACGATCCTGTCTTCGGCGGATAATTCCCACTTGTACTTAAGCCAAAGAGGGTAGGCATTTTCATCGAATTCGGGAAGTTCCGTTGGATAGTCAAATACCTCCTCGGTAACCGTTTTGTACTGTATGGAAGCCTCGGTACCCCGGATATGTACCATGGTTATCCCCTGGGTGGGACCACCGTAGAAATCCTCTTCACCGAAAGCGCGCGGACGGTAACCTGCAGCCGGAAGGTTTATCAGCTTAATTCCCCGAAAGGAAACCGCTGTCTTAAAGGAAGCCCTGACCGGGATGTGTACATGTCCGCTCAGGCAGTACTTTACATTTCCATGCCTGGAAAGGATCTCCAGGAAAGTCCGCTTGACAAATACCGATTCGGCATAGTTAATATGCGGCGATATTCCTGCCGGGTGGACCGGTACATGCTGGAATACCATGGTAGGCCTGTCCCTGTATTTTTCCAGATCCCGTTCAAGCCAGTCAAAATAATGTGGATGTGTTTCCCAGAAACCGGGCCGCAGAGGGTCGGGCCAGACCACAAAATGCCAGCTCCCTGCATTAAAGGAATACAGGAGCTTATCCAGCCCGTTGATCGCTTTTTGTGCCGCAATAAAATGATTAAAAGCCTGCATGTTGTAACCGGGACCGAATTCAGACCGGAGCAGGGTTTCGTGGTTCCCTATGCCGTAGAGGACAGGGGAGTTCAACTCCGAAAGAAAAGCATTCATCTGTTGAAGGTCCTTTTCATAACCCCACTTATCGCAGACATCCCCGATGATGACAGTAAAAAGAGGATTGAAATCCAGGCGGTTGGCCAGTGCAACACTTTCCTGTATAAAGGCATTATGGATCTTCATGCGGGTATCAAGCTGGTTCTCATCATCCGGGAGTCCGCCTTGTGGATCTGCCATTGCAATAAAATCAAAATTCTCACCTGGTTCCTCTGCTCCGAAATCTGCCAGACGGATCTCTCCAATCTCCCTATCAAGCAATAAATTGGCCTTGATCTTCATCCCGTCGCATTCAAGCTCCACCTCATCATTATCCAGGAGATCGGAGATCCGGAATTGACAATTGTTGCGGCCCCGTAAATAGATCCCTGTGCCGGTTGAGGCACCTGCAAGCCAGAGTACGATCACCTCCGCATCATGCTCGTGTAAATACACTTTATAGGTGGAAAGATCTCCACTGAATTCGTCCTCATCCTGTTCGAAAAAGTAGGATTTCATTCTCCGGATCTCAGCATCCTTAACCTTGATCTTCCCTTTATGGAAATATGGCTCTTTGTCCGGGTGGTCTTTCAGTTCAATGCGCACCATGATCAATCCTTCTTCCGTTTCGGCATCATCCAGGCTCAGGATCTTTCCGTATTCAAATGGGGGTAAGGGGGTGTTGACTGAACCAGCGTTAAACCCTGCGGTCTTAGATGTAACCAGAGCCGCGGAACCCAGTCCGAGTCCCCTGATAAAATTTCTTCTCTTCATGATAAACAAATGTAAACATTTGCATGCTGGTTTTTTATGAATATATTGGACTTCTTATGGAAAATAGCCTGCCAGAAGGTAGATATGAATCTCTAGTTTTGATTGAACATATGCATATTATATCATGATACACCATCATACGATTCGTATTTCAGGCCTCTTTAGTGCATTACTCCTTATGGTTTTTATGATCGGCTGTGGTCCCACCGGTGAAGAAAAGGCCAGTCCCAATATCATTTTTATCATGGCAGACGATCTGGGCTATGGTGACCTGGGTTGCTATGGATAGGAGATCATTCAAACCCCCAGTATCGACAGGCTGGCCTTATCCGGCATAAGGTTTACACAACATTATGCCGGCAATACCGTCTGTGCTCCGTCACGATGTGCCTTGATGACCGGTTATCATATGGGACATGCTGAGGTGCGGGGGAACCGTCAGGCTGAACCTTCCGGACAATGGCCGGTATCACCGGAAACCATAACTGTGGCCAAGCTGCTTAAGTCCGCCGGTTACAGAACGGCCATGATCGGGAAATGGGGACTGGGAATTGAAAATTCTACTGGTGATCCCCTGAAACAAGGTTTTGATTATTATTATGGTTACCTCGACCAGGTGCTTGCGCATAATTATTACCCGGAATACCTCCTCAGGAACGGGGAAAGAGAATACCTTGATAACGAGGTCCAATATCTGGATACCTCATTATGGCATAAGGGACTCGGTAGTTATGCTACACGTAAATCGGCATACTCCCATGACCTTTTCATTGAGGATGCATTGCGTTACCTTGATGAAAACCATGAACATCCGTTTTTCTTATACCTGCCATTTACAATTCCACATGATAATGGAGAAGCGCCCAGGGGTGAACGCATGGAAGTTCCTGATTACGGACTGTATGCTGAAGAAGACTGGCCTGGTGATACCAGGCGGTACGCGGCCATGATCAGCAGGATGGACAGAGGTGTCGGTATGATTATGGAAAAACTGGAGGAGCTGGGAATCGAAGGCAATACACTTGTACTTTTTACCAGTGATAACGGTCCCATGCCAGGAGAAGAGTTTACGGAATTTTTCAACTCGAATGGAATCTTCAGGGGAGGGAAGAGAGATGTTTACGAGGGCGGGATCCGGGTCCCATTGATCGCGACCTGGAAGGGAACCATAAAACCAGGCAGGGTTTCAGGCCATGTAAGTGCATTCTGGGACTTTCTCCCCACTGCCTGTGATCTGGCAGGGATAGCTGCCCCTGCCGGTATAGACGGAATATCCTATCTGCCTGAGCTACACGGGCAGGCTCAATCAAGCCATGATTATATGTACTGGGAATTTCCATCTCTTGGCGGGAAGCAAGCCCTTCGCAGGGGGAAATGGAAACTGGTAAGGAATAATTGTTTCCGGCAGGATGGAGGAGATCAGGAGTTATTTGACCTGGATCATGACCCGGGTGAGATGAAAGACCTATCGGAAGAATACCCCGAATTGGTAAAGGAACTCACCGGGTATACTGAGAATGTCCGTTCAGAATCAGAGATTTTCCCTTTCAATGAAAGATAAGAATCGAATCCTGGTATTTAGCGTTTTACTCTCTGCTGTTCTCCAGGTTGGATGCAGCAAGGATGAAAGGAGGCAGGAACCTGGACTTGCAGGCGGGCTTCCTGTTTACACCGGGGAAAACCTTCGTAACATTTTTTATCCGCTTGGAGGAATCGGAACAGGCAATCTCCTGATCGGCGGAAGGGGCAATATCCTGGAATTTGAGATTTTCAACCGTGCCCAGAGGGATGAGCTGCCCCCCTATATGACCTTCTTTTCATTATGGTACAAGGATGGAGAAAAGGAATCGGAAGCAATGATACTTGAACGCAGGCATTTCGACAATTTTACCAATGGTTTCGGGGTTCCCAGGCAACAGCTTTCGGGACTTCCGAGGTTCGATGAAGTACGGTGGACCGGGGCACCACCATTTATTAAGCTCGAGTTCGAGGACGAAAGGGTTCCCCTTGATATCCGCCTGGAGTGTTTCAGTCCAATAATCCCCCTCGATGTCCCCTACAGCAGCATCCCCGTGGGTACATTTACATGGACGGTTTCCAATCCCACGGATCGCAGCATGGAATTCGCCCTGGCATTTAATATTTCCAATCCCTTAGGGAACCTTAATTACCGGGCTGGAAAACCGGGACATATGATAAGGAATACTGCCATCCGGGATGAAAATCTATCCGGGGTGTATTTCGAGAGCCTGATCAATCCGTCTCATGAGGATTATGGCAATATGGCAGTGGTCACAGATCATGGTAAGGAAGAGATCGTGACTGCCTGGCCTCTGGGCGGCTGGTGGGACGATGCACATTTGCTCTGGAGTGAATTCTCCGGTAAGGGGCATTTCCCGGTAGTTACCGACAGTATTGTACACGGGGGCCAGCAACAGCTTGTCTCCTCGATCCTGGTACATGGAGCGCTTGCACCGGGTGCGACTGACACCATTAAGTATTATCTGGCTTGGATGGTTCCCAACAGGAGGCTTGAGAACGTTCAGGCATTCGGTGAGGATGAAATCGCGGGTAACATGGCAGGTAATTACTATGCCCGGGGATATAACGACGCCCTGGAAGTACTTGATTTTTTTGTAAAGAATGAATCCGAACTGGTAAAATACGGCAGGAAATTCTACGATAACCTGGCCGGGAGTTCACTTCCGGGTGCAGTTATCGATGCAGCTGCCTCCAATGTAGCGATGCTGACATCCAATCTTCTCTCGCGCGTTGATAATGGGGATGTGCATGCCTGGGAGGGACTGGGACTTGATTTCGGTTGCTGTCCGGGAAATTGCACCCATGTATGGAACTATGCCCAGACATTGGCCAGCCTGTTTCCATCCCTGGAGAGGAACATGAGGGAGACAACCTTTCTGACGCAGACCTATAAATCGGGCTACCAGAGTTTCCGGACAACCTTCCCTATTGGAGAGCATCATTTTATGAATGTGGCTGCAGACGGCCAAATGGGCAGTATCATGAGGGTCTACCGGGAATGGAAATTCAGCGGGGACAGTCTCTGGCTGGCCAGCCTCTGGCCATCTGTCCGCCGGGCCCTGGAATTTGCATGGAAAGGTTCTTCCGGTGATAGCAGGGAAGCAGCCTGGGTAAAGGAGATGATACCATGGGACCCTGGAAAGCAAGGTGTACTACGCGGTGATCAGCACAATACTTATGATATTAATTTCTTTGGTCCCAACATGATGACAGGCAGCCTCTACCTTGGGGCTATCATGGCCTGTTCTGAGATGGCAGCATATCTTGGTGATACCGGCCTGTCCAGGGAATATGAGGAACTTTACCGCCATGGAAGGGACAACTACGATGAACTTCTCTGGAACGGTTCCTGGTATACCCAGAAGATCGAGGTGATCGATGGACTGACAGTTCCGGACCACCTGAAAACTGTGGAAGGTAATATCAAATACCAGTATGGAAGCGGATGCCTTGCAGACCAGTTGCTCGGACAATACCTGGCTTTTAATTCCGGTATGGGTTACCTGTTGGATACAGTGAAAGTGCAAAAGAGCCTCCAATCTATTTTCGGTCATAATTTTATCCCCTCGTTTGCTGATTTTCAGAATGTTCAGAGAGTGTATGCGCTGAATGATGAAGGGGGACTGGTGATATGTACCTGGCCGGATGGAAACAGGGAGCAGATCCCCTTTCCTTATGCAGAAGAAGCCTGGACAGGTGTTGAATACCAGGTGGCTGCAACCATGATCAGGGCGGGACTGGTTGAAGAGGGACTGGAAGTAACAAAGGCCGTTCGGGGCAGGTATGCAGGATATAACCGTAATCCATATGCAGAAATCGAATCCGGATTTTATTATTCAAGGGCGTTGTCCAGCTGGGCTGTGTTACTGGCCCTTTCCGGGTTTGAATATGACGGGGTCAGCAAAAGCATCAGCTTTAACCCGGTGTTCAGCCAGGAAGATTTCAGCTGCTTCTGGTCCACCGGATCCGGCTGGGGAAATTACAAAGAGAGAGAGCTGGAGATTGAACTTGCAGTGGATTATGGCAATCTTATTCTCAACCGGCTGGGTTATGGTCAGATACATCCTGGCAGCATGCCCGGGGTCGAGGTAAATGGAAGATCAATTGAATGTACTCCAGGTCACGGAGGCAGCATTATATTTGCCCGGGCCCTGGAACTAACTGAGGGTGATGTACTCAGACTGGTCTGGAATGATTGAAAAACAGCATTAAAACTGCTTGAAATCACCTGGGATGATGGTGGTTATGCCCTTGGCAGCGGGAACAGTATAGCCCACTATCCTAATCTTATAAAGTATTTTGTACAGATCCCAAAGATTCGCCAGGTGGTGTAGCAATCGCATTATGACAAAAAGAACCACCGGTCCACAATGTGTCGGGTTTTCTTATTGTGAATCGGCATTCATTTTAACTCTTTGGCACCATTAATATTTTGTCGTAATTTTATTTAAGATTTCCCACATCTCGCATAGTTCGACTACGTAGCACTTGGCTGTTCCAATAAATTACTTTCCAATTTCTTTCATTACATCATTACAGATTGTACCTATACCCAAGTAACCACGAATGAGCATGAAAATATAAGGAATCCATTGGATGATTTTGGTAGAGTATATACACTTTTTCAGCCGAACAAATGAAAAATAAACACAGCGAGTGCAAATTCACAAACGTTATGGGCAAGTTTACAAAACAAAAAATGAACCAGCGGAAAAATATTTTCGTTACGATACTTCTTGACAGTCATTTCCGACTGTCAAAAAAAGTGGAGTTCGGAACCACTCTAAAAAACAGGGCGTCAACGAAAAACCAAATGAGTGGAAAGAACTAAATAAATCTTACAAAAATGAAAACAAAAAC
>DAOWJB010000016.1 GCA_030640625.1 Bacteroides sp.
ATTCATTTCTCTGATCCCGGTAAGTGCAATTGACTTCATATTTTTATGAGATTAACGATTTGTAAAATTAAAAAATTTAAAATCCTATATTAATTATCTTTACGTCTTTATTCAACCGATTAGTACTTATTCATTATTAATATGCTGGAAGAAATTAGAGAATTGCTCAAACGAGAGTCAGATGCCATTCTGCGCATACCTGCCTCGGAGGCTTTTATGGAAGCCACGGACCTGATCCGGAAACAGGTTCATGAAAAGCATGGGAAGCTGGTATGTACAGGCATGGGAAAGGCCGGACAAATTGCGATCAATATTGCCACCACATTCAGCTCTACAGGCACACCGGCTGTATTCCTGCATCCCAGTGACGCGCAACATGGGGACCTTGGAGTGATCCAGGAAAATGATGTTCTTTTCCTGATAAGCAATTCCGGTAAAACCCGTGAGATCATTGAACTGGTTGGACTGGTAAAAGGGCTGTACCCCGAGATACCCCTGGTAGTAATTACCGGTAATACGGAGGGTGAACTGGCCAGGCAGGCAGATGTCCTGCTCCATACCGGGAACCCGGAAGAGGTTTGTCCCCTGGGACTTACACCTACGACTTCCACCACGACAATGACGGTCATTGGAGATATCCTCGTGGTCCTGATGATGAATCAGATCGGGTTTAAACAGGCTGACTATGCCAAAAGGCATCATGGCGGATATCTTGGGATTAAATCACGAAATTCAGCAGGATGAGGATTCAAAGAGAAAATACGGCTGGATTGATCATTGATATCCAGGAAAGGCTATTCCCGCACATGCATGAGCATGAAGCACTGGCAAGAAACAATAGTATCCTGGTGGAAGGTTTGAAGGTGCTCGGGGTTCCGGTGCTGGTTACCCAGCAGTATACCAAGGGACTCGGACCCACAATCCCCGGTATGCAGGCCTTGATTGACGATTTCCCTGTGATTGAAAAAACAGCCTTCAGTTGTTGCGATGAACCGGAGTTTATTAAGGCCCTGACCGAGACGCATAAACAGTTTATTCTCATCGCCGGCATTGAAAGTCATGTTTGCGTGCTCCAAACCGTCATTGATTTAATGGAAAGAGGATATACAACCATTGTTGTGGAAGATTGTATCTCGTCACGAAAACCAGATGATAAATCTATATCCGTCCGGAGGATGAGAAGGGAAGGAGCTATCATTACAACGTATGAATCCCTGCTGTTCGAACTCTGCCGGTTTTCAGGAACAGATGAGTTCAAAGCCATATCCAGATTGGTAAAATAAGTTGCATTATGAGAAGAGTTTTTGGTTTCGGGGAAACTGTCCTGGACATCATCTTCAAGGACGGACAACCCAGGGCAGCCAAGCCTGGAGGTTCCGTACTGAATGCTCTCGTATCCCTCGGGAGGCTGGGGTGGACCCCATGTTTTGTAAGCGAGTATGGACAGGATGACGTGGGCCGGCTCATTGACAATTTTCTGGATGAAAATGGTGTCAATACCTTGTATGTCAATCGGTTCCGTGATGGATCCTCAGCCTTGGCAATGGCTTTTCTCGATGATGACAACAATGCGAACTATTCCTTTTACAAAGATTTTCCGGAGCAGCGTTTGCAGGAGTTACCAGAGGATATCGCTGCGGATGATATCATTCTTTTCGGATCAATATATGCCAGTTCCAGGGAGGTCCGGAAATCTGTTGTAAGGTTTCTGGACATGGGACGGGAGCGGGGGGCCATCATTATCTATGATCCCAAT
Source organism: Bacteroides sp. (assembly GCA_030640625.1). Lineage (GTDB taxonomy): Bacteria > Bacteroidota > Bacteroidia > Bacteroidales > SM23-62 > SM23-62. The sequence continues at coordinate 1,757 of DAOWJB010000016.1, forward strand.
TTTCGCAGGGCCCATCTGGCCGAACTGGAGGAATTAAAGCCAAGGATCATTGAGAACATCAATTATGCTGATATTATCAGGGGATCTGATGAGGATTTTCAGTTGATCTTTGGTGCCGGCCAGCCGGAGGATGTTCGCAGGATCATTGATGCTGATTCAAAGTTACTGCTCTACACACAAAACTCGGGAAGCGTAAAAGTATTCCTGCATGCCAGCCAGGTCGAAGTTCCAGCTGAAAGCATCGAGCCTGTCAGTACCATAGGGGCCGGAGATAATTTCAATGCCGGGATCATTCACTGGTTGTTAGAGAATGAAACCTCAAGATCCGGACTCCAATCACTGTTTGAACAGGATCTGGAAGACATGGCAGGTACCGGTATTAAATTCGCCACCAATGTCTGTCTTGGATTTGATAATTATATCAGCCATGAATTTGCAAATAGCATCCTTGGTGGGGAATAACGATTGTCAAACGGTTTTTATGCATCATTTCCTGGGGAGTTCCCGGCATCCGGCAATGATCTCATGCCTGGCCAATCCGGGATTCTCAATAATATGATAAAATTCCTCCAGGTATATCAACATGTCTGTTCTATGCCTTTTATCGAGCAGATCAAAGTTCTCCACAAGTGAGAAAATGGCCTGTTTTTTTTCCAGGAATACCTTAAAGAATGGCTGGTAATGATCATCAGAGGGCAGGCAGTATCCCCTGTACACCCTTTCCCGGACAGTCTCAATTCCCAGCTGTTCATCAGGTATGGCATAATTGGCATGGACCATGCCACTATAGTCAAAATCATATGGAATGGCAAGTATGCCTGAGTTGAATTCTACTGGTTTAATCAACCGGATATTATGCAGCACAGGGATGGCCCAGTCGGTATTCCCGATCATGTACTGGAATACAGTCATCAGATTTGAATAGTACAGGTCTGTGTTCCATGTGGGTATTCCTTCTCTATCTATCCTTATTCCATTCAGCCGCTTGGCCAGATGATCATTGCTTTCAATGATAAAACCATATTTGGTAAAGGGCTTCATTTTATCCTCCGAATCGATGTAGTCAATCTGTACAAATTTTACCCTGAAGCTGCTGTCAGTCAGCATATTGAATATCCTGTACACAAGGTACTCTTTCAGGATATATTGCTCATACAGGGTGGAGTTCTTGCAGTGCGTGACCAGCTTCAATGAGGCAATATCGTTCATATATTCATTATTGAAGTCCGTTTCCTTGAAATTAAGCTTGATGGGAGGGAAGTAGCAATGACTTCTCCGGAATTCTCCCCTGGCCCGGATCCTGATCTCTGTTTCTATAAGACTGCTATCCATCTCCTGAAAAATAAGCAGGGCTTTCTGGTATTCTCCCTTGTACTTGGTCTTGATGAACTTTTTCATGTCAAACTCCAGCATTACCCTGAATATCTGGTCTGACTGGAATGGATCTGCCCTGGGAAACAGGGTGAATTCAATCAGGTTCGTGGTATCCTGGACTGTTGAATTCTCCGGTTGGGCCCGGATCACGCAGGGCACTGCGGCCAGCAGCAGGATCAGTATCCATATAAAAGATCGAAGGCTTTTCAATTGATTTTGTTCTTAGAGTGATATAAACTTTTGAATTACTGCTTTCCCGAGCCTGATGAATTCATCCATTCTATCTTTTTGCGGAATGCCATCAATGTTCAGGTAACCCTGTTCTCCCCGGGCCCGGTTGTATTGATGTGCAGCGATGATGCAGCCCCCTTCATAGGATATGGCCGATAATTCTTCGTCGAGGAATTCCCCTCCCCGGGTTGTCACACGCAATGGTCTTAACTCTGGTGTACTATGGGCTGATCCGAAAATGATCACAAATCCGTTGTCATGAAAGAATCTCACATAATCCTTCAATATCTCATTATCATTTCTGTATGGAATGAATTCAATACAGTGAATCTGGTGTGCAATGAGTTCATTGTGTAAAATTTGCTTATTCGCCTCATATTCCGTACAATGGCCGGATTCATCATCGAGCAGGATACTGTAACAGGGGATGCCCCCTGCATTCAGGATAATCTGGAATACCTCTGAAACCGGGAGGAATGCATTGTCTTCCTCGGGTACATAAGCCCTCCCTCCGGATTTTAGCAATTTTGAACGGATCTCATTTTCCATTCCTGAGAAGTCCTCGGTATTAGCCATGCAGCCTGTCTCTCCGCAGAGCTGATCCAGGAAGTCTTTTCTTTCTGCTGGCTCTCTGTACCTGGCGTAGATCAGTGAACGAATGGCCCTGGATACATGCCTTTCAGTGACAAAATCCCTGGCAAACAGGCGTTTGACTTCAGAGAATTTCAAGGTCAGATTGAGATCAATTTCCTGTATGACCTGGTTGGCCTTTTCAATGATTTCCTTGGTGTGCAACTGGTTCTCGTAACGGATATTATGCAGCATGCATTCCAGGGCCGGATCCAGTTCGAACGGAAAATCGAGTCCCTTTCCTGATATGTAGGCACGCCCGGGATTGCTGGGATCATTGATCCTGAAATTCTTCTGTTGTTCTTTCTTCAGCAATCCCACAATTTCTATATTGAACATGGGAAAGATCCGGTTGCTGAGTGCCTGTTCATAAAAATCAGCATAGCCATCTCCCATAAAGAAATCATTGATCCCGAGGACCTTGACATTTTCCTTTACAGCCTGTTCAAAGATCTGTGTCATGCTGTTAAAGGAACTGAAAGAGTAAGGAGTATGCACATGGCCGTTTACCTGGGGAATCTCCGGTTCAGGCATGCTCTCGTACTCAAAGATCAATTCGTCTTTACCCGGAAAATCTTTTAGGAGGTAGTTGGCCATGGTGTAAAGTTAAGATACCTCCAACAGTAATTCAAGCTCTTCAAGGTGTTTATTGATGGTATCAATCTCCTCTGAGCTCAGTACGAACTCCATGGCCACTGCATTTTCTTTGAGTTGTTCTTCATTCCGTATGCCGGCAAGTACGGTGCTTACTCCCGGCATCTGAAGGGTCCACCGGAGAACAAGTTGTGCCAGGGTTACGTGCTGACCATCAGCGACAGGTTTTATCTTATCGAGGAATTCATTGATCCTTTTTATATTATCTGTTTTATAGTAAGGCGTGTCCGGACGTGAATCACCCTGCTTAAAATAGTGTCCGGGTTTGATCTTGCCAGTCAGGATGCCTCTTTGAAAGGGACTGTAAACCACGATACCTATGTTATTCTCAATACAATAGGGAACGATTTCTTCCTCGATTTCACGCAATACCATACTGTAAGCTACCTGGTTGGATGCAAGGGGAATTACGGTCTGTGCCCTTGCCATGTCTTCCGTTGAATAATTGGAAACTCCGGCTGTCCGTATCTTTCCCTGCTGTAAAAGCTTTTCAATGGCCTCCATGCTTTCCTCAACGGGGGTGGTTGGATCGGGCATATGGATCTGGTAAAGATCAATATAATCAGTATTCAGTCTTTGCAGACTTTCTTCACATTCCTGTATAATGCTTTGTTTGCCTGCATATTTATAGATATTTGCGAGACTTCCATCATCGCGCCTTGCAGAGAAAAAGAATTCTCCGCTGTTACCTTTCCATTTGAGTCCGCATTTGGTCATGATCTGCACTTTGTCCCGTTTCCCGTGGATAGCTTCACCAACGATCTGTTCGCTCAATCCGAAACCATAAGCAGGCGCCGTATCTATGGATGTCATACCCATGTCTATGGCTGCCTCCAGGGCTCTTAATGCGGCTGCTTCATCGGTGCCACCCCACAACCATCCACCTATGGCCCAGGCACCGAATGCAATCTCCGAAATTTCCAGGTCTGTGTTACCAAGTTTGACATAAGACATATTGTAAATATAAGAAATGTAGGGAAGATACATTGTTTATCTTCCTGCATAGTAAAAGAAACCATCCTCCGCACCTACTAGAAGGTCCGGGATCCCATTGCCATTCCAGTCCACCGCTGTCGGAGATGCAGTATGCCCGAACAGATGTTTCACCCTGATCATACACGTATCAAATCCTGACAATATCGCCAACGCCATCAAGCACAAATTTTGGCTGGTAGGCGAATTCTACCATTATTTTGCGGTTGGTGATGCCGCTGAGAACCAGGCATGTATCTATCTCGGATTCAATGCCGGCAACCATGTCGGTATCCATCCGGTCGCCGATGATGATCGACTCCTCCCTTTTGCAATTGATCTTTTTCAATGCATTCCGCATCATCAGTGGATTGGGCTTGCCTACGAAATAGGCATTGCGCCCTGTCGACAGTTCTATGGGTGCGATCAGGGATTTTGTGGCAGGAGCGATCCCGTTCTCAATAGGACCGGTAAGATCCGGATTCGCGCCAACCAGTTTTGCCCCATTCAGCACAAGATTTACTGCTTGTTCAATTTTTTCATAGCTGTAGGTCCGGGTTTCCCCCATTACAACGAAGTCGGGGTCCACATTATTCATGGTATACCCGACATTATACAGGGCATTGATCAGGCCGGCCTCCCCGATGATAAAGGCACTGCCTCTGGGTTTCTGACTGGCCAGGAACATGGCCGTAGCCAATGCAGAGGTATAAAATACTGTGGTATCCACATCGATCCCAAGCCTGTGCAGCTTTTCCTTTAATTCCTTCGGGGTGCGTTCGCTCGAATTTGTTAAAAAAACAAATTTCTTTTTTTCATTCTGAAGCCATTCCACAAATTCCTTAACTCCTGGCAGGAGTTTGTTCCCATGATAAAGTACCCCATCCATGTCAATGATGAACCCGTTCTTGGATCTTATGAGGCTCATATCATCTTGCTTCATATTGAGTCGTGATTTTGTTCTTGTGGGTTTTTATTTGTTAAATGTAAATACGCTGGATTCAGTTCTGGCTCCTTCCATAAGATGTAGCAGGTCTTCAGCAATATCTTTATTTTCTTTGGCGACATTCATTGTTTCCCCAGGGTCTTTGGCAATATTATATAATTCTGTAGTGGTTTTTTCGGGAGAGAAAACATCATACCTTACTAGTTTCCAGTCTCCCTTCCTGAGGGCCTGACGGCCATTTTTTTCATGGAATTCCCAGTACAGGTAATCATGTTCCGCCTGGCCTTCCTTTCCAAGAAGGGTAGGCAGAAATGAGATCCCATCTACGCTGTCATGGATTTCCTGTCCGGTTAATTCAGCAACAGTGGGATAAACATCCCAGAATGCGGAAAGATGATCCGTGCTGGTGTTGGCTGCTACCTTTCCCGGCCACCAGGCAATGGTAGGGACCCGGATCCCGCCTTCGTACAGGTCTCTTTTGTAACCGGTGTAAATCCCATTGCTGTTAAAGTAATCGGGATCGGCACCTCCTTCTAAATGGGGACCATTATCTGAAGTGAAGATCACAAGGGTGTTTTCCGATAATCCAAGGTCAAGAATCTTATCAATGACTTCTCCAACCTGCTTGTCCAGCAACGTTACCATGGCAGCGAAGGCAGCATGGGATTCAGGCTGGGATCCGTATGGACCATCCCTGAACCTTGGCCCTTCATCATATCCTTCGTATTCTTTTTCCGGCAGGAATTTTCCGCGGAAACGTTCCATATACTCCTCAGGAGCAAAGAGTTCTGCGTGAGGAATAACATTGGGGTAGAAAAGGAAGAAAGGCTTATCCTTGTTGGTTTCTATGAACTCCAGCGCCTTCTCATGGATCAGGTTGGGCGCATAGATGCCCTCCTTAAACCCTTCATTTTCATGCAGGACCATTTTCTCCTGGTTGTCCCATAGATGCCTGGGATAATAATTATGAGCCTTTCCCTGGCAATTATATCCAAAAAATACATCGAATCCCTGGAAAATCGGATCGCCCTCTGTACCCGGACCTCCGAGTCCCCATTTACCAAATCCGCCGGTGACATATCCTTTCTGCTTTAGTAATTCAGCCAGGGTAAAGGTTTCATCCTCAATGGGCCATTGCCCCTCAGGTTTAATTGACTTATTACCCCGGATGGGTGTATGACCTGTATGCTGCCCGGTCATCAGTGAGGAACGGGATGGTGCGCATACAGTTGAACCTGAGTAATGCTGGGTGAACAGCATCCCTTCAGCGGCAAGGCGGTCAATATTAGGTGTGTTGAATTTCTCCTGGCCCAGACAGCTCAGATCTCCATAGCCCAGATCGTCGGCGATGATATAGATGATGTTGGGTGAGAATTCTTTTGTTGTATGCTGCTGACACCCTAAAAGACTGGTTAAAATAATAATTGGTAACAGGATCGATCTCATCTTTTTTGCCGTGAAAATACCTAAATGAAATCAATTATGTAGAAAAAACCCTTGAATTTTAGCAATCATCTCTTTCCTTTAATATTTTTGATGAGTGATTTAATAATTAAACTTATCCAGCGATATGAAACCAATCAGTGAATTGATAATCATTATTGTTGCCGTAACAGGTATTTCCATGATTTTTGGCTGCACTCAGACCCGGGAAGCAAAAGCTACCCCAAATATCATTTACATACTGGCTGATGATCTGGGTTATGCCGAGCTTGGTTGTTATGGCCAGGAAAAAATAGAAACTCCCAACCTGGATGAACTGGCAGTTAACGGAATGCGTTTCACGCAGCATTATGCAGGAGCGCCGGTCTGTGCTCCGTCGCGTTGCGTGTTACTCACCGGAATGCACACGGGACATGCCCAGATCAGGGGTAATGATGAGTGGAGGTCCCGCGGCGATGTATGGAATTTTGAATCGATGGCCAAAGACCCGAACCTGGAAGGGCAACGTCCCCTGAAGGCCGGAACCACCACCATCGGTACGCTTTTGCAGGCAGCGGGATACAGGACTGGGATAGTGGGAAAATGGGGTCTGGGAGCGCCTTTGACCGAAGGTATTCCTAACAAACAGGGTTTTGATTTTTTTTATGGCTACAATTGCCAGCGGCAGGCACATACCTATTTCCCGGTCCACCTGTGGAAAGATACTACCAAGGTAAAATTGAACAATAAAATGGTGCCACCCCGGACCAGGCTGCCAGAAGATGCCGATCTGTATGACCCTGGCGCATACGCCGATTATTGGCTTAGGGAGTATTCCTCAGAATTGATGCAAACAGAAGTAATCAATTTTATCAGAGAGAACAAAGATGGTCCGTTCTTTATGTATTATGCCAATCCTATCCCACATAATCCTTTGCAGGCGCCAAAACGCTGGGTGGATTATTATGTGGAAAAATTTGGAGATGAAAAGCCTTATGACGGGGAAAGAGGCTATTTCCCACACCGGTATCCGCATGCTGCCTATGCTGCTATGGTATCCTATCTGGATGAACAGGTCGGGGAGATAGTTGCAACTTTGAAGGAATTAGGCCTTTATGACAATACATTAATAATTTTCAGCAGTGATAACGGGCCAACCTGGAGTGGTGGTGCCGATTCCCCCTGGTTCGATAGTGCCAGACCATTTAAAAGCGAACCTGGATGGGGAAAAGGGAATGTTACCGAGGCTGGCATACGGGTACCGATGATTGCCCAATGGACAGGAAAAATCAAGGATGGTGCAGTAACTGATCATATTTCTGCTTTTTATGATGTATTGCCGACATTGTGTGAGGCAGCTGGTCTCGATATTCCGGAAAACATCGATGGGATAAGTTTTCTTCCCACTTTGATGGGTGGAGAAATACAGAGAACTCATGAGTTTTTATACTGGGAATTTCCTGCCTCAGGTGGCCAACAGGCGGTTCGCATGGGAAAGTGGAAAGGAATACGTAAAAACATATTTAATGACAGCCTTCAGATTCAGCTCTATAATTTGGAGGAAGATATTCAGGAACTGAACGATGTCTCCGCCCAATACCCTGAAATTGTTCAGCGAATTGAGGAGATCTTCAAACAGGAACATACACCTGCTGAAATCGAGAGATTTAAAATCAAGCAACTGGGGGATTGAATCAATGCGTGTTTCCTTTTACGTATCATCCTGCACGTACCTGATCCCGCAGCGATCCCTGACTGCGTCCAGGATTTCCATCAGGTTAAGGCTGAAATCGAGTGGAAGAGAAGGACTCTCTGCCAGGCCCTGGTCCAGGCAGCGCATGACCTCTGCAGCTTCATAATGATAGCCGTTGCCGGGTTCGCGGAATTTGACCCGCTTAGGTTTTTGGCCTATCCGGTGAATGGTGATGGGGCCCGGGGTAAGCCACATAGATTCCATGCGGATCCAGCCTTTCTCAAACAGGAGATTGGCTTCGGTGGGTGATTTGGCCATCACGGTACAGTCCAACGACGAAACAACCTCATCAGCATGCTCAAAGATCATGTTACAGCTATGATCAACACCGGTGGAGACGAACCGGGCCGTGGCATGAAACTTTGCAGGGGGACCAGCCATCAAAAGAGATAAAAATACCGGGTAGATACCAATATCGAGGAGTGCACCTCCCCCGATGGCGGGATCATACAACCTGTGTTTCGGATCAAATTCAATCCTGAAACCAAAATCCGCATAGATATTTAACAATTTACCGAGTTCTCCGCTTTCCTTGAATTCAAGCACCTTCTTTGTAGAAGGTAAAAAGCGGGTCCAGATCGCTTCCATCAGGAATACCTTTTTTTCTCTGGCTATCCGGACCAGGATATCAAGTTCCCGCTTATTCATGGTAAATGGTTTTTCGCAGAGTACGGCTTTGCCTGCTTCCAGGCAGGAGCGTGTATTCTCGAAATGAAAGGGGTGATGGGTGGCCACATAGACGATATCAACATCAGGATCACCGGCCATGCCATCCCAGGAATCGTACCATACCGGAATATCAAATTTTTTTGCGAAGGAGGATGCCCTGTCGGCCGAGCGGGAAGCCACAGCCTTCAGGCTGGCCTGCGAAAGGAATTTAAAATCCTCTGCAAACTGGCGGGCAATGTTTCCGGCCCCGATAATTCCCCAGTTGTATTTATTCATGACCGGTTCAGTATTTGTTCAATCTGATTTAGTTCTTCTTTATTAAATTTGATATTGTGTAAAGTCCCCAGGTTATCTGAAAGCTGTTTTACAGAACTGACCCCTATGAGTACGGATGTAAGCCTGGTATCTTTCAGGAGCCAGGCAAGGGCCATCTGGGCAAGGCTTTGTCCGCGATCAGCAGCCAGGCTATTCAACCTGCCTGTCATTTCCAGGATATCTGGTGTGATGGCCTGTTTTTGCAGAAATCCGTGAGGTTTGTTGGCCCGTGATCCTTCCGTGATACCATCCAGGTATTTATCTGTCAGTAATCCCTGGGCAAGCGGGGAGAAGGCAATGCATCCTATGCCTTCTTTTTCAAGGCTGTCGAGCAGATCTTCTTCCGGCTCACGCACCAGCATGGAATATTTGGGCTGGTGTATCAGGCATGGGGTCCCTAAATCATTCAGGATCCTGGCTGCAGCCTTTGCCTGATTGGCTGTATAATTGGAAATGCCAGCGTAGAGGGACTTCCCGGACCGAACCGCCTGATCCAGCGCCATCATGGTCTCCTCCAGGGGAGTATCCGGATCAGGGCGGTGATGATAAAAAATATCCACATAATCCAGTCCCATTCGTTTCAGGCTCTGATCCAGGCTGCTCAGCAAGTATTTCCGGCTTCCGAAATCACCGTATGGTCCGGGCCACATTAAATAGCCTGCCTTGGTGGAAATGATCATTTCATCCCGGTAAGATGTAAAATCCTGTTTCAGGATCCTGCCAAAGTTCTCTTCTGCCGAGCCGGATGGTGGACCGTAATTATTCGCCAGATCGAAATGCGTGATCCCGGCGTCAAAGGCGGCATGCAATATGGCCCGATAAGTTTCCGGCCGGTCTGTATGACCGAAATTATGCCATAGTCCGAGTGAAATTGCAGGAATCATCAGGCCGCTCCTCCCACAACGATTATATATCATTTCTCCATACCTGTCAGAAGCCGGAATATATTTCATGATATAAATATTGTAAAAAACTTTGTAAGTTCTAAATACGCTATAACAGTTTTATCCGTTTTCTTTTATAATTTTGTTTTTTCGTAGGTCCCAAAGACGCCCGGTACCAGTGTGCAACCGGAAATATTGAAAGTAGATACACTAATCCATACTGATCATGTCAATTCGAAGAATCTTACTGATTTCTCTTATTCCGGTGGTAATCATTGCAACTGGCTATATCGCGTTCAAAAAATTGACCCTGTTTGCACCTCCCTCTATTGACCTGAGGAATTACCGGACCGCCGAGGTAGATATTGGAACAGTATTTACGATAGTTGAGGCTGAAGGCGTTGTTGAACCTGAGAATGAGGTGCTCCTGTTATGCCCTGCCTCAAGTATTATCAAGCAAATTGTCAAGGTGCCGGGAAGCCATGTCGATGCCTACCAGACCATATTGCGTCTTGATCCAAAGCCTATCCAGGATGAGATTGCAAGCATTGAGGACCAACTCGAGGTAAAAAGGAATAACCTGCACAGGAACCGACTGACGGCGAGAAGTACCCGCCTGGACCTGGATTATAATGTGGAGATGAAAAAGTTGAGGATCGCCTCACTTAAATCAGAGGTGGTAGACCAGGAAGAATTGCTTGAAGTGGGAGGGATTTCTCCTGCGAAATTCGAAAAGACCAAGCAGGAACTTACACTGGCAGAGAAGGAACTGGAGATGATATTGTCCAAAAACTCGATCAGGCTCAAGCAACTGGAAGCTGAGGAAAAGGGATTGAAATTGCAAATCGGGATACAGGAGAAAGATTTGGAAACAAAAAAGGAGAATCTCAGCAGGACAACCGTACGTGCCCCTTCGGCCGGGATCATAATGTCAATCAACGGCAAGGAGGGTGAGAAGGTAAACAAGGACCAGTTACTGATCAGGTTATCGGACCTGACCTCCTTCAAGATCAATGGATCGGTGGCTGACGAACATGCCGCCGTTATGAAAACCGGCAATACGGTCTTTGCAGTTGTTGACCGGGAGAAACTTGTGGGACAGATCGGGAATATCAGTCCTGAAGTCCAGGGCAACAAGATCAGCTTTGATGTTTACCTGGAACAAAGTAATCATTCAAAATTACTGTCTAATATGGCTGTTCCACTCTTGATTGTCCGGAGGATGAAAGAAGATGTACCAAGGATTGAAAATGGAGATGGGATCAGCAAAGGAAGAAGGTCCGAGATCTATGTGATTGAGGGCAATAAGGCTGTTCGCAGGGAGATCAATTTCGGAATGAGAGGATTGGATCATAGTGAAATTTCTTCCGGGATACAGGTAGGTGACAGAATAATTATCTCAGACATTGCTGCATTCCGGGGCCGTCCGGAGATCGATATTATAAATCAATAACCTAAACATGATGGGAAAAAGAATTACGTCCATCCTTTTATTGGGATTGGGATTGCCATGGATATGCAATCAGGATTTATCAGCACAGGATCTAGAACGAAAGCTCAATTTAAATCTGAAAAATGTAGTGAACCTGGCCATAGCCCAGTCCACTTCCATGAAATATGTGCAAAACAGGAATGTGAGATCATACTGGCGTTACCAGAATTTTAAAACAGGGTTCAGGCCCCGGTTGGTATTGAATGGTGATCTGCCGGATTATAATCATACCACGGAGCCCATCACCCAGCCTGACGGGAGTGTCGAATTCAGGCAGGTTTCAAACATCCAGATGTATGCCAATCTTGCGCTCTACCAGTCAATTCCCCTTACCGGCACCCATATATATGCAGCCTCATCTGTCTACCGTATAGAAGATTTTTATAACAACAGCATTGAATTTTCCGGCACGCCCATTTCAATCGGATTTGTACAACCCGTCTTTGCTTATAATTCCATGAAGTGGTCGAGACGCACTGAACCGCTGGTTTATGAAGAATCGATGAAGAATTTTATCGAATCTATTGAAGAAATTTCCCTCAGGGCAACTTACTATTTTTTCGGTTACCTGAGGATTCAAACAAATTTTAACCTGGCACAGAGCAACCTTCGTAACAGCAATGACAACTTGGTGATTGCTGAAACAAGAAGAGAACTCGGGACCATATCGGAAAATGATTTTTCCCGGATCCGCCTTTCTGTGATCAATGCACAGAAGGCCCTGAACAAGGCAAGAATGGACCTTAAGAATGCCGATTTTGAATTGAAATCATATATACAACTGGAACCTGTACAGGAAATCGAACTTGAATTACCGCTGGATATTTTCTTCTTTAATATAGACATGGAAAAGGCCCTGGCGGAGGCCCTGGAGAACCGGAAGGAAACCCCTCAATATGAACGTCGCCTGATCGAAGCAGACAGGGATCTTGTCTGGGCCAAACGACACAGTGGATTAAATGCCACCCTCAGGGGAAGTTACGGAATGTCCAATGCTTCTTCAACTGTTTCCGGGATATATAAACAACCGGAACAACAGCAACAATTAAAACTTTCACTGGCCATCCCTATACTGGACTGGGGCAGATCCACATCCAGGATAAAGATGGCTGAGTCACAGAGGGAGCTTGTTCTTTATGATGTGGCCAATGACAAACGCGATTTTGAACGAGGGATTGTAGTACAGGTAGAACAGTTCACCCTGCTCAAAGACCAGTTGAACACTTCCAAAGAAGCGGATAAGGTGGCCGAAAACGGTTATGAGATCGCCCTGAAGAAATTCCAGAATGGCGAGATCAGCATCACCGATCTGAATATATCACTGCAGGAGCGGGAGACTGCCAAGCGTGATTATATAACTTCACTGCAGGACTACTGGGTAGCATACTACACGCTTCGAATCCTTACGCTGTATGATTTTGAGATGCTGGAGAAGATCTGGTATCCCAATCCCATGCTGAATGTGCCCGGTAAAAACAAAGTTTCCGCAAACACGGATCCATAGAGAATCTGTTTCCTAATATTCCTTGTAATGATCCTCCATGATGTACCGCCATTTCTCCATCAGTTCCTTATTCAGATCGAGCGGCGGTACGGCATCTTCCGGCAGGAAAGCTTTGTATGGATGTTCCTTCGAATATTCCTCGAATTCAGCCTTTATGGTGGCAAGTTCTTCGGGGAGGGTCAGGAGATCAATAGCAGAGGCTGCCATCGCCCTGGCCCCTGCATTCAATCCTTTCCATGCCAGTGATCCGTAATTTCCTGCCACGGCAGACCAGTGGTGGAAAATGGTTCCCGGTACGGCTCCCGGAAAAGTGATCGTGGCCGTGGGGGCAATCATCGATACTTCACCAACATCAGTGGATCCTCCGCCTGTAAAGGAAGCGGACGGTGCTTTCAGTGAATCCACCTTTTCGGGCATGCCCTTTTCATCTTTGCCCAGTTCTTTTTGAAGTGCTCTTGCATACTGCTGCTCCTCATCTGTCCATTCCGGCATGCCTGTCAGTTCTATATTCTTCTGAAAAAGTTCGGCCAATGCTTTATTGGAATGCTTCTGATGTATGGCAGTCAGTATCCGGATATCGCTCAGCTCAGTACCGGTAGCTAGTGCTGCTCCCCTGGCACAATTGATCACCCGCTCATACATCTCTTCTACCCTTTCGTCGGTATTCCTGACATAATACCAGACACTTGCCTTATCAGGCACGACGTTAGGGGCTTCCCCTCCCTCCAGGATGATATAATGCATGCGATAGGTGTAGAATAAATGTTCCCTGAGGTAATTGCTGGCAATATTCATAAGCTCGACGGCATCCAGTGCACTCCTGCCACTCCATGGGGCACCGGCGCTGTGTGCAGTTTTTCCACGGAAAGTAAAAATGACCGAAAAAACTGCGTTTCCACCCACACCATATGAAGTGCCAAACTTGCTGCTCAAGTGGTTGTCAATGATGGCATCAATCCCGTCAAACAAACCAGCGCGGATCATATAGGGCCGGCTGATTAAGGTTTCTTCTGCAGGCGAACCAAAAAATTTAATGCTGCCCTCAATATGATATTCATCCATCGCATTTTTTACTGCTATAGCTGCAGCAATGCCGGCCGTGCCCATGGTATTATGTCCGCAACCATGTCCGGGAGCTCCCTCAATCAGGGGGTCCTGTTCCGGGACCAATGCTTTTTGTGATATCATCGGCAGGGCATCGAACTCTCCGAGTATCCCTATCACGGGCTTACCTGATCCATAAGAGGCTACGAAACAGGTCGGCATACCTGCCAGTCCCATTTCCACATTGAATCCCTCGTCCTCCAGTGTCTTTGCCAGTAAGGCTGAAGACTTATATTCCTGGAGTCCGAGTTCGGCATATGACCAGATCGCATCGGATATTCGTCCAAATTTTTCAAACATTTCAGGTCTGCTGATGTAATCCAGCACATACTGTTTACCCGGGTTAACAAACAAGCTGTCAGTTGATTGAGTATAGCCTGAAACGGGTAACAGCATCATTAAAGCGAAACGGAACATCTTCTTTATATTCATGATCAGAGATGAAATTTGATTTGTTAAACAATGGATTAATGTTATCTCAAGGCAACTACTTTCTTCTTTTTTTTCGACTTTTGGTTTTTTTCACCGGCTGCAAAGGGGAGATCATAAAACTGAAGGTCGTTTTTTCTGCCGGAAGCAGGTATGCCGGACGACATCCGGGACCACAACTTGCCGTTCCGAGCCCACTCTGCTGATAATCAAAATTAAACGTAATAGATTCTTCTTTTTCGAGCTGCCAGCTGTGTTTTGCCTGTGTAATATTATCATCAGAATACCTGTAAGCACTGAAATTCAAAGGCTCCGTGCCGGAGAATCGAAACCCATATCCTTCCTCATCTGTTATGCTTACCCAACGGATATGGGACCTGTTTCCATTCTCTTCAGGGACGATGTAATCTTCCCATAATTCATCCACGGTTTTCCGGAAAACATCTATCCGCCCGCTGGATTGACGGTCAGGGTATGTTTCTTGGGGCCCCATGCCGTACCATTCAACATTTGAGAGCTTACCTGGTAGTCTGAATTGCAAACCGCTTTTCGCCAGGAATTCAACCTTGTCAGTCGGCTCCGCAGTGACCTCAACCTGCATTGCTGCATACCCGTTTATGCGGTAACTGATCTGCACCTTGAATACCAGCTCTTCATCGTTGTTGTAAAGATCGAATGAAGTTGTAAGCAGTAAACGGTTTTTTTCATCCCTCGAGGTGGTAAAACCAGTCATGCGTTGATCAAGGCTGTCGAGTCCTGCCTGTTTCCATTTGGGGTACCCATTGCGGTCTTTCAGGTCATTTTCGGTGGGAGGACGCCAGAAATTAATGACCGGACCCTTTTCAATCAGTTCCTTCCCGTCCAGCAGCCAGGAATCCAGCGCTCCTTTCTTGCTGAAGGTGATCGTATACCCATTTCCAATGACAATTACAGATTCCGGACCTTCTGATACAGTAATATCTGCTGCAGGGTCCGCCGGGGCAGGTGGCGGCGGAACGGAAAAGGGTATCCGGATCTGTTCCCATGCCACTGGATAACCGGCTGGAGCCCATTTCCTATCCTCCGGGAGGAGCACCTGTATATCAAGGAAGTACTCCTTTCCAGGCATGAAGTCAGGCGAATTCAGCTCAGGTTGCCTGATTGGAATGCTGATCACCCCTGTGTCCTTTGGCTGGATCCGGGGCAGGGATATCTCTCCTTCCTGGAGCAGGACACCCTCGCTCTTTAACTGCCAAATGGCCTTAAAATAGTCAAGACCGGTAAAATTGTAACGGTTGATCACTTTGATCTCTCCTTTCAATGGATCAACTGGTTCAAAATGTACATACTGGTATACTTTTTTTACTTCTTTCAGGGCCGGACTGGTACGGCGGTCAGGATAGACCAGTCCGTTCAGGCAGAAGCTGCCATCATTGGGTTTGTCTCCAAAATCACCTCCATAAGCCCAGTATTTCTGACCCGACTCTGTATATTTTGACAGGCCCTGATCAACCCAATCCCATACAAACGCTCCCTGCATCCTTGGATGGGCATGGATAACATCCCAGTAATCCTGCAATCCACCCACACTATTTCCCATGGCATGTACATATTCACAGAGGATTACCGGCCGGTTTGTATCCATCTCATGATAATCTTTCATGTCTTCATGGGAGGCGTACATATCGGAAATGATATCAAACCGGGAAGGCCTTCGGTCCGGTCCGTAGCGGTCAAGATGGTCCTCATAATGTACAGGGCGTGAGGGATCCCGTTCCCTGATCATGGCTTCCATGGCGTAATGGTTTTCTCCAAGTCCGGTTTCATTTCCGAGGGACCAGACAACGATCGATGGGTGGTTCTTATCTCGCTCCACCATCCGGTTACCCCTGTCAAGAAAAGCCTCCTGCCAGTCCGGATCCTTTGCCAGTGTACTCTCCCGTCGCAGCTGGTGGCTCTCGATATTGGCTTCGTCCCAAAGGTAAATGCCATACATGTCACAAAGCTCGTACCACAGCGGTGTGTTGGGATAGTGGGAGGTCCTGACTGCATTGATATTGTGCTGCTTCATCAGGGTAATGTCCTGTACCATTAGTTCCCTGTTTATTACCCGGCCGTGATCGGGGTGGATTTCATGACGGTTGCTGCCTTTGAAATCAATGGCTATACCATTTACAAGTAATTGTCCGTCTGCGATCTCAACCTTCCGGAATCCTACCCGGGAGGAGATGACTTCTTCTGTATTTCCTGCCTCATCCTGCAATTGAAGGATCAGGGTATAGAGATGAGGGTGTTCTGCGCTCCAGAGCTTTGGACGCAAACCTTCCTGCTGGAATTGTGTGGTCAATTCCTGCTGGTAATTCAGTGATTGGTTAATATCCAGCTGGTGGCTGAGGATCTCCCTTTCTTCGTCCCTGAGGATAATGTTTATTTTTTTTGGAATGCTGCGTTCCATTCCGGAATTCCTCACACTCACTTTCAGGTCGAAAACCGCATCTGTATAAGTCTCATCAAGGTCTGTCGTCACAAAGAAATCCCTTATATGCAGTGCAGGTCTCGCCATCAGAAAGACATCCCTGTATATCCCGCTCAGCCGCCAGAAGTCCTGATCCTCCAGGTAAGATCCGTCCGACCACCGGTAAACCTCAACTGCCAGCACATTGTGGCCTTTTTCCAGGAATGGAGTGATATCAAATTCTGCGGCGGTCATGCTGCCCTGGCTGTAGCCTACTTTCATTCCGTTCAACCATAGATAGAAGGCGGACTGGACTCCCTCGAAGTGGAGGTATACCTGTTTTTCATCCCAGTTTTCCGGGATCTCAAACCCGGTACGGTAAGATCCTACCGGATTGTCCCGTTTGATATAAGGAGGGTCACATGGAAAGGGATGTTTGATATTGCTGTAGATAGGTATGCCATATCCTTTCAGTTGCCAGTTTGAAGGCACCTCAATAAACTCCCATCCACTATCATTATATCCAGGCATGTAGAAGTCCACCGGACGATCTTTCACATCCGCAGACCAGTAAAATTTCCATGTACCGTTCAGCATCATGATATTCCCGGAAGCAGTTTTGTCAAACTTTAAGGCTGATTCAATATCCGGACAGGGTATAAGGGTGGCATGGGGGTCCTGTTTATTATAGGAAATCATGCCGGGATTTTCCCAGTCATTCTGAGCTGCGACCATTCCTGTTACCACAGCGGTTAAAAAGGCCAGGCACAGGAATCTGCTAAGGATCAATTGTAAACTATTCATATCTTTTAATTCTTCCTATTGTATTCCTTTATTGTTTTCCAGAGATCTTTTTTCATTCTTGCGGCATCGATCCGTGTATAAACATGTACTTTTCGCTGGACATTTTCCGGTGGGGTGATTACCTGTTTTTGTGATGACATTTCAGGGTGTAGAATGGCCTCGATCAATGCCAGGCTTCCCATTGGAATAGAATCATTTTTCAGGTCAATGGCTTTCCACCTGCCAGCCATGAAATCGAACAGGCTGTTTCTCAGCGGAAACAGACCCAGGGATTGGCTCCTGTCGAGTACAAGCTCATGTGCAATGGTAGCGGGCATGATATGCAGTTCGAGATCTTTTGCATCCAGGAGCATGTCCATGGCATCCAGGTCATTTCTGGTATTCCATTCATTTTTGTTCCATACCCTGCGTGAAGGTTCATACCAGGGGCCCATTATATAACAATTGATCTTTCGTGCGATATCAGGTGTTGACCGCATGGCTTCTGCCAGGTTGGTTACAGGTCCCAGGCATACCATGATTAGTTTTTCTCCGGCTGGTACTTCTGAGGC
>DAOWJB010000168.1 GCA_030640625.1 Bacteroides sp.
TGCTCGCTCATGCATCAAAAATATGCATTTTCATGCATACGAAAACCTTAGGTTTTCATAACTTTCCTCCATACCCCGAGGCAGAGCCTCGAGGAATTCTATGATTAAAAATACATCCCTTGGGGCCATGGCCAGCCCATATCTTTTCAGATCAAAGACCGGTGCAGGAGATCCGGAACAAAATAGCACGGCATACAAGACACTGGGCAGGACCGGTTTCAAGGTATCAGATATTTCCATCGGGTTTCCGCCAAATGAATCTGTTCTCAAGGCCGGTTTGAGATCCGGGATGAATTATATCGATACGGCGGAACAATATGGCAACGGTAATAATGAGAAGATGATAGGAAAAGTGATCGGTGATTTTGATCGTAAAAAACTGTTTGTCACGACCAAGATCTATGAGCAAGGACAGTATAAAAGCAAGGAAGATGTGGTGGACAGGGTAAGGAAAGCCCTGGAAAGGCTTCAGACAGAATACATTGATTGTGTCATGCTTCATGGCGCTGAGAACACGCACATCCTGAAAGATAATGCATTCCATTCTGCCATGGATCAGTTAAAGGCAGAAGGAAGAGTGAAGTTTACAGGTGTTTTCTGTCACGGATCTGCCTAGTACCTGCCCCCGGAAGAGGATCTTGAGACGGTGCTGATGGCTGCCGTTGATGATGGCCGGTTCAATGTATTCCTGATGACCTATAATTTTATCAACCAGGAAAAAGCAGAACGCGTACTTCGTGCCTGCGATGAAAAAAAGATCGGCATAAGCATTATGAAATCCAATCCCATGATCACCTTCAAAGCTGTTCAGGGATATGTCGACAGGATTGAACAGGAAGGCAAACCCATGGATGATACTCTCGTGGCATGGCGCGACCGCCTGAGCACAAAATCCAACCAGGCAAAAGAATACTTTGGAGAATATGGGATTGTGGATGATGAACAGCTTGTCGATGCTGCCATCCAATTCGTGATCAGCAATCCGGATGCACATACAGTCTGCCTGCCCTTTAATAATCTGTCAGATATAGAGCGCTGGGCCACCCTGTCTGGCAAGGTCCTTACCCGCGATCAGGCCTCTCTGTTGGATTTCTACAGGAAACAATTCGGGGAACTGAACTGCCGTTTCGGATGCCGGGAATGTGCACATGCTTGTCCGCATGATATACAGGTCAGTACCATTATGCGCTATAATTACTACTTCCAGAATAAGGGTCAGGAAAAATATGCCATGGAACGCTATGCAAAGCTGGATAGAAACAATGCGGATGTCTGCCGTGAATCCGGGACACTGCGAATCGGCCTGTCCCGATAATGTTCTCGCAAGGCCCATGCTGGCCATGGCCCATGACAACTTAATAACCCGGGTAACCTGATCAATCCCTCAGTGAGAATCAGCACCAGGGCTCAGGGCTTGATCCCCAATCCCTTAAACCAGGTGTAAAAGAAGGTCCCTTCCGGATGCCGGGCCACTCTCCGGATGTCTTCCAGTCCCTTGTTCCACTCATCCTGCATGACATAACCACTGTCAAGTACCTGCTGTTCTGCGGAATATACCATTGGAGCAATGATCTGGTTAATCACACCCTGTAGCAAAGTTGCTCTGGATTGATCTGCGTACACCCAGCGGGGAGACACATCCTTGATGATATAACCTGCTTCCTTTAATAAGGGATACAGACGGCGTCCCATATTCGGATCGTGTCCAAGTGAATATTGAGAATCTATCAGGCCCTTCCACGCCTTTCTTGAATCAACCGTCTCAGGGGTCCAAAAACCTGAACCATGATCTCCTTCAATAAGTGTCAGCGTCCCTCCCGGTTTTAAAAGCTCCAGGAAAATTTTCAGGGCAGACATCGGTTCCAGGAGATGCTCCAGCACAAAGCACACAAAAATATGATCAAAGCTGGCAGATTTAAATGGAAGTGAAAAAATGTCTGCCTGTCTGAATTCTGCATTTTTTATCCCATCCTGCCGGGCAACTTCCCTGGCCTGTTCAATGGATTCCGGAGATATATCGACACACTGAAAGGCTGCACCGGGATTCCTGCGGGCCAGGATCCTGGTCTGTGCACCAACACCACACCCGGCCTCCAGTACTTTTTCTCCCTCCTGGAAACTGGTTCCGGTATGTAAAAGATCCTCGAGGATGAGGGATTGTTCAAGCAGGCGCTGGGTTTCCCGGGTTGTGTATCCATGGACATAGGTCATACTTGCAGCAAATTAATCCCCGGTCAGGATCTCCAGGGCTTCAGAATCAGCCCAGTTGCAGATGGCCATAATATCATGGCTGCTTAACCTGGAGGAACGATGAATTAGCAGGTAACTTTTCAAGGGCATGGAACCGGAACTGATCTCTTCACAGATCTGATCAAGCTGACTTATCTTCTGGGCTTTATCCATTAGTCCCCATGATGAAAAATTCAGGTGGGCTTTGCCTTCTACCACATGCTTGTTCAGATACCAGGAGAACGGAGCCAGGTTGCCATACCAGGGATAACGTGTATGGTTGGAATGACAATCATAACAGGAATTCAGAAATATACTGGCCAGGGTATCCGGTACCTGGGAAACCTGCACTAAATCGGTCTCCGACTCCAGTTCACCAAGATTGTTCTCAGGTCGGATGAACTGAATAAGAATTAATGCTGCGACAAGGAGAATCAGGTAGATTAAAGTCCTGCGCATTATTTAATCAGTTTCTCGGTTTCCTTCTTGGTCCAATTACAGATTGTCTTTACATCGGATTCCAAGAGCGCCTTTTCGGGATGCTGACCCAGGTATTTTTCCGGGGGCATCTCACCATTTTCCAGGACTTGACAAATCTTGGTAAGCAAGGTGATCTGCTTGGTGAGTTTATATTCATCCCAATTTTTAAAATCCAGGGCCTTTACCGCTTTTTCAGCTTTTGCTCCTGTAGTGTGGCAATCATAACATGAGTTGGTAATTATCGTTGATACCTTTTTGGGAAACTCGGATATCGGTTCTGAAGGAGGTGGACCGGTATATCCGCTTAGCATGGTTACATGAATCAACAAAATTGTTAGTATAATCCCTATGCCTTTTTTCATGGTTTGATATTAATTAAATATTTACAAATCGTAATATAGAGAAAATATCAATACCAATAAAGTGAGGGTTGCCTTATGCTATTCATACCGGAGTGAATCCACCGGATCCTGGCGGGCAGCCTTCATGGTCTGGGATAAAATGGTAAGGAAGCTGACCAGTACAATAAAGATTGATCCGAAAAACAGGGTTCCTATGCCAAAATTTACCCTGTAAGGAAAATTCTGAAGCCAGAGGTTATTTCCGAACCAGGATATTGGAAGCGCAACGACAAGAGCAATGAGAATGAGCTTCATATAGGACCTTGAAACAAGATATGCGACAGAGATACTTGTTGCACCCAGGGTTTTACGAACACCAATTTCTTTGATCCTGCTCTCTGAGCTGTAGGCAGCCATGCCAAACAAACCCATGCAGGCAATGATAATGGCAAGCAGGGAGGTAAATCCCACCATGTATAGGATATCACCAAAATATAGGTAATATTCCCTGATTTCTGCGTTCATGAACTGTGCCTTAAATTCACGTTCAGGATCCACTTTCCCCCAGATTTTTTCGAATTTATTCATCGTATTCTGAATATCCTGCGAGCTGATCACAAGGTGGGCATAATTAAAATTCTCCGGATCATGTCTTAGACCCATGGGACCTATTTTGGAAAACATACCGAAATAGTGGTAATCCTCCACAACTCCTGTCACCTCAAGCAGAATGCTATCATCCACAGTGATGACCTTGCCAAGGCTTGATTCCCTGTCTGGAAAACCAAAATCATTCACAGCGGTTTCATTCAGGATGATAAATTTCTCCAGTCCCCCAGTGAGATTATCAGGGAAATTGGACCCTGCCAGAAGGCTGAGATCCAGCACATCCAAATAGTTATGATCGACACAAAAATAAGCCAGGGTAAACTTGTCGTCCTTGTCATCCAGCCAGGCTTCCTCGGTCCACATGTTACCTATTGCCGGGATATGTGAGGACCAGGCGACGGACTGTACCTCAGGCAGATACGAAAAATCTGTTTTTAAAAGTTCATGGTCATTATTCTGTAGTTCAATATTCAATATATTCTCCTTGCGGAATCCATAATCGGTGTTCATGTAAAATCTTAGCTGGCGATATAACAACACAATCGTAATAATCAGGATAATAGAAACTGCAAACTGCGCTACCACCAAGAATTTTCGCAAAAAAATCCTGCTCAGTACCCGGATGCCGGTGACGTCTTTGATAACCGCAATGGGATTGAACGTCGACATATATCCGGCCGGTAAAATACCAGCAATAATCCCGGTAAGGAGGGCAAAAATGAAAAACCAGATATACATGGCTAAACTATCCTGAAGGGTGATCTGAAGCATACTCATGAATTTCAATCCTTCGAATGCAGGAGCCAGGAATTGCAAAAAAACATAAGCCAGTATCAGAGCCAGCATGGCAGCCAGAACTGATTCGGTCAGAAACTGGGTAAATATCTGGGAGCGGTACGCCCCGGTAACTTTTCTGACACCTATCTCCTTTGCCCTGGTTAATGCCTTAGCCAATGACATATTGGTATAGTTGAAGGCGGAAGTCAGCATCACCAGTAGTGCCAGCACAACAATAAAATAGATAACAATCTTCGGAAGGTAGAATCCTATTTCATTCCCCAGTAGCGGACCCGGGCAGATCTTATCCAAGGCCTGCAATCTAAAGGAGAAATCACGTTCCGGATCTGCCTCATATCTTTCCTTCCTGATCTGCTCAAAAGCTTCTTCCAGATCACCGGGGACTGCCCCTTTTTTCAATAATAAATATGCATAGCTGGAATAAATATTGTTCCAGTTATCACTCATATCACTGTTCATTCCCTTAACCGAGGTGAGTGCGTCAAACTGAATGTGGGATTTATGATCAGTTTCCGGTACGATTCCGGCAACGATATATTCCCCAATTGAATCGACAGCAAAGGGCTTTCCAATGGGATCAGTATCACCAAAAAACTTTTTTGCAGTTTCTTCTGAAAGGATCACTGATTGCGGATCTTCAAAGGCATGAGCCGGGTCAATTCCCATGACCGGAAAATCAAATACCTTGAAAAAGTCCTCATTGACATAAAATCCGTCAAAATTGATCAACTTCCCATTTGCCCTTCCATCCCCATTGAATCTGCGGTTGATAACAACTGCCCTTTCCACAACGGGATAGTTTTCCTGAAGATAGGTTCCCATGGGATAGGTGGTAGTGGCGAACAATGTAAACATGTCATCTGTCATCTCATCGTTTGTCAGAACACGGTATATCCGGTCCCTCTCGCGGTGAAAATCATCATAGCTTAACTGGTCCTGGATGATCTGGATGATCAGCAGGCAAACAGACATACTGAGTGCAAGTCCGAGAATATTCAAAATGGAGAAAATTTTATGTCTCAGGATATTCCGGAAGGCGGTAAGCAGGTAGTTTTTAATCATCGTGCTCAGGGTAAATTATACTTTAAATAAGACTGCGAGTATGATATAAGGTTACAATATATTTATCCGTTAGCCAGTTTATATGTATTGAATCAGCGAAATCATGATGTGAATCATTTTCTTTACCATTAATACCAGCATGATATGAAACATAAAATCTCTCTCTTTGGATTAATAATCCTGATGGCATTTGTCATCATCGGATGCAGCAAAAACCAGCAGATCACATTAGGTGACAGCCTGGATCTGGCCGTTGAAGAAATTTTCGCGGACGATCTCTACGAAGATGTGTTTTCAGGGATGTTAAATGAGCGGCCTTACGTGTTTCGCATAGCGGAATATGCAGCCGCGTTTTAACATCCCTGAAAATATAATATATTATCCAAGACTACAATGGGGGCTGTCGATCAAGACGGTCCTCTTTTCTTTTTGTCTCCATTAGAGCTTACAGTATTACAGGGGTAATACTAAGCGTTGATGTGTCTTTCTGCGTGGTAGGAGGATCTGACCAGGGGACTGCTCTCCACGAATCTGAATCCCTTTTCAAGTCCCGCCTTTTTATATTCCCTGAACACTTCGGGCCGGATATACTCTTTTACGGGATGGTTAAGCAGTGTTGGCTGCAGATATTGTCCGATGGTCATTACCATACATCCCGCCTCACGCAGGTCATTCATGGTTTCCAGAACTTCTTCCCGGGTCTCACCCAGACCAAGCATGATCCCTGATTTGGAAATGACGCCTTTCGATGAAATATATCGGACAACATCCAGGCTGGTTTCGTACTTATTCAGGCTCCTGATCCTGGGCGTTAGCCTTTTTACGGTTTCAAGGTTATGGGAGATGACCTCAGGTCCGGCATCAATGACTTGCTGAATATCTCCCTGTCTGCCCCTGAAATCAGGGATGAGCGTTTCAAGCGTAACTTCCGGATTGGTTTCTTTCACCGTCCGGATGGTTTCCGCCCAGAATGAGGCCCCTCCATCTTCCAGATCATCCCGGTCCACTGATGTCAACACACAATGTCTAACCTTCAGCACTTTTATCGATGCTGCCAGCCTGTGCGGTTCATCCCAATCAACCGGCATTGGTTTCCCCGTCTTAACGGAACAGAACTTACAGGCACGCGTACATATATCACCCAGGATCATAAATGTGGCCGTACCGGCATTCCAGCATTCGCCTATATTCGGACAATTACCGCTCTTGCAAATGGTATGCAGGTTGTTCTTTTCAGACAGGTTTTTAAGCTGGCTGTAATTACCCCCGGCGGGACGCTCCATCCGGAACCATTCAGGCAGGCGTCTTGCTTTTTCTTTTCCAATCACATCGGTGCGTTTAGATAAGGGCAAAAATACCGATTTATTTTTAACCATTCTAAATCTCTTCTTTTTGGCCGGGGAACTGAAATTTTAGCTGCTACAGTACTAATTTTGGATTAGAAATGAAGCCATCTAAATGAACCTGGGAATAGACATCGGATCCATGACTGTTTCAGCGGTTTTGTTAAACGCAAAACAGCAGATCACAGGCACATATTACGAAGCACATTATGGACAAATAAGAAAATGTCTGCAAAAAATTGCCGGTCAGCTGGATCCTGAAAACCAGGCGGTTATTTCACTTACCTCATCCACACTTTTGAATAACCAGGAGTTCGGATTTACAGATATTCAGACAGCATTGATCAAGGCCAGCAGTTATCCCGGTAAGAGATATGATTATATACTGCATGTCGGGGCAGAAAAATTTTACCTGATTAAAAAAGATCCTGAAGAAAGGTACGAGTATTCACGAACCAATACATCCTGTGCCGCAGGTACAGGGAGCTTCCTGGACCAGCAGGTCAAACGGCTGGACATCCCTTCCATAGAGGAATTCTGCAAGCTTGCTGAAGGGAACACAGATAAAGTGCCTGATATTGCTTCCCGCTGTTCAGTATTTGCCAAGACCGACCTTATCCATGCACAACAGGAAGGGCATTCGCTTGCAGCCATATGCGATGGGCTTTGTAAGGGATTGGCTAAAAATATCACTGACACGCTGTTTCATGATTTTGCCCAGGGCGGAGAGATCCTTTTTACGGGAGGGGTATCCAAAAACCAGGTAGTGGCCGGTTATATCCGGGAGATCCTTCAGTCCAACCCTTTTGTACATCCATATTCCCACTTGTTTGGAGCACTTGGGACCGGATTATTGATCAGTGAGGCGTCTGTACCGGAAAATAACAGGTTTACACTTGAAAATCTCATTAAATTCTATTCCGGGACCGTCAATCGGCGGAAATATTATTATGATCCGCTCGAATTGTCACTCAGCCAGTATCCTGATTTCAGTAAAACCCGGAGATGTGATCATGTGTCCACCATTCATGGATCTGAAAAGACAGTTCAGGTCGAGGTTTTCGAAGATCCTGCCAAGGTGAAATCCAATGGTATCTATTTAGGTTTCGATATTGGCTCCACCAGCACAAAAGCTGTCATTAGTACGGAGGATAATCTGCCACTGATCGGATATTATACTTACACTTCGGGAAAGCCCATTGAGTCTGTTCACAGCATCATGGAAGGCCTGGATAAGTTTATGACAGAGCATAGGTGGTTTCCCGCCATCCTGGGTGTAGGCACCACCGGTTCTGGGAGAAAATTGATTGGAAAAATCCTGAATGCTGACATTATCCTGGATGAGATCACTGCTCACGCCCGGGCAGCCATCCATCTTAATCCTGAGGTAGATACCATCATTGAGATTGGTGGTCAGGACGCTAAATTTACTGTGCTCAGGCATGGAGAAGTAGTCTTTTCCCAGATGAATGCTGTATGTGCAGCCGGCACCGGAAGCTTTATCGAAGAACAGGCGATAAAACTGGATGTATCCCTTTCAGAGTATGCCGGCCGCGTAGCAGGAATGAAGGCTCCTCTTACCAGTGACCGTTGTACAGTTTTTATGGAGAGAGACTTAAATAATTTTATTAACGAGGGATATTCGGTCGAGGAATTACTTGCTGCTG
The DNA here is from genome assembly GCA_030640625.1 of Bacteroides sp. Taxonomy (GTDB): domain Bacteria; phylum Bacteroidota; class Bacteroidia; order Bacteroidales; family SM23-62; genus SM23-62. The sequence continues at coordinate 8,530 of DAOWJB010000168.1, forward strand.
TAATGTTTTCCGTCAGGGACAATTATCTGAAAAAAGTGGCTGTAGAAGGAATGATCGGACAAAAGGTTTGCTTCCAAGGTGCGACAGCCAAGAATAAGGCCTTGGTAGCTGCCTTTGAACAAAAACTTGGCAAGGAGATATTTGTATCCAGGTTCTGCCACCTGACCGGGGCTTTGGGCATAAACCTGGTCCTGCAGGAGGAGAAGATCAGGAAAAGCCGCTTCAGGGGACTCAAGCTTTATCAGTTGCAGATCCCTGTCAGGACCGAGACCTGTGATCTCTGTAACAATCATTGTAAACTGATCATTGCCAGTATAAAAGATGAGGAGGTTGCCTATGGTTTCCTTTGTGGAAGAGATTATAAAACACCAAAATACATCGCCAGGGAAAAAGGCAGTTTCAGACTTTTACCAGCGTGGAATAATACATTTAATGCCCGTTTGGGAAATCCTGCGAGATCAGAAATTAAAATTGGTATTCCTGCTGCCCTTCATATGTTTGAAGAAGTCAATTTCTGGCAGTATTTCTTCCGGGAAATAGGTGTATCAGTTATCACAAGCAGTACGGATAAAACACTGCTAAAAGCCGGGAAACACCTTGCCGGAGCAGAATTTTGTGCACCCATTGAATCCATGTACGGACATGTTAAGGATCTTGCCGGCAGAGCCGATTATATTTTCCTGCCGGCTTATATTGAGACGCGGGACAGATCAGCGGCAAGGGAACGGAATTACTGCTATTACACACAATTCAGTCCATCAATAGTTTCCCAGATCGGGGATAAAAAACTGCAGGAAAGATTCATCGTTCCGGAAATGGATTTCAGCCAGGCTCCAAGAAAATACAAAACTGCCCTTTACCAGTCCCTGAAAAAAGCATTAAATGGAAAGATTAATTATCAGATAATCAACAAGGCCTGGGATAAAGCATCCGGATATGTGGAGCAACAATCACAGGAATGGAAGGAAAAATTTAACCGTGAATTCATACCGGGTCAGGATCTCTCGGTAGTATTACTGGGTCGACCTTACGTGATTCTCTCCGGTGAACTCAATAAAAGCATACCGGAATATATTTCCACACACGATGTAAAATGTTTCTTTCAGGATATGTTGCCGGTAGATACCTACAAGTCCTCTTTTACCCGTGAGATATTGCAGAAAGTTCCCTGGCATTATGCAGCAAATATCCTGGGAGCTGCGGATTATATTGCCCGAACACCTGATTTATACCCGGTCCTGGTTACTGCCTTCAAATGTGCTCCGGACTCTTTTATCATTGAATATTTTAAAAAATTACTTGATGCGCATTCCAAACCATACCTGATCCTGCAGATCGATGAACATGACTCCAGTGTGGGATATGAAACCCGTATAGAAGCGGCTCTGCGGTCATTCCGGAATCATTCTTCAAGAAGAAGCTTTGCCAGCATTAAGGAAATACCCGATATATTCCCCAGGTTGGAACATGAGATCGGAGACAAAACCCTGTTATTACCGAACTGGGATTCCTATTCAGCACGCCTTATTGTCGCCGTATTAAGAAAGAAAGGCATTGATGCCCGGCTCCTGGAACCCTCTGATCTGAGTATCAGGAAAAGCATGGCTCACAATACCGGTCAGTGTATTCCTGTAAATATTATTGTTCAGGATTCCATTTATTATATCGAAAAACACTCACTGGATCCGGCTAACACTCTGTTATGGGCGCCCAATTCCAGGCTGACATGTAATATTCGACTGTATCCGGAATACATCAAAACCCTCATGGATAAGCAAGGCATGGAAAATGTCAGGGTCTATCAGGGTACGGTCTCCAACCTGGACATTTCTCTCAATACGTCCATTCAAAGCTATTTTGCTTATATGCTTGGTGGACTGATCAGGAAAATGGGATGCCAGGTAAGGCCTTTTGAACGGGTTCAGGGCAGCACTAACCAGGCGATAGAAGGCTCACTGGCCATTCTCGAAAAAGCTTTTGGTGGTCAACTGGATCTCAAATCTGCCGTTACAAAGATGGCCCGGCTCTTCAATGATATCAGTCTCATTGAAAACGGTAAAAGACCGCAGGTGGCTATTTTTGGGGATTTTTTTGTCAGGGATCATGAAGTGATGAATCAACACCTGATCGATTTTATTGAGAATGCAGGCGGGGTTGTTGTTACCACACCCTATCATGACTATGTAAAAATCACTTCCAGCAATGTTATCAGGCGAATGCATAAAAAGGGAGAATACTCCTTGGCAATATTGACCAGGATCATGCTTACCCTGCTCGACAAACTTGATATGAAGTATTACAGGCAATTTGAAAGCATTATTGGAATAAAAGAGAAAATCAATCCGGAAAACCTTGAAAAACACCTTGATACATTCAACGTAAAGCCTTATCATTCAGGGGAATCCTATGATAATCTGCTAAAAATTTTTCATATTCTTGACTACCACCCGGACCTGTCCCTTTTTATCCAGACAAATCCGGCTTTTTGCTGTCCCGCTCTCATTACTGAGGCAATGACCAGGAAAATCAAATCCGTCACCGGTGTGCCCGTGGTAACCATTACTTACGACGGTACCAGCGAGGGTAAAAATGACATTATCCTGCCCTACCTGGTGGCTGCCAGGGACCGCATGGGGATTTGAGGAATTATTCGTAAATTTGATTTTCCCCCATTGAAATATAATTAAACTATTCTTTATCAATAAGTTAGCACTTGTAAATAATGACCGGACTCAAGCTTGATGTATCAAATGTATACCCCTTTGTATCGCAGGATACCATCCTGGGATATAAGGACATGGTTCATACTCATTTAACCACCCTATATGAAAAAACAGGTGCAGGCAATGATTTTCTTGGATGGCTTGAACAGCCGTCAAATATCACGGATGGCCTGATCAATGACCTGGAGGATACTGCGGCATACCTGCGTGAGAAAGTAGAAATTATCGTGGTCGTGGGTATCGGAGGTTCCTACCTGGGAACAAAAGCCATTATATCTGCGATGAGCCATAATTTCCATAATTACATAGAAGGGGTAAGGGGCCCGGATGTGATTTTCGCCGGTCAGAATATTGGTGAGGACTACCTGTCAGAACTGATTGATGTACTCGACCGGAAAAGTTATGCCATTATAGTGATCTCAAAATCAGGGACGACAACCGAACCGGCCATTGCTTTCAGGATCCTGAAGAAACACCTGGAAGAAAAAATGGGTCCTGAAGAAGCCAGTCAGCGGATCATAGCCATTACTGATGAAAGGAGGGGCGCACTCAGGAAACTGTGCGACCAGGCAGGATACCGGTCTTTTATCATTCCCGATGATATCGGTGGCAGATACTCTGTACATACTCCGGTCGGATTATTGCCCATTGCCTGTGCCGGTTATAATATCCGGGAATTTATTAAGGGGGCTAAAGGATTGCAGGAACGGACCAGCCTGGATACTCCCTTCGAGGAAAATCCTTCCGCCATTTATGCAGCTGCAAGAAATGCCCTGTACCACAGCGGTAAAACGACCGAGATCCTTGCCAATTATAATGAAAAACTGATGTATCTTTCTGAATGGTGGAAGCAGCTCTACGGGGAAAGCGAGGGAAAAGAGAACAAAGGTATCTTTCCTGCAAGTGTTAATTTTACTGCCGACCTCCATTCCATGGGCCAGTATATCCAGGAAGGTGAAAGAATGCTGTTCGAGACCGTTATTTCCGTTGACAGCCCTCACAGCCACCTCACCATACCGGAAGACGCCGGCAACCTTGACCAGCTGAATTATCTGGCAGGAAAACGGATAAACGAGGTGAACAGGATGGCTGAACTGGGAACCCTCCTGGCACATATTGATGGAAGTGTTCCTAATATCCGTGTAGAAATATCCACCATTAATGAATACTCCCTGGGTGAACTGGTATATTTCTTTGAAAAGGCATGTGGTATCAGCGGATACCTGCTTGAAGTAAATCCCTTTAATCAACCAGGTGTTGAAGCTTACAAGAAAAACATGTTTGCCCTGCTGGAAAAACCAGGATTTGAGAATGAGACCAGGGCCATCCAGGAAAGACTGAATAAATAAAATCCAGATCCCTTAACCAAGCTGGTGTTTTTCAATAAAATCTTCCAGCACATCGTCCAGGTTCGGATTTCCAATCTCCTGCAGATCATAAAACACCCTGGTGGAAGGTTTATTTATCTGAATGATCCTGTTCAGGTCAATCGGTGTGCCTATTATAACAGCATCACAATCAGTATTATTGATGGTTGCCTCCAGGTCTTTAAGTTGCTCATCTCCATACCCCATGGCAGGCAACAGAGTACCAATCTCCGGGTAAATTTCGAAAGTTTCAGCCATTCTTCCAACCGTAAACGGCCTCGGATCAACCAGCTCAGAGGCTCCAAATTTCCTGGCAGCCACTACCCCTGCTCCAATTTTCATTTCTCCGTGGGTGAGGGTGGGACCGTCTTCTACGACCAGTACTCTTTTGCCCCTGATCACATCAGCATCTTCCACCTGAATGGGTGATGCCCCGTCAATTACAACAGCGCCCGGGTTAACCAATGCGATGTTTTCACGAACAGCCTGGATGCCGTCTGCATCTGCGCTGTCTATTTTATTAATAATGGCTACATCCGCCATACGCAGGGTGACTTCACCAGGGTAATAATTGAGTTCATGCCCGGGCCTGTGTGGATCTGTTACGGTAACCATCAGGTCCGGCTTATAGAACGGAAAATCATTGTTGCCCCCATCCCAGAGAATGATGTCACAGCCATCGGGATCCTTTTCAGCCTCCCTCAGGATGGCCTCATAATCTGCCCCTGCATATATGACGTTCCCCCGGACGACATGCGGTTCATATTCCTCCATCTCCTCTATTGTACAATTATGCCGTTCAAGGTCATTAAGGGTGGCAAAACGCTGTACTTTCTGAGCAACCAGGTCACCGTAGGGCATCGGGTGACGTACGGCAACTACCTTTAATCCCTTACCCATCAGGATCTCAATGATCCGCCTGGATGTCTGGCTTTTTCCACAGCCGGTCCTGACGGCACCCACGGCTATGACCGGTTTGCTGCTTTTGATCATGGTAGCCTTTCCACCCAGTAAAACAAAATTTGCTCCCGCCGCATTCACCAGGGCACTTACTGCCATGACTTTCTGGTATGTTACATCACTGTATGAGAAAACGCAAAAATCTACCTCGAGTTTTCTGATCAGTCCGGTTAAATCCTCCTCCCCGTATATGGGGATCCCATCGGGGTATAATTTGCCTGCCAGTTCAGCAGGATATTTTCTGTCATCAATATCCGGAATCTGTGCGGCTGTAAAGGCCAATACGTTATAATCCTCATTGTCCCTGAAAAAGGTATTGAAATTGTGAAAATCTCGTCCTGCAGCGCCGATAATGATTGCATTCTTTCTGGACATATTTGCAAATGGTTTTATGGTTTGAAGAATAATTTATTTCTATAAATATACACTTAATGTATATAGCTGCTAATGATTTTTATTAGGACATGTTATATATCATGAGTATCTTTAGTTTTCCCGATAATCCCAACCATCCTGATGAATTTTCTTGCTCACATTTATCTGTCAGGTGACTCCAGAGAAATCCTGATAGGAAATTTCATTGGCGATTATGTTAAGGGGAAAAAAATTTCAAAATATCCGGAACAGGTTCAACGGGGGATAATGTTGCACCGGCAGATTGATCATTTTACTGATAGCCATATCATCACCCGGTCATCAAAAAAAATTGTCGCTGAAAAATACGGGCTTTATGCCGGCATCGTTGTGGACATATTCTATGATCACTTTCTTTCCGCTAACTGGCACCTTTATTCTGACATCCCACTCAAGGAATACATTCATGACAGGTACAAGATGCTGGATACGGGTTTCCCCATCTTCCCGGAAGGAGTCAAGAGCTGGTTCCCTTATTTTATAAAAAGTAATTGGCTTGAGACCTATACCAGTTTCAATGGATTAGATATGGTATTTAAGCGGATGTCGCACCGTACCTCGCTCCCTGACCATGCTGAATATGCAGTAAACCAGCTTAAAGAAAATTACGATTTAATGAAGGAGAACTTTATTGATTTTTTTTCTGAAATTCGTGCGATGGTTGTAGAGGAGTACAACATCACTCTTTAGGTTATCATCCGGCTTTACCACTTCCCGGAACACTTTCTGAATACATATTCAAGCTCCTCAGAATAGATCCCCATACTGTCTTCCTCTATTTTAAGCATCCGCCTGAATTCCCTTGAATAGAAAAATTCTGATTTTCCAAATGCGGGTTTCAATTCGTTCAGCCATTCCGCCTTTTCGCTGTAAGCCGCAAAAAATGGCCTTCCAACCCATTCCTTGTTCCTGGCCTGAAGAAAGTTCAAGACAAATACTTTTTCACCATTCACCTCTGCCACGCCAACTATCTGGACCTTCCCGGGATTGGCTGACATGCTTGGTCCCCGGACAGTCCGACAAATCCCACTTACCTGGCCATAAGCCTTCCGGAAAATCTGCCAGGTTTTTGCCAGTGGCAGGGCAAAATATTCTTTTGCGCCGGTATCCCTGGCAATAAACATATAATAAGGGATCATACCGAGGCTAACCTGCTTTTTCCACATCCTGGCCCATATATCCGCACTGGCATTGATATGATTTAACACTGGTGACTGGGTACGGATCTGCGCGCCCGTTTTAAGTATCCTCCCGATGGCTTCCTGGGTAGCAGTAGTAGATAATTCAATGGGATGGCTGACATGTGCCATAAAGGCCAGGTGGATCCCCCGGTCAACAATCTTCCTGAAAATATCCAGAATTTCATCAGCATCCGGATCGGTAAGATATCTGTAGGGCCAGAATGCAAGTGTTTTTGTTCCAATCCGGATATGCTTCAATCCAGGCAGATCCGCATCCAGGAGCGCATCTATATGAACCGCAAGGTTCTTTGCACTCATCACCATAGGGTCGCCCCCTGTAATAAGTACATCAGAGACCTCCGGATGTTCGCTCAGGTAGCCAATCAACTGATCTGTTTGTTTCATGGCAAATTTCAGGTTGGATATCCCGGTAAATTGGGGCCAGCGAAAACAAAATGTGCAGTAAGCATGACAGGTCTGGCCCTGGCTTGGAAAGAAAAGCGCAGTTTCCCTGTACTTATGCTGAATACCTGGCAGGATTTCCCCTTTGTAGGTTGGCAAATTGTGTTCTAGCTGTCCGGCAGGATGGGGATTAAGATCAAAACGGATCTCATTTGCCATCCTGGATATCTGGTTTTTGTCGGCCCCAGCTCGAATAAGGCCTGCCATGGATTCGAAATAATCAGACTTAAGCATTTCCTTCTGGGGAAAATTAAGGCAAAACATTGGGTCTTCAGCATAATTATCCCAGTCAATCAGTTCATTAACTACGTAATTATTGGTCTTAAATGGCAAAACATTTCCGACCACGTCAATATTAAAAAGATACTCTTCGGGAACATTTTTAAGTTGGGGTATCTCTTTGAAATTTCTAAGGGTGTATGTCTGGTAATTCATAATATTCATCCTCCTTTACGATATCCTGCAATACAAAATTTTAAGGGCAAAGCTTTATAAGATACGAAAAAATATGCTATTTTAAAAATAATTAGCCCAGTATTTACTGAACTTCCGGCGGTAATATATTAACAGTAAAACGGTTAGAAAAGAAGGCTTGATCTGGAATTACTTTATTTTAATAATTCCATTCTGGTGGCATCCAGGCGGACCAGAATAAATAATAATATGGTAAAAGCCCATAGGGATGATCCTCCGTAACTGAAGAATGGCAGAGGAATACCGATTACCGGAAGCAAGCCGATTGTCATACCGATATTCACGGCAAAATGGAAAAACAATATGGAGACAACTCCATAGCCATAGATCCTGCTAAAATCTGACCGTTGTCTTTCGGCAATTTTTATCAACCTGATAAGCAGGAACAGGAATAATCCGATCACGATGGAAGTGCCTAAAAATCCCCATTCCTCCCCTACTGTGCAGAAAATGAAATCTGTACTCTGTTCAGGCACGAAATCAAACTTCGTCTGGGTCCCCTGCAAGAATCCTTTCCCCGCAAATCCACCTGAACCGATGGCTATTTTTGACTGGTTAACATTATATCCAAGTCCCAGTGGATCAGATTCCAATCCCAGCAGAATATTTACCCTGTGCTGCTGATGTTCCTTCAGCACATTACGGAATACGTAATCCACTGAAAAAGTAAAAGCTGCCGAACCGACTACCAGCAAAAGGATCAGGTAAATATTCCAGATCCTTTTCCGGTAGGCAAAAATCAGGTAGAATGGCAATGCAACAGCGACAGCCAGGAGTATGATATAATAGCTGTTAATTACGATAAGCTCCAGCCTGGATAATAGATAAAGCAATCCGGCCGGCACCACTATCAGAACTGCGGCAATGAATGTCTTCTTCGGACTTCGGGAAAGCATCCAGTAAACCAGCAATGCCAGGCCGATAATGACAACGAAGATGATTAATTTATCCAGTAACAGGGCCAGAAAGAACAAAACAGCCATGATGACCCCCAGGATCAGTATTACATCAGAAAATCCTTCCCGGTAGGCTACTATGATAAAAGCGATAAAAACAAGTGATGATCCCATGTCAGGCTGGATGGCAATGAGCAGTGCAGGGGAAAAAATGATCGCCAGGATCCAGGCTGTAGCCTGAAAAGATTTAATCTTCAGATTATAGGAACTGAGGTACTTTGCCAGAGCCAGACTGGTCGCAATCTTGGTAAATTCAGAAGGTTGAAGATTTAAGCTACCTATCTGGAACCAGGATCTGGCACCATGGATCTCTTCTCCAAGTAAGAGAACTCCTATTAACAGCAGTATGGATAGTGCATAGATGATATATGCGAAGAAGGAATAAAACTTTGTGTCGATCAAAAAAATAGCAATGGCCAGTACAATGGCTGCAATGATCCAGATAAGTTGTTTGCCATATCGCTGGCTCAGGTCAAGTATACTCTCATGCTGCTCATCAAATACGGCCGCATAAATATTGATCCATCCCAGGATAACCAAAACCAGGTAGATCCCAACGGTCAGCCAGTCAGTATTGTTCAGTATGTTGATGCTTCTTCTCATTGCTGGTCAAGACGGACTCCCCGCAAAACATATTCCTCCATATAGGGTCGTGATATCGTATCAGTCAGGTACTTCTCAGCCATTAGTCCCGCAATAGGTGCCGCCCATATGTTGCCAAACCCACCATTTTCCACATATACAGAAATGGCTATACGGGGTTTGTCTTTGGGTGCAAATGCTATAAATATGGAGTGGTCCTCACCATGAGGATTCTCTGCTGTTCCAGTCTTCCCGCAAACAGTAATATCAGCTATCCGGGCTCGCCAGGACGTACCTCCGCTCCTGTTTACGGCCCCTTCCATTCCATCAGCCACAGCCGCAAAATGAATGGAATCAACACTGGTATAATGTCTTTCAAGAAACCGCGCATCGATCTGGTCCTGTCCCTCGATCTCCTTAACAACATGCGGGGTATAGTAAAACCCGCGATTGGCTAAAGTAGCAGCCAGGTTCGCCATCTGAAGCGGGGTGATCCCCAGTTCTCCCTGTCCAATGGACAAGGACCTGACAGTTAGAAAATTCCAATGTCCTTCCCCATAGATATTGTTGTAATATTGATCATCCGGGACAAAGCCGGTAAGTTCATTCTCAAAATCCGACTGAAGATAGTGGCCAAAACCGAAGGACAGGACGTGTTCCCGCCAATTCATATAGGCTTCGGCGGTGGATTCAAACTTCGGGTCTATCAGAATGGCCCTGTATACGTAGTTGAAATAGGCATTACAACTATGCTGAACGGCACCCCGGAAATCAAGTGGCGATGGATGCATATGACAGGCCACGGAATATCCGCCCATATGGAAACCCAGGTCACAATAATATTCAGAAGCCGTTGTGATCACTCCTTCCTGAAGGGCAATCACCCCATTCACAGTCTTGAAGGTTGAACCGGGTGCATAAAATGCCATTAGGGCCCTGTTAAACCAGGGCTTCAGGGTATCCGCCGAAAGTTGCCGGAAGTTCTCCGAACGCACCCTTCCAACAAGAAGGCTGGGTTCATATGCGGGAGATGTTACCAGCGAGAGGACTTCACCTGTAGCTGGTTCAATGGCAACGATGCTCCCACTGAATTTCGTCATTAATTTCTCTCCATATTCCTGAAGACCGGCATCAATGGTTGAAACCACATTCCTTCCTACTTCCGCTTTCCTGTCTGAACGCCCTCCCTGATATGAACCCTTGATCCGGTTATGAACATCTACCAGATAAATTTTCCTTCCCTTATTCCCTCTTAATTCTTCTTCATATGCCAGTTCTATCCCCGTAACACCAATATAATCACCCATCTGATAATATGGATTCTCTTCAATATCTTCCTCACTGACTTCCCCTACAAAACCAAGGGCATGGGCAGCTATGTCACCGGGATACTTTCTAAGTGTCCTGGGCTGAACAAAAAAACCAGGAAACTTATACAGTTTTTCCTGCAATACTGCATAGGTTATCGATGAGATCTGCCTGAGGAAAATGGAGGGCTTAAAGGTTGAATAATCCCTGGCAGCTTCGATCTTCCTGATAACCTCACTTCTGGGAATTTCCAGGATCCTGCAGAAATCAACAGTATCGAAAGCTTGTAATTGTCCAGGGGTTACCATCAGGTCATAAGCTGCCTCATTATAGACCAGGATCTCCCCTTTCCGGTCATATATCAGTCCCCTGGCAGGATATTGAATTTCTATGCGCCTGGCATTACTTTCGGCGGTGGATTTGTAGCTCGACTCAACTACCTGAATAAGAAACAAGCGAACCAGGAAAATGATCCCGGCCAGAATGATAATTCCCCCAATAACATATTTTCTGCTGGCATATGGATTCATTTACTTTCGGTATATGAAATACTGGCTGAGCATTATCAGGATCACTGATAAAAGTGAACTTAACAGGACCCGCAGAAAGGTAGAAAAAAATTCACTAAACCTGAATACCTCAATATAGAAAAGGATGAAATGGTGGGCAAGGACCAGTATTACAGTATATCTGAGGAACCATTGGAAGCCATAATAATAGATGCGGGGAAACGTACCGGCTTCATATCCATCCCGTGGAGCACTCATCCCCAGGATGTAAGGCCTCAAAAATGCCATAAACACTGAGGCGGCAGCATGCATGCCGGGTGTCTGGGTAAAAAGGTCAACCGTTAATCCAAGGGCAAAAGCAAAGACAAGCAATAACCATTTCGGCGTTTCGAAAGGCATCAGAAGTATAAAGAGGATATAGAAATAGGGAACAATAAAGCCGCTGATTTGAATATTATTAATAATCAGCACCTGGAGCAGCACCAGCACAACGAAACGGATTATATTTCTTACCAGCAGTTTAATCATGTCCCGATATTCTTTCCAGCTCACGCAGCTCTTCCCGAAGGAGGTTCCGGATCACATTAACATATATTAGTTTTTTATAATCTACGGCAATATCTACTGTAATCGTATAGAAGTTTCCTTCTATTGCTTCGGCATCCTTGATGGTGCCGACCATTATTCCTTCCGGGAAGATGGCTGAATATCCACTGGTCACAATGGTATCCCCCTGTTGAATCTCGACATGAAAAGGGATCTCTTCCAGAATGGATTCCTGGTAACCTGAACCAGCCCATGAAAGCGATCCGAAGTATCCATTCTTACGGATCTTTGCACTCAACCTGAAATTCCGGTTGATCATCGGGATAACGGTGGAATAATTGCCTGATGTAGCATATACAACACCCACAACCCCGTTTGGGGCAATCACTGCCATTTCGGGCTCAATGCCATGGTGGCTTCCCTTGTTAAGGGTGATGAAATTGAATTGTTTGTTAATGGAATTGTTGATCACCCTGGCGGGTATGTATGAATATTGTCTGTGTTGAATTGAATCATACCTGTTTTCAAATGTGGATTCCCGGTCCCTGGCCAGCCTGTCCATCTGATTGCGCAACAGGGTATTCTCCATGTAAAGATCCCGGTTGGTCTGCCTAAGGGACAGGTACTCCCTGATTCCTCCAAAAATTTCATAATAGGACCCCTGAAGTGATCTTGAAACATTTATGAACTGAGCCCGATGATATGTATTGTGCTGTACTATCAGTATAATGGAAACCGTTTCCAGCAAAAGGAAGAGGAAGAAGAAATGATATATGATTATAAATCTTAAAAGATTTCTCATTGATTAATTCTTCGTCCCGGCATAAGGAATTATCTCATAAGGAAGGAGAACTTATCCACATTCTTAAGGGCGATGCCCGTTCCCCGTGCAATCGTCTGCAGTGGATCTTCAGCCAGATGGAATGGAATATTGATCTTTTCTGTGAACCGCTTACAAAGGCCTCTCAGGAGCGCACCGCCTCCCGCCATGTAAATACCCCTGTTTACTACATCGGCATATAATTCCGGTGGAGTTTGTTCGAGAACAGCCAGAATGGATGTTTCGATTTTACTGATTGATTTATCAAGACAATGTGCAATCTCCTGGTAGGAGATCGGTATCTCGATGGGCATGGCAGTCATCAGATTGGGGCCCCTGACCGTAAAGTCCTCCGGGGGATCATCGAGGTCAGGAAGGCTGGACCCGACATTGATCTTTACATTCTCGGCAGTTCTTTCACCTATCTTGATATTGTGCTGGTGCCTCATATAAGCCTGGATATCAGCCGTAAATCCATCACCTGCTATCCTGATGGACTGATTACATACAATCCCGCCCAGCGCGATAACGGCAATCTCTGTAGTTCCTCCACCAATATCAACAACCAAGCTTCCATCCGGAGCCTCGATATCAATGCCAATACCTATGGCTGCAGCCATGGGCTCATAAATCATATAAACATCCCTTCCTCCGGCATGCTCAGATGAATCTCTGACGGCCCTGCGCTCCACTTCGGTGGCACCTGAAGGAATACAAACTACCATTTTCAAGGCAGGATTAAACATCTTGGGCTTTTTATTGATCATCTTGATCAAGCCCCTGATCATTTGCTCGGCAGCATCAAAATCGGCAATTACACCATCCCGCAGTGGTTTTATCGTTTTGATATTTTCATGTGTTTTCCCATGCATCTGCAGGGCTTTTTGGCCGATGGCAATCAGTTTTGATGTATGCTGGTCAATGGCAACAATGGAAGGTTCGTTTACTACAATTTTGTCATTATGTATGATAATTGTATTTGCTGTCCCCAGATCAATGGCTATCTCCTGCGTCAAAAATGAAAACAATCCCATAATATATTATATACTTAAACTAATTAAACTGATTTATGTATAAAATGTTACAATGTCATCCATAAATCGCCTAATATATTAATTTTTAATGTTTAAAATGCCTTGTCCCTGTCAGGACCATGGCCATATTCTTCTGATCACAATAATCAATTGATTCCTGATCCCTGATAGATCCGCCAGGCTGGATAACGGCTGAAATTCCTTCATGGCTGGCAATTTCAACGCAATCCGGGAACGGGAAAAAGGCGTCGGATGCCATGACCGCACCTTTCAGATCGAATCCGAATCCTTTTGCTTTTGCTATGGCCTGCTTTAATGCATCCACACGTGAAGTCTGTCCGACACCACTGGCCACCAGCTGGTCATTCTTTGCCAGCACAATGGAATTGGATTTGGTATGCTTAACGACCTTGTTGGCAAACAGTAGGTCCTTCACTTCCTGCTGTTCAGGAGCCCTTTTTGTCACAGTCTTCAGGTCAGCTGCTGTTTCCATCCTGGCATCCCTGTCCTGAACAATGGCACCGGTAAGAAGGCTCCTGAATTGCTTTCCAGGAAGATCAAATTCTTTTATAATCAGAATAATCCTGTTTTTTTTCTGCTTTAATATTACCAAGGCCTCATCTGAATATGAAGGTGCAATGATGATCTCGAAAAATAATTTATTGACTTCAGCAGCTGTTGCCTCGTCAACCTGGATGTTCGTGATCAGGACACCCCCAAAAGCTGATACAGGATCCCCGGCCAGCGCATCTTTCCATGCCTCTGCCAGCACTGGACGTATAGCCAGTCCACAGGCATTGTTATGCTTCAGGATGGCAAATCCTGTATCTTCGAAATCTCTTATCAATCCGACTGCAGCATCAATATCCAGCAGGTTATTATAAGAAATTTCCTTCCCATGCAACTGATCGAACATTCGTTCAAAATCGCCGAAGTAAAATCCTTGCTGATGCGGATTTTCCCCATACCTGAGCTGCTTCCCCTGCATGGAACTGTATTTAAACACGGAATTTTGATCTTTCGCAAAATAATCATGGATCATGGTATCGTAGTGTGAAGAAACGGCAAAGGCATCACCTGCAAAGCGTTTTCTGTCTGCTAACGATGATTCAGCCCCTTTTTCATTAAGCAGATCAAGCAATGTGTTATACTGTTGCTTGGAAGGTATGATGATCACATCTGCGAAATTTTTAGCAGCAGCCCGGATAAGGGAAATGCCCCCGATATCAATTTTCTCAATGATTTCTGCATCTGTTGCCCCGTATGCCA
>DAOWJB010000231.1 GCA_030640625.1 Bacteroides sp.
AAATCCCAGGCTGTTTTCAGGTGTTCAGCCTGCAGGCATGAGGAAAATGCAGATGTAAATGCAGCAAAGAATATATTAACCGTCGGGCAGACGGGATTGGCCTGTCAAGCGAATCGCAGAAGCGGTCGGCAGCAGGAACCTACAGGAAACCGCGAGGGAGTACTGCCCGTGGCTTGTTAAAGCCAATGGAATCCCTTTCGTTCACGGAAGGGAGGATGTCAAAAAAGCGTCTCGCTATCATAAGAGTATGGTTTTACCAGTTCCGGTACGTTTTTATCAACACCTCGTTTGGAGATCAGTTTGGAGATGGTATGCGACCGCATCGTTTTTTCATCGACAGGCTTCAGATATTTCACTGCTTCCTCTGCAGAGAGATCCGGATCGATCCAGGAATTCTCTGACTCTTCTGGCAGGATCACCGGCATCCGCTTTTTTGAATTATGGATCTTCTCCATCAGGGGATTTGCGGCAGTCGTTATGATCGAGCAGGTCTGTATCATCTCCCCTGTCTCCCGGTCGGCCCAGTCATCATATATTCCAGCCAGGGCCATTGGCGGTTCACCGTCCAGGTAAATATAATAGGGTATCTTTTCTTTGCCCCGATGTTGCCATTCATAGAATCCTCGACAAAGGACCAGGCATCTTTTCGATTTCACAGGTCCCCTGAATGATGGCTTTTCACAAATGGTTTCAGAACGTGCATTGAAAGTTTTCATGCGTATCCCGGCAGCTGCTTTCGAATCCTTGACCCAGAAAGGGATTAATCCCCATTTTACCAGGTTTACCGATTCGGGATCTTCCGTCTGGATTACAGGCAATTCAGGGATTTCAAAAGCATTGAAATAATATCCCGGTCGAAATGATGAAGGATCCCGGAATTTTGCGCCGAAGCGGTTTTCCAGTGCATTCCGGGTAAGGTTGATGTTGACCGTAAAACACATTTCTGATGATTTGATTATTTTAATTCCCAGAGAGAGTTTACAAAGTATTTCCTGCGATCAAAGAAATTTGCAGCAATCCTGAAACCTGCACGGGAGGCGTAGTTCTCAATATCTTCAAGGCCATATTTCTGTGATATTTCCATAAAAATTAGTTCGGCTTCTTCAAAGTCTAGGGTGGCCGGGATGGCTCCTATCCTGACCTGTTGCTTCTTTCGGCTGATAAGGTAACTTTTTGCAGAACCACTGGCTGGATCATACAGGGGATAATGATAAAATTGACTGACATTAAAATCAGCATCAAGTTCCCGGTTAATTCTTTTCAACAGGTTCATATTGAATTCGCGGGTTATCCCCTGCCTGTCATTATAGGCAGCCAGTATTACCTCCGGGTCCTTCTTAAGGTCAAAGCCGATCAGCAGCTGATCACCTTTTTTCAGCAGCGCTGCCAACTTCAGGAAAAAGTTATCAGCTTCTGTTTCGGTGAAATTCCCAATATTAGAACCCAGGAAAAGAATGACCTTCCTACATGTACTCTGCCGGCCGATCTCCTCTACTGCCTTAAAATATTCGAGATTTAATGGTGAGAGGGCCAGATCGGGAAACGCCTGGTTCATGCCCACAGTCAGCTGGTCAATTACATTCAAGGAAATATCTATGGGATTATATTCAAAGGCCACGTTTTGTTCCAAGAAATATCTCAGGAGCACCTTGGTCTTAAAGGCATCTCCTGCACCGAATTCTATCAAGTGAAAAAGTTCACAGGCACTCACAAAGTGTTCCAGCAGGTCAGCTTTGTGGCTTGTAAAAATTTCAAATTCACAATCCGTAAGATAATATTCGTCCAATTCCATGATTTTCTGAAAGAGTTTATCTCCTGCTTCATCGTAGAAGTATTTAGAGGAGAGGAACTTGGGACTGGAACTCAGTCCCATTTTAACATCTTCCAGGAATTGTTTATCCATATTAAATTGTTTCCGCCAGCCTGAAACCTTTGAATTGCCAACGTTTGTCAGTCTGAAAAAAATTGCGGTAGGTCGGCCTGATATGAGATAAAGGAGTTGCACAGGAGCCTCCGCGAAGGACCATCTGGTTAATCATAAATTTACCATTATATTCACCTACAGCACCTGGGGGTTTATTATATCCCGGATACGGCAGGTAAGCGCTGGCGGTCCATTCCCAAACATCTCCATAAAATTGTTTCGAATTATTTTGAACCGGTATTGGCATAAATCGTCCTGAATCAAGAAGGTTATCAGATACATCCTGGGCCATACCATGTTTCTGGCAGGCAGCTTCCCACTCGAATTCAGTGGGCAGCCTCTTCCCTTTCCAGCCGGCATAGGCATCTGCCTCATAATAACTGATATGACAAACAGGTGCATTTAGATCAAGTTTCCGGTAACCTGCCAGTGTATAATAAAACCAGTCTGAACCTTCCTGCTGCCAGTATAGCGGTGACCTGACCTCATTTGCTTGGATCCAGTGCCAGGCCTCTGATAACCAGTGTGACCAATGTTCATAGCCTCCGGATTCAAGGAATTCAAGGTACTCTCCATTGGTAACCAGGCGGTCCATGATCCCGAAGGAAGCCAGGTAAACTTTATGCCTGGCAAGTTCATTGTCGAAAGAAAAACCCTCACCACTGTGCCCAATTTCATATAAACCCTCCTCGAGCACCAGAAGGGATGGATCAACAATCCCCGTATCCAATAAGAAATCAGCATTGATATCAGCATAAACCGGATGCAGGGGATTATGCCCAAGAATATATTTAATATCCGTAATAAGCAGTTCCTGATGCTGTTGCTCATGATGAATTCCCAACTCCACAAGATCTGCCAGGCCTTCTGGCAGATCCCGGGTAGATTCCAGGTATTCAAGCATTTCATGATCAACAAATTCCCTGTAAACTATAATCTCACTGGTAGTCGGCCTGGTCATATTCCCCCTGCGGGCCCTTGCCAGCCGGTCCCCTGCCGACTCATAATAACTGTTAAAAAAATAATTATAGTGTGGATTATAAGCTTGGTAGCCGGACTTAAATCTTTCCAGGATGAATTTCTCGAAGAACCATGTAGTGTGGCCCAGGTGCCATTTCGGGGGACTCACATCCTCGACCGGCTGGGAAACGAAATCTTCTTCTTTCAGTGGACTGCATAGCATTGTGGTGGCTTGCCGGACCCGGATAAACCTGCTGGTGAGTTCCTCTTTTGGGGACATAGAATCTTTGTTAGATCACTAAAGCGTGATTCCAAGACTTATGATGATCTGTCTTGCCCGGCTGTCCAGATTGATGGTTTCCCCTCCTATATCTATATGGTCACCCAGGTTGGTAAGGTTTCCTTCATAGCGCAGATCAATGTTGATTTTCCAGATATCAAATCCTGCCCCAAGTTGATATCCGAATGTGGCAGATTTTAATGTAGCTTCATACCCGGTAATATCTGTCAGATCTGAATTGTCGGATAGAATGACACTTGCCACAGGCCCCAGTCCCAGTCTGAAGGTACCCAGTTTCACCCCTACCAGTACAGGTATATCCATCCGGCCAATCTTTTGTTTGACCAATTGTTCCGGCGTGCTGCTGTTAAGACTTTCCACCTTGTATTCACTTTGCACTGATGTGAAGACCAGCTCGGGCTGAATGAAGATCCCTACCAGGGAAGCCCGTAGAAAAGCCCCGACATGGTATCCCAGGCTGCCACCTGCAGCCGGATTGATTCGATAGTCATCGGTAAGTACCTCACTTGCTTTAATATTGGATATATTCAGGCCACCCTTGATGCCAAAATCCATTTGTGCAGAAAGGTTTATAAACAAAATAGTCATACCCAGGATCAGAATTATTCTTTTCATTGTGATTAAGTTTTGATCATTATATATCTCTTTAAACTTAAAATTTATATCTGTTATTATCAAATCAGTGCAAAACTATTGAACCATATTATATATTTGTGTCTTCAAAATATCCGACAATCTGGTTCGTCAATAAGTCTATGAAATCTCAGATACGGTTCATATTTCTGATCTTTACTGCGTTCATCCTGCTGGTAGATGGTATATCTTTTGTGGGACTGGCAAGGGATTTCCCTGCCATCATGAGTCTTTTATCCCTCTCTGTTTTCTGGTCTGTTCCGCTGATCTTTATAAGCGGACTGCTAATATATGGCAAGACCTTTCTGGCCAATAACAAACCCGGATTTTTTTCCGGATTCTATGTTTTTACCGGCTTTTTCCTGGCATTTTATGTTCCCAAACTATTCTACATTGTATTTCTGGTCGTGGAATATGTATCAAAACTGCTGATATACCCTGTCTTACTCATATTTGCTGATTCACTTGCTTTTGGGGAATTTATTGGAGCTGGTCCCCTGAACATCATCTCCAAGCTGGTCCTTCCACTTTCTGCCCTTTCCATATTGGTTATTCTTTGGGGAATGCTTTTCGGACGATTCAATTTCAAGGTGCGGCCAATAGAAATAAGGTTTCATGACCTTCCACAAGCATTTAACGGATACCGGATCGTACATATATCCGATCTTCACCTTGGTAGCCTGCATGGACATCAGGGAAAGATCAAGGAAGCCTTCAGACTGATTAACAATGAATCACCAGATCTTATTTTATTTACCGGTGACCTGGTAAATAACCTGGCAGAAGAAACAATAGGTTGGGAGGCATTGCTCTCTGAAATGAATGCAGTGGATGGGAAATATGCCATTCTGGGAAACCATGATTATGGTGAATATTATAACTGGCCTGATGAAAACGCCCACCAGGAAAATATGGATAAGCTTGTCAGGGCACATGAAGATTCAGGATTTACACTTTTGCTTAACCGGACCGTTAAAATTTCCAGGGGGGATGAGGAAATCTACCTGGCCGGTGTCGAGAACTGGGGATTGCCCCCCTTCAAACAATATGGTGATCTTGCAAAGGCATTAAAGGATACCCCTGAAGCTGGATTTAAAATCCTGCTGTCACACGATCCCTCCCATTGGGATGCTGAGGTACTTAATAAAACAGATATCCACCTAACCCTGTCAGGGCATACCCATGGAATGCAGTTCGGGATCAGGATAGGGAAGTTCAGGTGGAGTCCGATTCAAATGAAATATCCCCGCTGGGTTGGTTTGTACCAGCAGGGATATCAATTTTTACATGTGAACCCGGGTCTGGGCTACATTGGCTACGCCGGAAGGATCTGTATCCCTCCTGAGATATCTGTTATTACCTTGAGGAAATCTACTTCTTAAAGTGGCTGGACATATAAAGTGCAGCACCAAGGAGTCCGGTATCTTTTAACAACATGCTCATGGCTGTCTGATCACCACCAGCTACACCCGGAAGATGCATCGTCACAATGATAAGTAATAAAAGCAATGCCAGGAGTTGGGTCGCAAGTTTTGTATAAATCTTAATGATGATACTCACACCTGCTGCGATCAGTCCGAGTCCGGATAAATACACTAAAATTACGGGTGCGGGTAACCAGCCGGGCATCCAGCCAGCCATCATTTCAGCACCAGTCATGTGAAAAAATCCAAATACCAGAAATATTAAACCGAAAATAATTCTGCCAACGTTGGATGATAATGTCTTCATAATTAAACAGTTTTGGTTTTTAATGGGCCAAAACTATGAAAATAAAAGACAAGTAAGTCTTAAATATTTGTGAATTAACGTGTGATTAACAGAACAATAATTAAAAGTCAAGTTCTGATAATTGGGTGAGTTCCTGGAGATACCCTTCTTCCACAAGTCGGGTAAAATGTTTAATCTCGATATTTCCCCTGAGATCGATAACTGCAAAGCTATCGTCGGTATTTATCATCAGAATGGCCTCTCTGACCACACCCTCCTTTTCCTGGATGCGTATGAACATATCATCTTCCCCTGACTGAATACGGAAAAGGTCCTGGAATTCATTCCTCCTGGTGAAATCAGTTACCACGGTGCTTAAATCCTTTCTCAAATCATCAGTCTGTAATCCTTCTTCCACAATGAGCATATTGAAGGATGAAAGCTCCTTCATCAGCTCTTTCAATTCCCCTTGATCCGGATCATCCTGGTCCAGAACAAGGCTCAGCAGTCCAGGTGGAAAACCAATGGCTGCAACCCCTTCCTTATCCCGGTAATGATTAAAAATCGTCTTGAATGACCTGCTTTTTTCCAGATTTGAAGTACATCCGGCCAACAAAGACAGCAAGAGCAGTGGTACTAGAAGTTTGATATTATTTATCCTCCAGGTTTTCAAGTTCTTCCATTCCATCAATATTCATGGTTTTTGAAAGTTTGGCAATGGTATTCAGGTCGATCTCACCGGTTATGGCAATCAATGCATTGTCATCATCGCCACTAACGATCAGCAGTAATTCAACGATAACACCACCCTCCTCTCTGGCCAGGAAGACAACATCAGATTCGCTGTCCTTGACCACCATCAATTCTTCATATTCATTTCGTGGCAGGTCTTTCATGATCTCATCATAAAAATTGATCCCTTCAGGACTTCCCTCATCGCTTGCCAGGATCTTAATACCGTTGAGTTTCCCGAATACTTGCTGAACTTCTTCAACCTCTTCGTCTTCCACCCCTTCCAGGTTGGCAAACATGTTGAACATGTATTTGGAAATATAAACCGTGGTAAATCCTTCCTGACCGGCATATTTATCAAATACCCGGTCGATGGATTTATTCTGCGCATAAATGGCAGCAGATATTCCTATGAAACAAATGATAAAAAATAATTTTTTCATGACTTCTTTATTTAGATAATAATTCTTTAGTTCTCTCAATTGTTGAAAAATATTCCAGTTTCTGCAAGCCGTTTCCAATGGAAAATACCGGTTGGATAAATAACTTTCCTGATTCCAGCTTTTCAAGGTTCTGAAGCGGTTCTGTTCCTGTATTCATCTTTTCAGACACGAAGTAAAGGACCCGTTTCGCTTCGGCATAAGCCAGGT
>DAOWJB010000056.1 GCA_030640625.1 Bacteroides sp.
AGGCATCCCTATGTTGTACCGAAAGTTGTATGAGAACCCCCAAAGTATAAAACCTTATGAAACGAATGAAAACAAATCTAAAAATTGCATGCCTTTTGGCAGCCATGATCACGGTCACCAGCTGTGGTGATGGATTCGTTAACCTGTTTGATGGCAAGACCCTCGAAGGCTGGGAATGTGATCCAGCAGACCTGGCTTCACACTGGAAAGTTGAAAATGGAGAGCTCATCGGTGATAATCAGGATGAGAAAGCATCCATGCTATGGACCACCAGAACATACAAAGATTACGAACTGGAGCTTGAATACATAACGCTGACCAAAGACTATGACACGGGGGTCTTCCCGCGTGGCAACGGGCACCAGGTGCAGATCGGTATTTCACGTTCCCTGCAGCGGGATATGACGGCCTGTATTTATGCACCCAAAGATGAAAAGGGTGCTTATCCCGGGCAGACCGATAAGGTTGATGAGTTTCATAAGGTAGGGGAATGGAACCACTTGCGGATCGTCATGACCGGCAAGCGTATCCAGACCTTCCTGAACGAAGAGCCCTTTGTGGATTATGAAGGCATCGTGATCAATGATGAGGGTCCCATTGGACTGCAGCTCCATGGAGGTGTTCACATGGCAGTAAAATTTAAAAATATTAAGATCAAGGAGATACAGTGAGATAACTCCAAACGTATGACAAACTTAAAGCTCGCCGTATATATTGGCCTGGTCTTAATAATCGCCTGCAATCCGGGAGATAAACCGGACAGTTCCATAGTGATCAGCGGTGAATTAAAGCAATGGCATAATGTGATCCTAACGATGGAGGGGCCTCTTGCCCACGAACAGGATACCAGTCCCAATCCATTTAATGACTACAGGATGGATGTCAAATTCACCCACGAATCTGGTGAACCTTCCTATGTGGTTCCAGGTTATTTTGCTGTGGACGGGAATGCAGCCGAAACTTCGGCTGAGAGCGGGAACAAATGGCGGGCGCATCTTTCCCCGGATAAAACGGGGCGGTGGGACTATCGGGTTTCTTTCAAGCTGAACCGTGAAGTAACTACCTGGGATGGAAAAACAGGCAGCTTCAACATCGATCCGACTGATAAAACAGGGCGTGATCTGCGGGGCAAAGGGCGTTTGCAGTATATCGCTGAGCGATATCTGAAGTTTGCCGGGAGCGGGGAGTATTTCCTTAAAGTGGGTGCGGATGCCCCTGAAACGCTGCTGGCCTATGTTGATTTTGACGGAACCTATGCTGCCCGGGAGGCCGGGGTAGCAAGGAAGGGGGAAGCTGTTACGGTAAATCTTAAAACTTGGCAACCTCATGCAGGGGACTGGAAAACTGGTGATCCCACCTGGCAGGGAGGGAAGGGAAAAGGATTGGTCGGTGCCATCAACTATCTTTCCGGGAAAGGATGTAATGCCTTTTCTTTCCTGACCTATAATGCGGGTGGTGATGGCGACAATATCTGGCCGCATATCAGCCATGATGATAAGATGCACTTTGATTGTTCCAAGCTGGACCAATGGGGGATCGTTTTTAGCCACGGCAATGCAATGGGCATGTACCTGCACTTCAAACTGCAGGAAACCGAAAACGACGATCTCAACCATGCGAACAAGGAGTTCACCAAACAATCGCTTGACGGTGGTGACCTGGGTCCGCAACGCATGCTTTATTTGCGCGAGCTTATTGCCCGGTTTGGTCATAACCTGGCCCTGAACTGGAACCTGGGAGAAGAGAATACCCAGTCCACCGGGCAGATCCGCGACATGGCCCGATTTATCCGGCAAACAGATCCCTATGGTCATAACATAGTTTTGCATACTTATCCGAACCAGCATGAGCAGGTTTATGGTCCCCTGCTCGGAGACCAAACGGTTCTGACGGGACTTTCCATACAGAATAGTGATGTTTCGAC
The DNA here is from genome assembly GCA_030640625.1 of Bacteroides sp. Classification (GTDB taxonomy): domain Bacteria; phylum Bacteroidota; class Bacteroidia; order Bacteroidales; family SM23-62; genus SM23-62. Next base: position 1,925 of record DAOWJB010000056.1, read on the forward strand.
AACACATTCCGAGGCGGTCCATTGGGTCTCCCGTTCAGAAAATTCAGGTCATCCATGGGTGGTGGCACATGATGAGCCCGGTAATGCTGCCACCGGTACACCTGCAGACCCGGATTATCCCGGGATGAAAGAAGCGGTTGAAAAATTGGCCCAGGGTACCAAAATGATCAAACTTCCAGGCATTGACGAGATTCGGGCTGAAGTTTTATGGGGAAATCTGATGGCAGGAGGGGCAGGCGTAGAATACTATTTTGGCTACCGGCTCCCGCAGAATGACCTGAACGCAGAAGACTGGCGAAGCAGGGACCGGACATGGGATTATTCCCGGATCGCACTGGCTTTTTTCTATGATCACGAGATTCCGTTCTGGGAAATGAAAAATGCAGATTCACTGGCAGGCAATGAACTGCATGATAACAGCGTGTATTCCTTCGCAAAACCTGGTGAAATCTATGCAGTTTATCTTCCTGCGGCGGGATCAGCAAAACTGAACCTGGAAGGAGCAGAAGGGCAGTTCAAAGTAAGATGGTACAATCCGAGAACTGGTGGTGGACTGCAGAATGGCTCGATTGCGGAAGTGCAGGGCGGGTCCATTGTAGAACTGGGAAAACCTCCTGCTGACCTGGGAGAGGATTGGGTGATCCTTGTGAAATGAAGGAATATGATTCAAATTGGTTGACATGATAAGGAGAAACATTGTTCTGATAGTTATGGCTTGTGCTGTATGCTTTTCTGCATGTTATAAGCCTGCTCCCGATCAGAATAAACCCAATATTATATTTATCCTGGCCGATGATCTCAGCTACCGGGACCTGAGCTGTTACGGACAGGAACAATACAAAACACCCAACCTTGACAGGCTCGCAGAGGTGGGGGTAAGGTTTACCCAGGGATATACTGCAGCTCCGGAATGTGCCCCTTCACGTGGCTGCTTATTGACCGGTTTGCATACCGGGCATGGATCGATCCGGATCAATGGATCTGCCCGCGGTCAGGAACCTTTGAAGGATGAGGACATCACCATCGCCGAGGTTCTGAAAGAGGCCGGGTATGCCACCTGCTTTGTGGGTAAATGGGGCATTGGCCAACCCGGTTCCGCCGGAGTGCCTTACAAGCAGGGATTCGATGTGGCCTTCGGTTATTACAGCCAGCTAAGGGCGCATACCTATTACCCGAATTATCTCTGGCTGAATGATAAAAAGATAGAATACCCTCAAAATGCAGGGTTTAACATGGCACATCGTTATGCCATCAGCAGGATTGACCCGGCAACCAACCCGAATCTTAATAAGTACGATGAGAATGGCGACATCATTATCGAAGAATTAGCGGATCCCAAAGGAGGTGTTTTTTCGGAAACTGAGATAGAAAATACAGCCATGGATTTCATCAGGGAAAACAGTGAACAACCCTTTTTCCTGTATTTTGCCACTCAGATACCACATGGACCGGTGATCATTGACAATTTCGGGGAAATGCAACTCAAAGCGGGCATCCCCCAGCCAAACAGGGAATGGGCCGCTATGGTATTGAGGCTGGACAGCTTCGTGGGTGAACTGGTGGAAGAACTGAAGGACCTGGGCATTTATGATAATACCATAATCTTTTTTGCCTCCGATAACGGATATGCCCATTGCGGTTATTTTTACGGAAGGGGGAATGCACCCCACTGGCCGGATGATCCCTGGTTTAAGAACAAGGGACCTTTCACAGGGGGGAAATTCTCCGCACTCGAAGGTGGCTGCCGCGTACCTTTCTTTGTTAGCTGGGAAGGTAAAATCAAGCCGGGAGTGGTCAGTGACCCGGTCTGGTTGCCGGACTTTTTCCCGACGGCCGCGGGACTTGCAGGCGCAGAATTCTCACATGAAGTAGACGGGACAGATCTATGGCCTGTGCTGGGGGGTGATCCTGAAGACTTTCAGCCCCACCACCTCTATTTCAGCAAGAACCGGGAGCAGGCGGTGCGTATGGGTGCCTGGAAAGCTTTCCGGGAATCACCTGAACATCCCATCAGGCTGTACCTCGTGGAGGAAGATACCTACGGGGAACGTGACCTCTCATCCTTCTATCCTGAAGTATTAAAAAGTATTGAAATCATTATGGATACTTCCTATACCCCTCATGAATGGTACTGGACCCCCGATGAGACAAGAGAAGAATATCAGAAAAAGATAGATAAAGCCCGGGAGACGGGTAATATATTACCGCGTTTGCGGCCAAATTCAATTGAATAATTTCCATGGGAATAACCATTAAAACAAAAAGACATGTTTAAATTCATTATTGGAAAACTAACACTTGCTGCCGTGGTCCTGTCCACTGGTCTGCTGGGGAATTCATGTACATGTACAGATAAACCCAATTCAAACTTCAATGGCGTACAGATTGGTGTGATCTCATACAGCTGGCGAAGTATGCCAAAGGGCGAAGCTGAGGACATTCTGAGTTACTGTATCCGCTCAGGGATCAGTTCCATTGAATTAATGGGGGGAGTGGTAGAAAGTTATGCCGGGATACCACCCATGCCTCCAAAACCGGCTCAAGGAGTTGTATTGTCTGAAGAAGAGCAAGCTGCCTATGATAAGCAAGTTGAGGAAACCCGTGAAAAGCAACGTCAATGGCGCCTTTCTGCATCGATGGACAAATTCATCGAGCTCAGGAAAATGTATAATGACTCAGGGGTGAATATTCACATTGTAAAATTTGCTCCGGCAGAATGGAGTGATGAAGAAATAGACTATGCTTTTACAGCTGCAAAGGCAATGGGAGCAGGAGGTATTACGAACGAAATAGGGCATGATGCCTGCAAGCGTTTGGGTAAGTTTGCGGAAAAACATGGCGTGTATGCTATCTATCATAATCATTTACAACCCGGCGAACCAGGATTCAGTTTCGAGGAGTTCCTGGAATATTCCCCAAATAATATGTTGAACTTGGATGTCGGGCATTATTTTGGTGCAACTGGCAAACATCCCAATGAGATCATTGAAAAACTTCACGACCGGATTTTCAGCCTTCATCTGAAAGACAAAACCGGGAAAGATTCAGCACCAGCAAATACGAACAAACCCTTTGGGGAAGGGGAAACACCGCTGGGGGAAATTCTCAATCTCATAAAGGAAAACAAATGGCCCATTTACTGTGACATCGAGCTGGAATATCCGGTTCCCGATGATTCCGATGCGGTGAAGGAAACCACCAAATGTGTGGAATACTGCAGAGATATTTTGGTAAATTAATTATCTATGGTGAAAAAAAAATTTCTGCCGCTGCTTTTCCTGGTAACTTCGTCAGCCTGCAGTACCATTGACCTTGAAATTACCAAGACTGGCGATACCGTGGTGGACACCAGGGCCCTGACACTCGATGGAAGCAAGTGGGGAATGGCCATCAACGGCAAGTCATTCCAGCAGGATGCAGTTATTTCACACAGGGGTTACCAATATGTAGCCTACTACGAAGCCCGGAGGAATGTATGTCTGTCGAGACGCAAACTGCCTGCCGGGCAATGGGATATAATCAGGTTCACCGATTACGTCTTCCAGAGCAACGATGCCCACAATACCATCTCCATGGGCATCTGTCCCAATGACGGAACCATCCACCTGTCCTTCGATCATCATGGCCACCCCTTGCACTACCGCGTTTCCTGCAAGGGTGTGGCGACAACACCCGATACTGTAACCTGGGACACTTCGCTTTTCAGTCCGGTACTTTCGGAACTGGAGAAAGGAAAACCCATCCAGATCACTTATCCGCGTTTTTGGCAAACACCGGAGGGGGAATTGCAGTTTTGTTATCGTCGGGGAGGCTCCGGCAGTGGGGATCGCATGCTTGTTGATTATGATTCCGGGGCCGGCATATGGGTCAACACACGACAGATCGACTCGGGTGAAGGAGCGTTCGAAGATGATTTGGGAGAGAGCAGCAGCCGGTGTTCCTACCCCAATGGCTACACCTATGGACCGTATGGCAAGCTACACACTACCTGGGTGTGGCGAGAAACCCCCTCGGATCCCAATCATGACCTGATATATGTCTACAGCGAAGACCGGGGCAAGACCTGGTTTAACAACATGGGCCAATTGATTGAAGGGCCGCCAGGCATTAAGTCCCCCGACATCACCGTCGTTGATATTCCCCGGACCCTCGGACTTATGAATACCCATGGGCAGGCTGTAGATTCAAAGGGCAGGATCCATGCAGTGGTGTGGCATTGCACCGAAGAAACCCTTCGGGCGGAGGGAAGCAAACCTGGTGAATACCGCTGGGGTGTGGAGAACGCACACCGGTACCACCATTACTGGCGCGATGAGGAAGGATCCTGGCAGCACCGGGAACTTCCATGGGTATCAGGAACCCGGCCTAAGCTATTCATCGACGAAAAGGACAACACTTACCTGGTTTACCAGAAAAACGAGAATCTGGAGATTGCAGCAACCACAGACCAGGCCGGTTATATTGATTGGAAAGTGATCCACATTGAACAAGGCCCTTTCGTGAATGAAATGCTTGGCGATCCATACCGGTGGAAGCAAGAGGGTATCCTATCGGTCATGGTGCAGGAATCACCAGAGAACGCCAATGAACCTACGACACTGCGTATCCTGGACTTCCACATCGAATAACGTTAAAAATTATTAATCATGAACAGACTATTTTTTCTTTTCCTTTTGAGTTGTTTTACCTTCAGCAGTTTTGCCGAAGAAAAAAGAGATGTGCTAATAAATGAAGCTAAAAAAATTGGTCTCGAATCGGTACTGATTAAAGACTTTTCAGAAATTAATTTCCCCACCTACAAAAGCAGGGATTTCTGGAATGGACTAGCAACAGATTTAAAAAAGCAATATGTCGAAGAAGCTGAAGAGGCTATAGATTATGACTGGCCCATTGTAAAAGCCACAGATTACATCGAAATTATCCGTTCCGGTGATCGCCGCCAAAGTGTTTACGCGGCTCCACGGGCGGCACTGATGGCTTTGGTTATGGGAGAATTGGTTGAAGGCAAAGGCCGTTTTATCGACCAGATAATTAACGGTGTATGGTATTACAGCGAGCAAACCTGGTGGGGCTGGTCGGCTCATCTAACAGCCCAGAAAGCACCACATGGCTTGCCCGATGCAGACGAACCTGTTATTGATTTGGGCGTTGGCGAAATAACAAATATTCTGTCGTGGACATGGTTTTTGTTCAAAGATGAGTTTGACAATGTTCATCCTTTGATCTCAAAACGGCTAAAAAATGAAATCATGAAAAAAGCCGTAATCCCTTATTACGAACGTGACGATTTTTGGTGGCAGGGTCTGGACGGAAGACGTAGGGTTAATAACTGGAATCCATGGACAAACCATAACTTGCTTACAGCCATTCTGATCCTCGAAGACAATCAGGAGAAAAAACTGGCGGGGGTTGAAAAAGTCCTTCGTTCGCTGGATGTTTTTATCAATGGATATCCTGCTGACGGTGGCTGCGATGAAGGTCCTTCCTACTGGGGAAGAGCAGGGGCCTCTCTGTTCCAGAATCTTGATTTGTTGAAATTGGCAACAAACGGAAAATTTGATGTGTACGACAATCAGTTGGTTCAAAATATGGGAACCTTCATTTACAAAGCATATATCGAATATCCATATTTCATCAATTTTGCAGACGCTGATGCAACAACCGGCAGCCGCCCTGCAATCATATATTGGTATGGAAAAGAGATCAAAGATCCTGTATTGCAGAATTTCGGGGCCTATCTGGCAGAAAAGCAGGATTGGGGCCAGCAGACACCTGGTGGAAAAATAGATGAGCAAATAATGCAATTGATGTATCTGGATGAAATCAGTAATACAAAGGCCGAAAATGCCTTGATGAGCGATTTCTGGTTACCCGACACAGAAGTTGCCGGTGCCCGCGATAAGGAGGGTTCTTCAGATGGTTTCTTTTTTGCAGCCAAAGGAGGTCATAATGCCGAAAGTCATAACCATAACGATTTGGGAACCTGTGTTTTGTATTTCGACGGAAAACCTTGTCTGGTGGATATTGGACGGGAAACTTATACTGCAAAAACGTTTAGCCGCCGCCGTTATGAAATCTGGACCATGCAATCGGGTTACCATCAACTGCCAAAAATAAATGGTGTGGACCAAATGCAGGGAAAACAATACAAGGCAAAAAATACCTCCTTTACGGCCGATGCAAAAAAGGCGGTTTTTTCAACAGATATCTCGGGAGCTTATACAGAAGAGGCAAAGGTTAATAAATGGGTGAGAAGTTACAGACTTGACCGTGGCAAGAAATTCACCATTTCCGATGCCTGGGAATTGGCAGAAATTAAAGAGCAACCCACAAGCCTGAATTTCATAACATCATGCAAGGTAATTGAATTGGAATCGGGTGTTTTAAGTCTGCAAGGCGATGGTTTTGAGCTTAAAATGAAATACAATTCAAAATCTGTTTCACCTAATATTGAATTTAATGAAGTAACCGACGCTGGGTTAAAACGTTACTGGCCGGAGGGAATTACCAGGATTGTTTTTCAAATTAAAAACCCAAAATTGAAGGGAAAAAATGTAGTAACCATCTTAAAATAGAACGCGCATAAATCCAATGGACCAATTGGAGGACATTAAAACAAAGCTGCCACAGTCTCAATTCACTGAGATTTTCCCCCAGCTCGAGAAGATGAGTAAGGCATCAGACCACTGCATCATTGTGCTGGATGATGATCCCACGGGGTGTCAGACCCTTCACGGTATACCGGTGCTATTTTATTGGGACCCGGATATCCTGGAAAAGGAGATGATCAACGGAACCCCCTTGTTCTTCCTGATGACCAATTCCAGGAGCATGCCAGAGAATAATGCGGTGGCATTGTACCGGGAAATAGGTCACTTGATCAAAAAAGCTTCGGAGAAAACAGGCAGGAATTTCAGCATCATATCCAGGAGCGATTCCACCCTGAGGGGCCATTATCCGGCCGAACCGGATGCGCTGCGATTTTTGTACGATCAATCTCCGGTCCATTGCATCATTCCTGCCTTCTTCCAGGGCGGCAGGTATACCATCGGGGATGAACATTACGTAAAAACAGGGGATCTCCTGGTCCCCGCCTCCCAGACGCCCTTTGCGCAGGACAAGGTATTCGGATTCACCCATTCCAACCTTAAAAAGTGGGTGGAAGAAAAGACATCTGGAAGGATATCCCATAAGCTCGTGTTTTCTTTTGGCCTGGAAGAAATAAGGATTAATGGTCCTGATTATATAGAACAGAAGCTGAATGAATTGGATCCCGGTACCGTGGTTGTAGTCAACGCCGCAGAGCAGAACGACCTTGACATCTTCGCCCTGGGGGCGCTGAAGGCTGAGAACAAGGGAGCCGTTCTGCTTTACCGTACTGCGGCATCCTTCCTGAACTCTTTCGGTGCCATCCTACCCAGAAAACCGCTGGAAGGAAATGAGATTTGTTCCGGATCTGCCAAAGGAGGACTGTTTATCGTGGGATCCTATGTTCCAAAGTCCACCGCGCAGCTGGAGCACCTGATTGGTCAGGATGGCATACACCCCGTTGAATTGGAGGTATCCCGCCTACTGCAAGATTCATCTGAGGATTATTTAGACGAGTCAATCAAACAGGTAGATCACTACATAGAAGATGGCCGTCATGTGTTGCTTTATACCTCCCGGGAATTGGTTTTCACAGAGGATCCGGAGGAAAACCTGGCCATTGGCGAAAAGGTCTCCGATTCGCTGGTCACTATCAGTAGGAAGATCAGGAATACACCGGCATTTATTGTTGCCAAAGGTGGTATTACCTCGCACGACATTGCCTCAAAGGGATTGCGTATACAACGCGCCATGGTTGCCGGACAGGCATTGCCCGGGGTTCCGGTCCTGGTCCCCGACAACAGGGCCGATCTAAAGTATATCGTTTTTCCGGGCAATGTGGGGGAAGATGATGCCCTTTCCATATTATTCAACAAACTGAAGACAACATGAGAAAAGTATTGCTGTCAGTGGCCCCCGTTTGCCACGAAACGGTATCTGTTCCGAAAGGAGTAAAAATACCCTACACACCCGAAGAGGTAGCAAAAGAAGTAATTGAATGTGCCAATATGGGAACAGGTATGGTGCATCTGCATGTGCGAAATGAGAAGGGTGAACAAACCGCCGATCTGAGCCATTTTACAAAAACCATCGACCTGATCCGGCAGGAATCCGATATTGTCATCCAGGGTTCCACCGGCGGTGTGGCTGAATTATCCCTTGAAGAGCGCTGCGTTTCTCTCAATGATCCCCGGGTAGAGGTGGCTTCTCTGAATATGGGTTCGGCCAACCTGGGCGAAGGTGTATATATCAACACATTGCCTGACATCCGTTACTGGGCCAAAAGGATGATGGATGCCAACGTGGTCCCGGAAATGGAGATCTTTGATCTGAGCATGATAGACAGCGTGGTAAAGATCGGACAAGAGGGATTGGCCAAAGCGCCATTTGCCTTTAATTTCTGCCTGGGATTTGAGAATGCCATCCAGGCCAATACGGATCACCTGAACGCCCTGAAAAGGGCCATTCCTGACGGTAGTCACTGGGGACTGATCCATGAGAACATGACCGATCTTTCGCTTCTTGCCACTGCAGCAGGCATGGGTACCAGTTCACTGCGCTTTGGGTTTGAAGACAGTTTCGTTTACAGGGAAGGCAAACTGGCCCGAACCAACATGGATATACTGGACAATCTTCTCAGGCTCCTGGAATTGATGGACATAGAACCGATGACAGCATCGGAAGCCAGGGAACTAATGGGAATTTCACCCCTACAAACCCCATGACATCACCGAATTCTTTTAATTGGTGATAATGCCCCGGAGCGACGCTCCAATTATAGATTTAGTGAATAGAGTTTTATAGATTATTAAGAAATTTTACGCTCTCTTCAAAGAAATCCGGATTTATTTCGGCATAAAAGTTTTTTACACCACCTGTTTTGGCAGCTTCAAAAAACGCTGGCCAGTCTACCATTCCTTTACCTATGGGTACACTTTCTTCTTTACTTACCCAATCAGATAAATGGGCTGAAATAAACCTGCCGGGATATTTTTTGAAATAATCTGCTGCTTTGTATCCAATATTAACTACAGCTACCTGGAATTGCATCTTGACCAGATCAGGATCAAGCTGGTCTAATAAAGCATCGTAAATCAGCTCATCCCCACGTTTCTCAAATTCCATGTGATGGTTGTGGAACCCCATCTGGATACCAGCTTTTTTGGTCTTTTCACCTATGACGTTTAATTCATCACAAGCCTTTCTGTAATCGTCTACGGAAGCATCTTCTGGCAGCCAGAAACTGGCAAGGATCATTTGTTTCATCCCAAGATCATGAGCCCACTGAATTCTGTTATCAAGGTGATCACGTAATTCTCCCAGGCTATAATGTGAGCTGGTGCATGTTAAACCAGAATCTTCAATGATCTTTCGCATTTCCGGCCCCTTAATTTCATTCAACGAATCAAAACCATAGCCAAGAGGAGAACACATCTCTACTTCCTTGTAGCCAAGATCTGCCATCATTTTAAGTGTACCTGGGAAATCAGCTATTAGTTTTTCACGTATGGTCCAGATTTGAAAACCAAAAGACAATCTTCCCATCATATTTCCACATCCAAATAAGCTTAATGGCAATTGACCTAAAATGGCAGCAGAAACCAATGAAGTTCCACTTGTTTGTAAAAAATTCCTTCTCGATAAATTCATGTCGTTAAACGTTTAGGTGGGTTAATATTTCTATTTACAATATAGACTTTTTCGATCTTATCCCGAAATTAACCAATCAAGTTTCAGAACTGTTCATCAACCTGACTTTCGGTTCAACGAAGTCGATTATGGAACATTATACCTATTGATAAAAAATCAGGTTAACCGTACATTTAAGGTTGAATTTCGACAGCTATCAATATTATGTAGAATGGGAAAAATGAAACGTATTAAATAACAAATATCAGTGAACCATGCAATTAAACCTCATTAAAAACACCTTGATCATTCCACTGACGATCATATTGATTGGCCTGAGTTCCTGCACCAAAGATCAGCTTACTACTTTGGAATCGGAATGGGACCATTCCATTAATTTCTACTGGAAGTTTGCCAAGGGCGAGCAGCAGGCGGCCATTGAGCCCGGTTTTGATGATGCCCTCTGGGAAACGGTTGACCTGCCCCATGACTGGGCCATCAACGGACCTTTTGCTCCCCTGAAATCTCCCGGTAATACGGGTAAACTACCTTGGAAGGGAGAGGGGTGGTACAGGAAGTCTATTGATCTTCCCGCGGAAGCGGAAGGGAAACGACTCCAGTTCCTTTTTGACGGGGTCATGGCCAATCCATCCATTTTCCTGAATGGACAAAAGGTAGGTTCCTGGCGTTATGGCTATAATTCCTTCTGGATCGATGCCACCGATGCTGCCCGGTTCGGGGAAGCTAATGTGCTGGCGGTGCATGCGGATACCCGTGAACACGCCTCCCGCTGGTATCCGGGAGCAGGTATTTACCGTAAGGTCGGTATGCGCCTGGTTGACCCGGTGCACATCCCGGTATGGGGTATATTTGTGACCACTCCGCAGGTGACTGATGATGAAGCCACGGTGAAACCATCCTTACAAAACTGGAGGCAAGGAAACAATTATCGAACCACCTGGAAGAGGACATTCAGCTGCTAATAAAATTCAAATCGGATATTGCTGACGACTAATAGCAGTTATAATAAGGCTTAACCTATTAGTATTAAATTTTACATATCCTATAAAAATTGCTTATCTGGTTTTCTCATTTTATTAATATGTACCAGGATCATACATAATTGATTGTTGAAGCTAATTCCAAAGCTGGATTATGGTTTTAACTGGATTGTGCGTCGTCAGCTAAATCAAAACTTTTTTAGGCAAAAAAATAAGGTGTTGTTTATCAAACAAACGGTCGTTTTTCAGGTTAGGCTCCACTGGAAAAGTTTTCTGTCCTTATCCGTCCCCTGCTAAGCAATGTGATAAGCTGATTTAATCTATGGAAATTTAGGTAAAAGAAAAAAAAAGTTCCTTATAAAAAATATAGTGGCAGGGATAAATATTACATTTGTTATACAAATTAGGGTATGACGGAAAAATACATCGAAAATATAAATCAACGATACAAACTTGGCAATTCGACAGAGCATACATTTCGTGGTGAATTGCAAC
>DAOWJB010000268.1 GCA_030640625.1 Bacteroides sp.
GGAAGAGCACTCCCCAAGAGGTGGTTTGTTACAGAACACCCGAGAAATAATAATTGTGTCCTTATATCCGGTCCCTGAAGTGAACCGGTTTTACGGACACTTAAGATAAACGCATAATACGCCAGGGAAGCTGGTACAGCTTCCATAAATATATGCAAAACTTCTCCATTCCAAATGAATTCAATACATTTGAATGCCATGAGAAGAAAACCCTATATGAATCCATACCTGGCCGGCGTGTTATTGGGACTGGTACTACTGGGCGCCATGGTGCTCTCTGGCAGGGGACTCGGAGCAAGTGGCGGTATCAAGTATTGTGTCGTCTCAGTTGTTGGAGCCGTCAGCCAGGAGCATGCAGCTACTGGAGATTATTACAGTAAGTATTACCAGGATGGAAAAAACCCCATCAGCAACTGGCTGGTGTTTCAAATCCTGGGAATGGTGGTTGGCGGATTCATATCAGGCGCCATATCAGGCAGGCTGACCTGGAAAATTGAAAAATCACCCAAAATTTCAAAACCCAGGAGGCTTATCCTGGCATTCCTGGGCGGCGTATTTTTTGTTTACGGGGGACAGATGGCAAGGGGATGTACCAGCGGAGCTGCCCTTTCAGGTATGGCTGTCCTGACAACGGCAGGTTTTGTTACCATGCTTGCCATATTCGGATCAGGTTATTTGTTTGCCTGGTTTTTTAGAAAAAACTGGATATAATTTACGTACAATGGCACCCATTCTTGCAGCAACTGAAACTGCCCAATTCATCAATTTATTGAGTGCCTTCCTGGTTGGCATTGGATTCGGGTTCGCGCTTGAACAGGCAGGATTTTCTTCCAGCAGGAAACTGACTGGAATGTTTTACGGATATGATGCGACCGTCCTGAAAGTCTTTTTTACCGCCGCCATTGTCGCCATGATCGGTTCCAGAATACTGAGTTCAATGGGTTTGCTCGATATGGACCTTGTATTCCACAACCATTATTATATTGGACCGGCAATCACCGGAGGGATCATTATGGGAGCAGGCTTTATCATGGGAGGATTTTGTCCGGGTACCGGCATCAGTGCTGCTGCCATAGGGAAGATCGATGCATTTGTTTTTTTACTGGGTGGTGCATTGGGGGCATTTCTCTTTGCGGAGACTTATCCACTGATACAGGATTTTCTTGGTTCGGGTTACCGCGGACCGGTAAAGCTATCGGCTTCGCTAGGAGTTAGTGATACGGTATTTATTTTCGGGGTAACAGTCATTGCCGTTGGAATGTTCTGGCTTGCGGAGAAAGCAGAGAAGAAATTTGCACGTCCGGATATTACAAAAGAATATTAATAATTAGGAGCTATACATGTTTTCGATCCGTTTTCAAGTATCAGCTATACTGGTCCTGTTAGCTGGGTTTTTAATCCTCTTACCCGAAAGCAGGCAATCATCCGGAGAACTTAATGTTCATGGGATGCTGGAGGCGATGAATGAATCCGGACAGTCTCTGTCGGTGGACCAGGTTGCAAGGATGGTGGTTAATGAAGACACAACCATGCTCCTTGTGGATGTCAGGGATCCGGATGCTTACCGTGCTGTCCATATACCAGGTGCCATCAATATCCCAGTCTCGGACATTTTAAATCCTGATTGGTCGGGCTATCTTAATGATCCTGAAGTAAGACCGGTTTTCTATTCAAATGGAAATACATTATCCAGTGAAGCCTGGATGCTATGTACCCAGAAGGGCTATGCAGGATCCATGATCATGCAGGACGGCATGAATGAATGGTACAGGGAGGTTATGGAGTCAACATTCACGGGTGACAGGATCAATGCAGCTGAAAATGCCAGATTCGAGGTCAGGTACAGGGCGAGGGATTTTTTTACCAGAATGAACAGCATGCCGGACAGTTTAAAAACAACATTCCTTGAGGTCAAACGAAAAAAAGAGGCAGAACTGGTAGGAGGGTGTGAATGATGAAAAAGTATCTATTCCTGATCCTGATAATCCCCCTGATAATCCTCATTATCCTGGCACTTCCCGGGAATAAATCTTTCCGCTTTTCCGGAGAAAATATCCTCGAGCAAATCGGACGAAAGACCCATATCATCTCGGTACATAAATTCAAGCAGATGAAGGCTGGTGAATCAGGCATTCATCTGGTGGATTTGCGTGACGGCAATGATTTCGCTCAGGGCCACCTGCCTGGAGCCCTTAACCTGCCAGCTGAAAACCTGAGCACAGGTGACATTCACCGGTTCTTCGAAGGGACAGAAACCGCCCGGGTGTTATATGCCGGGGAAACATACATATCAGAAAGGTACTGGATACTTTTCACACAGATGGGAATTGGAAACCTGTACGTTCTGGAAACAGGCCCTGAACTGGATTCACTGATAATGCAATGGGATAACGATAGCAGCAGGAGGATCCTTGTGGATGAGGATCCTGCGTTCACTTTTCAGCCGGATACTGCATTTACATTCTAAAAAAAAACTGAACCTCTCTGCGTGATGGTATCGGGTTACAGCCTTGGGAAAGTTCCTGATCCTGTCAAATTTATTCGCTGATTACATAGGGAAATTCATTTGTATCCTCATCTGTGAAAGGATGCCAGGAGAGTTGTTCCCTTTCCTCGATCATCTTTTGGTGCATGAAACCGTTGTTCCCATAATTCATCGACTTTGCATCATACCCGAATAATCGCAGGTATGCCACTGCAAACTGCGAATTATGCCCCGTTCCACAGTATATAACTACGGTTTGGTCTGTTGGGATCGTACTCATTTCGGAGGGTATGCCAAGTGTCCCCTGGGGTTTGTAGCGGATGGCCCCTGGAATATGTCCGGATTCATACTTGTCTTTCCGTTCAAAATTGATGATATAATAATTATCCGGATTTTTAAATACCGGTTCCTGGTCTATAAAAATGGGTCCATTGTCTTTTGAAAGCACTGCTCTGACCCGCTCATACAGGATCTCCTCGCCAGTGGTTCCTGTAGTTTGCAATACGGGCTGGTACCTGGAGGGAGGTTTCGGACTGGCTTCAGAGACCAGTTGGTCCTGATAATCACTTGAGATCCTGGCTGCCCAGAAATCCTTTGCAAAATCACTGTTCCATCCGCTCATTCCATATCGCATGGCGTAAACATTTCCATAACCCAGTAATCTTAACAGTTGGGTGGTAAAGGAAGCGATATGTCCCCCGTAACAGATAAGTATGATCTTGTCATACTGGAAGGGGAGGATCTCATTCTCAAAATGGTCAAGTATTTCTGACCTCCTTATATTGACCGCTCCTTTTATATGTCCCTTATTAAAATAATCTTCACGCCGCATGTCAATAATATGGATGTTGCCATCCAATTCCTCATGTACAGTGGGAGCTTTGATCATGCTGGGGAACTGCCGGCTGTTCACATAATCTCCTTGCTCACGCAGCTGATCGATCAGCATCCCTGCTGCACCATTGAAGGAAGTTATGACAGGTCCGGTCGAAACTTCAGATGAAGACTTTGCCGGGCCTGATTGCTTGCAGGAGTAAAATACAATTATTGCAAAGAGTAATGAACCCCACAGAACTGCAGATTTATAGGGGTTTCCCATTACAGGGCAGTCATGTCACTATTAAACATGAGAGTATCACTTGGATGTCCTGATTCATCATAAGCATACCTGACCACGGAAACTCCGGATCGGGGATGATTGATCAGGTTCCTGTTAATGTCCATGTTCTTACTTTCCACCAGCGAACCGTGCACGTCATAAACCATCTGGGTAACCGGGACAGACATGCCTGCAAGCGGTTCATCATCCTGGTCGAACATGGCACTTTCAATGGTATAGCCATTTTCATCATACTTGTTTTCAAACCTGGCCCAGCCCCAGTAAAGATTAGAAAGCTGTCCGGTTAGGCTTCTTACAGAAAAAGAGGTCATATCACCTGCATCATTATATTCGAAAGCGAAAAATGAAACGCCTATGTCACCGCAATTCTCAACAGTGCAATTGTACATGGTGTCTCCCTGGTAGTTAGCCATATCTGTAACCCAGCCTTTGTCATCATAGCTGAATCTCAATTCATAAAAGGGACAAAACTCGTTCAGTACAGTCTCCTCTCCATCCAGGTTGTAACGATTTTCTCTCACCTGTCCGGTAAGCAGCACTTGCCATTCAAACCAGGCAATCCCATTGCGGTTCTCAGTCAGATTTCCGTCTTTATCAAGGAATTGCAGACCTTTTCTGATGCCATTTTCATCCAGTTCGTAAACTGCGGTGTGAACTCCGGCCCATTTGGTTGATTCTCCATTATGGTCAAAAAAATGGTGGGTCTCTTTATTTCCATCATAGCTGATCCGGATCCTGGATGCACCTGTGGAAGACCCCCTGAGCAATTCATCTCCCCTTATGTATTCGACAGATATCAGTCTCGATTCTTCATCATAGATAAACTTGTAATGATTAGCAGCTTTAGCCTCATCTGCGTTTATCTCATGATTACCTGTGACGGGATCAAAGGGTGTTTCCGAAAATCTGAGCTGACGGTAATAAGCGATTCCTGAATCAGTGGATCTTTCTCCTGACTGGCAGGAAAACATTACCAAGGCCAAAAATAATGCGGATAATGAAACAATTGTTCTCATATTATTATTGAATAATTTTCCCGCAAAAATGCTGACTATTTTTATTAAATCCAAATAATAAAAAATCCCGGATGCTTATATTGCAAAACATCCGGGATGAAAAAATTCAACGAGCTTGTTCACTTACAGAGGTATGGTGACCTGCTCTCAGGATTTTCCTATCAGCTTGAACTCTAATTCAAATTCGAACCAGACCTGGACCATGGCTTGAGTTGTAAGAGGTCCACTTAAGTTACAGCTACCACCAATTGTAAACGTATCCTGGAGGATTAAATCCTTAAAATCATCGCTGCTTGCATCAAGAGGTACATCCGTTGAACCTGCAGGAACGGGGACAGGCCACCATGCCATGGTTGTTTTAGTTGTCCCTGATCCGAGGTAGATCTCACCACTATCCAGAATATCAAAAGTATGGGCAGATATGATCACGGCCCTTATTGCTGAGATCTTTACAGATTTGATCTTTTCCCTTTTTACATTATTGTCATCAAGTAGCTGGTTAATGTCTGTAGAAATGACTTGTTCACTGAATGAATAAGGTCCTGCTTCAGTCGGGTTAATTACGAAATCATAATAATACGTATCACTGTCAACCTTTACGGTATTTGTCAGAAGTTCGCACCCTCCGGTCAATACGCCAACGAGGGTAAATAATAATAAGAGTTTTGTAATTCTTTTCATGGCAGCAGAGTTTAAGATGTTAAAGTATTTTTATTGCAAATTATGCTTTTTATTATTGAGACACAAATTAATATTCTATAAGTTACGGAAATCTTGCCTAAATTCCAGCTTTCACTTCAAATTTAAACCTTGCAAGCATCTCTACATTCTCATAGATCCTTTCTTCAAGAAATCCCTGGGCAGTCATGATGAAAGATTTTTCCTCAAAATATGGCAGAATATTCACCCTATCAGGACTGAGCAACACTTTGGCTTGTCCCGCCGGAACCGGATCCAGCCTTGCCACCTTTTTTTCGCCGAGAACATCTGTATAAATGGTCATCTCCATGAATCGCATTATATTGAAATTCTCATAGATGCCTTCACTTGCCAATTTGATCTCAGCTTCCTTTAAATAAATGGCATTCAGTCGTTTTGCACTGATACCGGTTTCCGTAAGGATCTTATCAAGTTTGCTTGAGAATACTTCCTCGCTAAATATTTGAAAACCATCCAGATCGGTGACCTGAACGGTGAATTCCATTTCATAATAATCCGTATCGGCTGAAGCAAGCTCGGCCAGGAATCCTTCTTCGTTTTGACATGAGAAAGTAAAAAGGGCCAGGAGAATGGCCAGAATATTCAGTGTGACATTTGTTTTCATGACAATGTAAAAATGTTTTGAAACTGTTACACAAGCTAATATAAAGCATACATACGGGTTATGTGAATTAATTTTGATAAACACCCCGATTCTGCAGATGAAAATTCCCTAAATTTATATATCTGAATTAGTTAGATAAATGAATATTATCGGAAATATCATCTGGATTGTTTTTGGGGGACTGATAATCTTCCTGGAGTATGTTATCGCAAGTATTTTATTGTGCCTTACCATTGTTGGAATTCCATTTGGACTTCAAACCATGAAACTTTCCATGCTGGCTCTCGTACCATTCGGGAAAGATGTAGTTCACAAACCAAATGAACCGGGTTGCCTGAGTACCATTATGAATATCATCTGGATCCTGATAGGCGGTATATGGATCAGCCTTACACATTTTTTATTCGGGATTTTACTGGCAATAACCATAATTGGGATCCCATTTGCCCTACAGCATTTCAAACTTGGAATGCTCGCCTTTACCCCGTTTGGCAAGGAAATCAAGTAGGAACACATGATGACCTGTGGCTGGATGGCACGGAATTTGAATTTCAGTTAAGTAGAAATAACAAAATTTCACAAAAACAGTGAAGCCATGAAGACTATTAAAGTATATATCGTTTTTGTCTGGATCCTTTCGATAAATATCGCATTCGGTATGGAACCCGATAAACAGGAACCGGATTGGCCGAAACAGGTTAATACTGAAACGGCTGAGATAAAGATCTACCAACCACAGATAAATGCCCTCGAAGGAGACATGCTCGATGCCAGGGCTGCCATATCAATCAAAAATAAAGGAGAAAGCATGGTTTTCGGAGCAATGTGGTTCAAAAGCCGCCTGGTGACGGATTTCGATACCCGTCTGGTGAACCTCGAAGAAGTAAACATCGAATCTGTCAAATTTCCTGAATCAGATGAGGCAGATGAGAAAAGGTTGATCAACTTGCTGGAAAGTGAAATTCCTGCAATGGACATGACCTTCTCACTTGACAGACTATTAACCAGTCTTGAAATGGTTGAAAAGAACCAGGAATTTTCTGAACAGTTAAACAATGCCGCTCCTATTGTGTATTTTGAGGATGAAGCAGCAGTTTTGATCCTGATCGATGGAGAACCAATACTGGAGGACTTAGAAAACACAAAGCTCCAGTATGTGGTTAACACTCCATATTTTCTCATATATAATACTGCTGACAGATACTTTTACCTGAAGGGAGGAGACTGGTGGTACCGGGCAGGCAGAGTAGAAGATACCTGGCGTGAGATTGATACACCCCCGGCTTCTGTCCTGGATATAGCCAAACAGACTGCAGGAGCACCCGAAACTGATGTGGATTCCATTGCCCGGACCCTGGAGTATCCACCGAAGATCGTGCTAAGTAAGGAACCAGCTGAGCTGATAATAACTGATGGTGAACCGGATTTTGCCACGCTCGATGGGACCAGCCTTCTTTATGTCAGGAACACGGAGAATGAGATACTGATGGACATAAGCACTCAGGACTATTATGTCCTTATTGCAGGTCGCTGGTACAAATCCAAGTCCCTGAACCAGAATGACTGGGTGTTTGTAAATCCAGATGAACTTCCTGCAGATTTTGTGGAGATCAAATCAGAATCAGAGATGGGTAGTGTCCGGTCCAGTGTTCCCGGTACGCGTGAATCCAATGAAGCCTTACTGGAGAATGAGATCCCACAGACAGCGGAGATTGACAGAAATACAGCTACTGTGGATATTACTTATGACGGTAATCCTGAGTTTGGGCAAATCAAGGGAACAGAAATGGCTTATGCCTTGAACACGGATAAATCAGTTCTGCTGATCGATAATCGCTACTATTGCGTAAATAATGCTGTTTGGTTTGAATCCATTTCTCCAACCGGACCCTGGAACGTATGTGTTGTCGTGCCCGACCAGGTCCAGGAAATTCCGCCTGAGTACCCAGTTTATAACGTTAAGTATGTTTACGTGTATGACTATACACCATCTGTCGTATACGTTGGGTACACGCCAGGTTATGTCTATTCATATCCGTATCATGGGACCATTATCTATGGTACCGGTTATTATTACAGGCCCTGGTATCGCAGTTACTACTATCCAAGACCAGTCACCTATGGTTTTGGAGTACATTATAATCCTTACTCGGGATGGGGATTTTCTGTTGGTGTCAGCTATGGTTGGGTCGGATACAGCTATTACAGGAGCCCCTATTATTACACGTCCTGGTGGGGGCCGGCCGGATACCGATATGGTTACAGACATGGCTACTACCATGGATATGACCGTGGGTACTACCGGGGTTACTATAATGGCTACAGTTATGGTGTTTACACCAGCAGTCGCTCCGGGTACAGTGCAGGGTACCATAATGGATACCATCATGCTACCAGCCAGAATATTTACAGGAACCGGTCAAACGGGGTAGTCCACACAGGCACCAGGGCCACTACCTATGGATCCCGGACAGCTGCAAGCGGTACAAGGTCATCATATACCAACCCCAGCAGTGCAGATCGAAAAAACAATGTATATACAGACAGGAGTGGCAATGTATACCGGAAAAAGGGGGAAAATTGGAAAACCCGTGAAAATGGATCCTGGAAGAAAAGTGATGTGCCGGCCACCAGGTCGTCAGACAGGTACGGGCGTAGCCAGGGTAAAACAACTACAACTACAACAACCACGACAACAAGAAGTAGAACAACAAACCAGAACAGTTCTGCCAGTCGTTCGTCACAAGGCAATGCATATAACAGGAGCAGTGGCAGTAGCCGCGGCAATACCGGCCGGGAGCTGAGCAGGGAGTCATATGCCCGCAGCAAGGGTAGCCAGCGCAGTTATGATTACCATAAGAGCCAGCAGCCACCAAAGAAGAGCACGAGTAGCAAATCGAGGAGTACTGCATCAAAAAGCAGTACTCGCAGCAGTACATCTGCCAGCAGCAGCCGATCGAAAAGTAGTACCGGAAATCCAAAAAAGCGTTAGGTTACCAACCCTGATATCCTAAGAGAACAGACTCAGTTGTTTTTCACCGGGTTCTGTTCTCTTTTTTATTTTCTTGTTTTTCTGTCTTCCTGCTGCCGTTTTTCCGCCATGATCCGGCGACTCCTTGATCTCTTTATCAATATACTTTTGAAAGTGTTCCATATTTGGTATGAAGTTTTGTTCTAATCGGTCAGCTAATGGTACCAGTCCCTTGATCGCCCGTTGCTTGTCATAGATCCCGAGTTTGGCATTGTCTATGGCCCGCCTGAGATACTGAAAGGTTTCATCATAGACACTTGTCTGGACCGGGAATGGATGGCCATCCTTACCTCCGTTGGCAAATGAAAACCTGGCCGGATCCTTAAACCTGGATGGTGTGCCATGGATCACCTCGCTGACCAGTGTCAGTGACCTGAGGGTTTTTGGCCCCAATCCTTCCAGTAAAAGTAAATCCTCAAAATCCTTGAATTTCCTGTCATAAGCAATCGCCAGTACAGCACCCAGTCTTTTCATATCCACATCCCTGTAAGAGACATTATGATGGGAGGGAAGAACCATCAAACGTATCTCATCAATCATTTTAACCGGACTTTCCCTGGTAATCTCCAGTATACCCTCTCTTGTAGTCAATGCTTTCTTATCGGTCAGGTTCAGGATCTTTCCCTGGTTTACTCCA
>DAOWJB010000117.1 GCA_030640625.1 Bacteroides sp.
CCATAGAACTCCTCGAAACCCCGGCGCAGGTGACCCGCATCCGGGTTGTATCCGCCCAGGTGCCATTTCCCTGCCAGGCAGGTCCGGTATCCGGCTGCTCGCAAAACATGGGCAACCGTAGTGTCCTCATCAAACAGGTTCAGCCTTCTCCTTGGCTTATTATTCTTGTAACCCAGTGTTCCACCTACATGACAGAAATTTCCCCTGACCCTTGTATGACCGGTATGCTGACCGGTCATTAAAACACTCCGAGATGGTGCACAAACAGTACAACCGGCATAACTCTGTGTAAAGCGCAAACCCCCGGCAGCCAGCCGGTCGATATTCGGGGATTTGATCTTTTCCTGGCCGTAACAGCCCAGGTCACCATAGCCCAGATCATCGGCCATGATGAAAATGATATTGGGCCTGCTTCCGGCCAGATTGTCCGGCATTTCAGATTTCCCTTCTTTTGAATCGCTTTTATTTATGCAAGCAGACAGCATAACAAGAAAAAGCGCCAGGTTAAAAACAAATCGAGCTTTCATTGTCATGAATTTAGTAGTTGCAATATTTGTTGATCAGGTTATTCATTGCTGAATGGTGCTCCCTGGCAGAACCTTCATTGATGATGATAAAGCCTATCAGGGATTTTGAATCACCCGGATTAAGAGGGCCAATGGCGGGGTGAGAATGGATACAATCCAGTCCCCCGGGATTCACATCCACACGTGCGGCATTTTCCCAAATAAATGAAATGGTTATTTTCCCGTCCACACTCGTCCTGGCGGCAAAGCCGTCATGAACATGAGCCCGTTGAATGGAATCGGAAGTATCAGAACGGTCGCCGACAACATAATGGTTGTAAGCACCGACTTCTCCTGCTGTTCTCAAAGGGATGATCTCGTCCCGTTCAGAGGTAATAAAACTGCGTGTTCCTGATTTATCTGAAAAAGCCGTATTCCTCTTGTCTGGTGCAAGGCAGATAACCAGCTGTGCATAGTCTGTCCAGGCATGCTGTCCAGCGTTTGTGGCTTCCAGCATAAGCATCATGGCCCCTGCCGACAAAGGCTTGAGTATGCATTTATAAACTACACTTTTTTTATCGGTTCCAGCCTGGCCTTTTACCTGCCAGTATCCCTGATCCTTTTCAAACCATTCACCATCAATGGCATTATTTGTATGACTGCGTTCCAGATCTGAATCGAAAATGGCCAATTCGGGCAACCACATAACAAAGGCATATTCAGGGTAAGCATTAAATCTTAAGGATAGGCTAAAACTGTCTATTACGGAGATCTCCACCAGGTCTTTTGTCGTTTCGGAGATGGCCTGTGCTTCTGACTCTTCCGGTATTCCGAAGAATAATAAGCAGGCAAGGCAAACTGATACTGCAGGTCCAGATACCCTGTTGATGATTTTAGTTGCTCGTTTCATGGCTAAATGGTTAAAGACAAATGTCTATCTATTTTCCATTTATAAAAATATAATTTTTAAAGCGGTAGCTGATATTATGTCATATAAAAGCTTTTGCGAATTTGCATTTGCAGTCTTGATTACCTGTGAATTTATGCAGGCCATGATTTGTGTTTAATTGAAGGGGAAAGTATCTTTGGTTTGGGTAAGCGCTGACTCAGGTCCAACAGCATTCATCGAACTCAATAACTAAATATATTCAAGCCTATGTCTGTAAGAAGATCTTCATTCTATCTGATATTGATGCTGTTCCTTATCCAGGCATGCAGTAATCTGGGGAAACCGGTTCAACCAAATATCATCTACATCATGACCGACCAGCAGGCCTTTGATGCCATGAGTTGCGCAGGAAATCCCCTGGTCCACACACCGGCACTTGACCGGCTGGCTTCCGACGGGATCAGGTTTGAACAGGCTTATTGTGCCTATCCCCTCTGCGTTCCGTCAAGGGCTGCCATGTTCTCAGGCAGAATGCCTCATGAAGCTGGAATATTTGTTAACACAAATGTGGTCACCGATGAGGAATTCCCGTTTGAGATCCTTGCCCGCCGTCTGGCAGATGGCGGATACAAGACCCATTACATTGGCAAATGGCACCTTACCATTCCCAGGTCAGATACATTAAAACATGGTTTTCAGGAGATTGATTTACCCGGCGGTCATGGATTTGATTCGGTTTATGCACGAATGGCCGTGGAATTTCTGCGCCGGGATCATGACCGGCCCTTCTTCCTGGTGGTCTCATTTAGAAACCCGCATGATTGCTGCCAGCTGGCCCGCAAAGAAGACCTTGCCAATTTCGAAGGAGCTATCCCTCCAATCCCCTCCCCGGATGAGCTGCCGGAGCTGCCTGAGAATTTTGAAATACCCGAAAATGAACCGGACTATTTCCGGGAATGGCAGGCCCAGAACAGTGAACGGGTATACCGGTCGCATTATTGGGACGAAGAGGATTTCCGGGAATACCAGTGGGGCTATTACCGCCTGGTGGAAAAAGTTGATTCTTTGCTTGGACAGGTAGTGGATGCCATTTATAATTCACCTGGTTCAGACAATACCACGATCATCTTCTCGAGTGATCATGGGGATGGGTTGAGCAGGCACCGCTGGAACCAGAAATGGTCTGCCTATGATGAGTCCTCCAAGGTTCCTTTTATCGTGGCGGGAAGCATGGTTCAGCGGAAGGGTGAGTCCGATGAGCGGCTGGTTTCTGCGGGCCTCGACCTCACGCCGACGATCTGTGACCTGGCAGGTATAGAGCCTCCGCCGGAAATGAGGGGGAGGAGCCTAAAACCTTTGCTTTCAGGAGAGACAGATACGCCCTGGAGGGATTTCGTCGTATCAGAGATAAGTTTTGGGAACTGGGTGGATAGATATCATGTAGATACATTTCCGAAGGTCAGGATGCTCAGGACTGCAGGTTATAAATATGTGGCCTTTGACCGGGGTGAATTGAGAGAACAGCTTACGGACATGATGAATGATCCGGGAGAAATGAATAACCTGGCTGTAGATGCCGGGTATGCTGATGTATTGGACAGGCACCGGGAGTTATTGAAAGAATGGGTGGAGGAAACCGGGGATGCATTTCAGGTTCCTGATGGCAATTAATATCGATGACAATAAAAAATATTCGAACCATGAATATCAACACAATGAATTTCAAATGTTTTCTCCTGCTGTCATTGATCATCACAGGCTGCGGCTCGGTATCCACACCCGAGGAAAAACAACAGCAGGTCCTTATAAGTGAAGACTATTCCGTTCAGGATATTAATATTGATGATCTTCTGTCCTGGAAATTCTATGGACTTGGCCAGGTATCCAAGGTGCAAAATCAGCTTCAGATGTCAGAATCCGAAGGCTCCCTGGGTGTCATGCTTGTGAGTCCAAAAAAGCATGGCAGGGACATCATCGTATCCTACGATATAATGACTCTCCGGCCTGCCACAGTTCTGGTGGCGTTGATGTCGGTTAATAATGATGGAGATGGGGGACTGAACCTGGAAGAGGAGTACAATGCCAATATGAAATATCTCATCGACTCGGTGAATTTATCCGAATGTCCGTAAAACCACTTCGCTTTAGGGAGTGGATATAAGGACAAATTTCGTATATTTGTGTTAAG
Organism: Bacteroides sp.; assembly: GCA_030640625.1. GTDB lineage: Bacteria > Bacteroidota > Bacteroidia > Bacteroidales > SM23-62 > SM23-62. The sequence goes on from DAOWJB010000117.1 coordinate 3,584, forward strand.
CATAAAACCATTGCTTAAACCGCCGGGCAGGCGGGGATGGTCTGTCAAGCGAATCGCATTAGCG
>DAOWJB010000126.1 GCA_030640625.1 Bacteroides sp.
ATCCCTTCCAGGTTTATGCTTTCAATATCGTCTTCCGGTGTATGGTAGTCTGTGTGGGCACCGGTTGTAAGGAATAAGACAGGAATATCCTTGCCATAAAAACTGCTGTGGTCAGAAGCTCCAAAATTTTCCATGGTAGTACTCAATACAAGACTGTCATGCACGATTAGCCTGGTGACGATCTCCTCACTTTCGACAGCCGTCCCGACACCGCCTACCTGGAGTTGCTGATTCCGCAAGCGGCCCACCATGTCAAGATTGATCATAGCCCTGGCCTCTTCAAGGGGAAGTATGGGATTGTTCACATAATGCTTGGATCCGAGAAGGCCCATTTCCTCAGCTCCAAATGCGATAAAAAGGTAGGAATTTGAGGGCTTTTCTGTTCCGAGTGCCAGGCCTTCGGCAATTTCAATCAGGGCCGCTACACCGGAAGCATTGTCATCCGCCCCGTTATGTACAGCTGTAGTGTCCGGTTTCCTTGAAGAGCTTCCGGCTCCGCCCATACCCAGATGGTCATAATGAGCTCCGATAACAATATGCTGGTCTGGATTTTGAGGATCACTTCCTTCCAGGTAGGCAATCACATTATAGGTTGTGGTCGTAGTCGGGTTAACCTCTGCACCTGCAGAAAGGCTTATGTCAGTATCGAATGATGCTGGTTTCCGGGTGCTGTTCAGTATTTTCTCCAATCCGGCAATGCTGTTACCTGAACCGGAAACGATCTTGTCTGCTGTATTACGGCTGATATGGATGGCTGGGATGCTTACTTTGCCTTCCCGTCTATCAAGATCGATCAGTTTGTCTTCCTGGTCGAAATTCGGACCCGAGACAAACAGTATTCCGGCTGCCCCTTTATCTGCGGCCAGCATGGTTTTATCACGTTCATTGCTGTATGCATGGAAAGGTGAAGCAGTTGAATCAATTTCGGCGCTCCCACGAAGGACCATTACCCATTTATCTGTAACATCCAGGTTTTCATAATCATTCCAGCTTGCCTCGTCCGAGTCAATCTCAAATCCATAACCGGCAAAAACAAGCCCGGCAGAAACTTCTTTGTTGCCAGTAAAGGGAAAAGGGGCAAAATCTTCTGACAATTCAGCAGAGATATCTCCAAATTTCAGGTAATTTGAAGCTCCGGTTTCCAGATCAGTGATTACCTCAAAAGCCTGTAATCCGTCATCTGCTAAAAGCTGGAGTCCAGCCTTCCTGAATTCAGCAGCAATATACAGAGCGGCTAGCCTGTCTTCCTCCGTTCCGGGAAGCCTCCCCTTCAGGGAGTCAGATGCCAGGTAACTGATATGCTGGAACAATTCATCTGTGGTGATCTGCGGATTTTCTTTTATCCACGAGCATCCTGGTAATAATGGGCAAACCGTCAGTAATAGTAGCGGTAAAAGGGAAAAAGTTCTTTTTCTCATGATTTAAAGGAAATTAGGCGGTAAAGATAGATATTTTCAAATACCCTGGAAGGAGATACTATAAATCAAATGTTAATAAATCCCAAAAAAACTTGACATGTATTTTAGAATTATCTAGTTTTACAGTCTTGTTTAACAAAAATGTCAAACAATATAGTTAGACAAACTAGTTTGACAAAAATGTAAATAGTCGAAATGAGCACAAAAATTATTATCAAATGCAACCTGAAAAACTAGAGAACCTGGAACCGGATACTGAACGAAAGATCCTGGAAGCAGCCGGCAAGGTTTTCATGCAGAAGGGGAGGCTTGGGGCAAGCATGCAGGATATTGCGGATGAAGCAGGCATTAACCGGACCTTATTACATTATTATTTCAGGAACAAGGAAAAGCTTTTCGATACCATTTTTACGAAGCTGTTGTCACAGGTTTTTCCAACAATGGTTGAAGCATTTGCCTCAGACAGGCCGTTCATGGAGAAGATCCGGATTTTTGTCGAAACTTATGCAGATTTGTTAAAGGAAAATCCTTACCTGCCTGTATTTGTATTCCAGGAGATTTCCCTGAATCCCGACCGGCTGGCTGGTATAATTAAACATGTAGGAGTAGATCCTGATCTTGCCCTGAAAGGATTAACCAAAGAAATGGAATCGCTCGGAGTACATGGAATGGATCCAAGGCATATAATTGCCAATTTGTTGGGGATGGTGCTTTTTCCTTATATCGGACGGGCCTTATTTCAGAAGATCGCCTTCCAGGATGATACGGAGGCATATGAGAAATTCCTGGAAGACCGGAAGGAGCAGGTGCCAAGATTTGTAAATATGGCATTGCAAGGTTCCGGTCAAGGCCCCGGTCAAAGCAGAAAACATCCATGATTACAGACAAGAAATAAATACGAAATTTTTATAAAAATGAAATACATCGTAAGCATGCTGGTTTTTTGCTCAGGTATTTGCCTGGCCCAGCCGGCGGATACACTGGAACTAGATGAATGTCACCGGTCCGCTATTGAAAATCACCCCTACTTCAAACAAAAGGGATTGTATTCCCAATCAAAAGAATTAAGGGTGCAGAATCATACAACAAACTGGTATCCAAGCTTGGACCTGAATGGGAAATATACCTGGCAGAATGAAGTAGTTGAACTTCCCTTCAATGATATGATCCCGGGATTTAAGGCTCCTTTTATGCCCCATTATAATTACAAACTGAGCCTGGATATCAAGCAAACTCTGTATGATGGAGGCATTACCAAATCGAGCAAGAGGGTGGAAGAGTCGACGATGCTTGTAAACCAGCAACAGGTTGAGGTTAATCTAAACCAGCTGAAAGAGCAGGTTAACCAGATGTTTTTCTTTATCCTGGCCTTGCAGCAGCAGGAAAAGAGCATGCTGCTCAAACTCGGTGAGCTTGAAGAAAGGCTTTCCATAATAGAATCCGGGGTCAGAAATGAAATTTTCCTGGCTGCTGACCTGGATATAATGCAGGCAGAGATTCTAAAAGTGAATCAGCAACTGGCGGAAATTAAAATCACCAAATCATCTGTTTTCCGGATGCTGGGTGATCTTACCTCGATGGATATAAAGGAGAATGCAGTGCTGGAATTGCCGTTCTCAGATATTGAACCAGCCATTGAAGTACCAAGACCGGAACAAGTGCTTTTTGATCTGCAGATTCTCAACCTGGATGCCAACATGGAACTGGTCTCAAAACAGCGACATCCCAGGGCTTATGTATTCGGAACATTTGCTTATGGAAATCCCGGTCTTAACTTCTTTCGGGATGAATTCAGGGGATTTTATGTGGTGGGTGCTGGACTCCAATGGAATGTCTGGGACTGGAGCAAGACCAGCCGGAGTAAGCAGGATATTACTGTGCAACAGGAGATTATCAAATCACAAAAGGCCGCCTTTGATAAAAACATTACCATTCAGCTGGATGAGAAACTGGCCGAGATCTCCAAATATGAGGAAGCTGTAAGGCGTGATGAGGAAATTGTCGATCTGCGAGCCAAGATCAGTAAAAGTGCTGCCTCCCAGCTGGAGAACGGGGTGATCACTACGACAGATTACATTACTGAACTGAATGCTGAGACGGAGGCGAGGATCAGGCTTGAAACCCATAGAATTCAGCTGGTGCAGGCACAAATAAATTATTTAACTACAAAAGGAACAATATAAAACAATAATAAAAAAGACATGCAAAAAATTATTATTCAAGCTTTACTGCTTATGATTATTGCCGGGTGTTCGGGCAGGAATGATCTTTCCGATGCCTATGGAAATTTTGAAACCATAGAATACCTGATCTCCGCAGAAGGCAATGGTAAGATCCTGCAGCTGGACGTTGAGGAAGGTAGTGTTCTAACTGCCGGTGAGGTTGTGGGGATCATTGATACCATACCGCTCCACCTCCAGATAATACAGTTGAAGGCTAAAATAAAGGCCATCGATGCACAGAAGTCCGGTGTCAGGACGCAGATCGAAGTGCAGAAAACCCAGAAGCAGACATTGCTGGTAGAGAAGAAGAGGCTTGAAAACCTCCTGAAAGAAAATGCAGCCACGGGAAAACAGATGGATGACCTGCTTGGACAATTGAATATCCTGGAACAACAGATCATTGCCACCCAATCCAGGTATGAGACCATCGACAGCGAAATGACAGCCATGAAAGCCCAGGTGAAAATGGTGGAGGATCAGTTGAGGAGGAATATTATAATGAACCCCCTGGCAGGAACTGTACTGGAGAAATTTGCTGAACCCTATGAAATGGCGGTGGCTGGTAAAACATTGTATAAGATCGCCGATATGAAAAGTATGATTTTACGTGTTTATATAGCAGGAAATCAATTGTCACAGGTCAAAATAGGAGAACGGGTTGAAGTGTTGATTGATGATGCAGACGATGGTCAGCAGTCCCTTGAAGGAACAATCACCTGGATTTCCGGCAAATCCGAGTTTACCCCGAAGATCATACAGACCCGGGAGGAGAGGGTGAACCTTGTATATGCCGTTAAAGTGGAGGTTCAGAATGATGGCCGTTTGAAAATTGGCATGCCCGGGGAGGTTAATTTTTCAAAACAGGAATCAGAATAAAGCATGAGAGCACATTGCATTATGAATATCCCTTTTGAGGGACCAGGCTATATCAGCGATTGGATGGTCCAACGAGGAGTTTCCATGCGGATATGGAAATTGTATGAAAATCCAGCAGTACCAAGGGCAGAAGATGTTGACCTGCTGGTGGTTATGGGTGGTCCGATGAATATTTATGAAGAAGACAAATATCCATACCTGGTCGGTGAAAAGAAGCTGATCAAAGCCTGTATCAGGCAGCATAAAAAAGTCCTCGGTATCTGTCTCGGTGCCCAGCTCATTGCTGATGCACTGGATCGGAAAGTCTTCAGGAATAATGAAAAGGAAATAGGGTGGTTCCAATTAGTCCTGGAAAAGGATGCCAGGGGCAATGAAATACTTTCGGCATTTCCGGAGACAATTATTCCATTTCACTGGCATGGTGAAACCTTTGATCTCCCGGAAGGTGCCGCCCTGCTGGGTTCCTCAGAGGCCTGCCAAAACCAGGGATTCATCTATGAAGACCATGTACTTGCCCTTCAGTTTCACCTGGAAATCACAGCCCAAATCATTGAAGGTTTATTGGCACATGTATCTGATGAGCTGACAAAGGATCCTTATGTAAATTCGATCCAGGAGATAAGGAAAGGCCTGGAACATTGTCCGGCCAACCGGGAAATATTATTTCATACACTGGACAAATTCCTGGCAGATAAGAAATAAGTTTAGCAAAAGATGAATACAACATCCGTCGAAATCAAGGATCTCTCTAAAAAGTATGGAGATGTTCAGGCCCTGCAGGCTTTAAGCTTCAGTGTAGAGAAGGGAGAGTTGTTCGGGCTGGTAGGTCCGGATGGAGCAGGAAAAACCTCCCTCTTCAGGATCCTTACAACAGTGCTGCTGCCGGATGAAGGAACTGCCACGGTGGAAGGATTTCATGTCGTCAGGGATTTCAGGGAAATCAGGAAAATAACCGGGTATATGCCAGGCAGGTTTTCCTTGTATCAGGACCTGACCGTTGAAGAGAACCTGAAGTTTTATGCAACGGTATTTGGTACTACGGTAGAGGAGAATTATGACCTGATCAAAGATATATACATCCAGATAGAACCCTTTAAGAAACGGCGGGCAGGTAAGTTATCCGGTGGAATGAAGCAAAAACTTGCCCTTTCCTGCGCCCTGATCCATAAACCAGGGATATTGATCCTGGATGAGCCGACCACCGGGGTGGATGCAGTATCCCGCAAGGAGTTCTGGGATATGTTGCTCAGGCTGAAGGGCAGCGATTTAACCATACTGGTGTCAACACCATACATGGACGAAGCAGAATTGTGTGACCGGGTGGCTCTCCTGCAGGATGGGAAATTACTTTCCGTTAATACCCCTCAGAATATCAAAGAGGATTACCAGGTCAGGCTCTGGGCTGTATGGGCAGAAAACATGTATCAACTTAAAGCTGACCTGGCAGCATATGAGGATACCAGGAGTGTATTTCTGTTTGGTCAGGATCTGCATGTAACACTGAACCAGGATGATACATCTGAGAACATGAAAGTCTGGCTGGAAGGAAAAGGCCACCATCAGGTTCATGTTGAGGAGATACAGCCCAGCGTTGAAGATTGCTTTATGGAACTGATGTCAAAAGATCAATTACAAGGATGATGAAGCAGCTGAATAAGGTAATAGAGGTCAGGGACATGGTAAAGAAATTCGGGGATTTTACCGCCAACGATAACCTGACTTTTGATGTCAGTGAAGGAGAGATTTTCGGATTTCTCGGTGCGAACGGGGCAGGTAAAACAACCGCGCTCAGGATCCTGTGCGGATTATCGCTTCCTACCAGTGGAGACATTAAGGTGGCAGGGTATAATATTTATACCCACCGCGAAAAAATTAAAAAAAGGATAGGTTACATGAGCCAGAAATTCTCCCTGTACGAGGACCTGAAAGTATATGAAAATATACGTTTCTATGCAGGGATCTATGGATTGGGCAGAAAATATATCAGGGAACGGACCGATCAGTTGCTTGAGACATTGGGACTGGAAGATGTAAGGAATAAACTGATTGCCGAACTGCCCCTTGGATGGAGACAAAAACTTGCTTTTTCAGTGGCGGTTTTTCATAAACCAAGCATTGTTTTTCTTGATGAACCTACCGGGGGGGTGGACCCTGTCACAAGGCGGCAGTTCTGGGACCTGATCTACAAGGCATCCCATGACGGAATAACGGTCTTTGTAACCACCCATTACATGGATGAGGCAGAATACTGTGACCGTGTCAGTATAATGGATGCCGGAAAGATAGAAGCGATCGACACGCCAGAAGGATTAAAATCCACCTATAATGCAAAGAATATGGATGAAGTTTTTTTAGCAATAGCCAGATAGTTCCAAACCATGAAGAGGTTTTTAGGATTTGTCATAAAAGAATTTAATCATATACTC
>DAOWJB010000284.1 GCA_030640625.1 Bacteroides sp.
AAAAGAACATGAAATACAGAATACTTGGTAAAACAGGCTTTGAGATTTCCTGGATATCACTGGGCACCTGGCAAGTAGGTGGTACATGGGGATCAGAATTTTATCATGACAATGCTGACCGCATCCTGAACCTTGCTGTGGACAGTGGCATTAACTTCATCGATACGGCAGATCTATACGGGAATGGGGAAAGTGAAAAAGCCATTGGAAAGTTGCTGAAAAACCGATCGGAAAGAATTTACGTGGGCACCAAGTGCGGCCAGAAGACCGAGAAAAAAATAGAAAAGGGATTTTCACCCGAGGGTATAAGACAATTTGTTGAAGACAGCCTGAAAAACATGCAGCTTGAAACACTTGACCTGATCCAGTTGCATTGTCCACCGACAGAAGTTTATTACCGTCCCGAGATTTTTGAATTATTCGACCGCCTGAAGGAGGAGGGTAAGATCCAGCACCTGGGCGTTAGTGTGGAAAAGGTGGAAGAGGGATTGAAAGCCCTGGAATATGATAATGTTACCACTGTCCAGATCATCTTTAATATGTTCCGCCAACGCCCGGCAGAAAGGTTTTTCCGGATGGCGCATAAGAAAAATGTGGGAATTATTGTAAGGGTCCCGCTTGCCAGTGGATTATTAACCGGCAAGTTTAAAAAGGATACGAAGTTTGAAAAAATGGATCACCGGCACTTCAACCGCAATGGTCTTATGTTTGATAAGGGAGAAACATTTTCCGGTGTTCCCTATGAGGTTGGTCTTAAAGCTGTTGGCAGGCTTAAAAAAGCCTTTCCCGGACAAAAAAACCTGGCACCCCTGGCCCTCCGGTGGATCCTCATGCACGAAGAAGTAAGCTGTGTTATCCCTGGTGCATCCAGGCCTGACCAGGTCAGATCAAACCTGCTGGCAGATGATATTCCTGACCTGACAGAATACCAATTATATGAGGTAGATGAGATTTACCGCGAGGACATCAAATCACAGGTACATCAACTCTGGTAACCTTGTTTCCGGGTGATTATAATATCCAGGTTGCAGGATTTTTTATCCATGCCACGTTCTCTGCCTGCCTGACAGGTTCGAAAGTGTGTCGACGGCAATGTTCACATCATCCACCACCTGGTAGTCGAACATGCCCACACAGACGAAATCGGCACCGTTTTCAAAGGCGAATTTGAATCCTTCCTCAGGGTGGATAGCACCGCCGGCAAGGACTTTGAAGGCGATCCAGGGGATCTTTTTTTTCTTCATGAACTCAATTGTCTCATCAGGAAAGAGGCAGAACATGTTATCGTGGAATTCATCATGATCTTCCGATCGATCCCCATCAACGGAAAATGGTATCCTTTTCTCCACGGGATGCGCTGACCAGTACTTATCATGGTGGAAAGTCTTCATGTAAAAATCCGGTTCCATGCCGGCTTCATCACATGCCATAAGAGCCTGCACGGAATGTGCTCCCAGTCCCGCGGGATATCCCTGCCTCTTAATATAATCCAGGCATTTGACAAGTACATCAATTTCTCCGTCCCTGACCCGCCAGTCGCAACAGTTCCCCTGGATCTGGATCAGGTCGATCCCCATATCGATTACCTTATCAACATGTTCGTATATGTTATCTTTTTCTGGATGAACCTGGCTCATGGTTTGCAGATTGCTGCCAAAGATCCTTTTGTATTTATTGATCAGGGCGAGCTGGGTGTGGGTAATATTGATGGTATTGATACCTGCCTTTTCTGCCAGGGCCAGTGTTTCAAATACCTTCCGCTCGGTATTATAGGCTTTGAAGAGTGAACTGACATAGATCAGGTCACGGGAATGCGACCAGCCCCCGATCAGGTTGCCGCCCGCGAAGATCCGGCTGACCTGTTTGTCGAGGATCTTTCCTTTAGGCAGTTCCCCTTTCAGGTCCTTCAGCATGGTGTCACTGACCTTGATGGTGGCGCCGGATACAGCATTTACAGAATTCCAGCGGTATTTCCTTACCGCTCCCCAGGCAAAGGCACCGAATATCGGGACCATGGCCATGTATCTGAGTATCTCCCGGCGGTGTAATTGATCGGGTACGGCATTTTCATCCAGGTAGTTTCTATCCTTTTGTTCTTTTTCCTGTTTATCCGCTGTTGTGGTCCGTTTTGTATTACTTGAAACACGAATGAACCGGTCGATCCCAAAGTACAGGCCGCTCGGGAATACTGCCAGTACCCCGAGTGCAATGATCTCCACGAATGTTTTATTAATAAAGAGATAATGCCCTTCCAGCGGGATACCGAAATCGGTTCCTATAAAAGGTGGATTGGCAATATAATACAGGGATAATAAAGCCATACCGGCGATACTGATATAGCGGGTAAGGAGTCCAAGCATCAATGCCAGGCCAATCAGTATGAGTCCCCATACATTTAAAAAATCAACCACCTGCAGGGCCCCCTCGCTGGCGGCCAGGGAGTGAAAGAGGCCAGAAAACAACCACCTGGAATTCTCCATGTATCCGGCAGATGTCCAGTCCGGGATCACCATTTTTGCAATGCCTTCATAGAGCAGGTGCCATCCTACAAATATCCGTAGAAGGACCAGAAATGCAGACTGGGTTTTGGTAAGGCCATTATTTATACCCATGGTAAGTGTATTGAATTAAACAGCAGAAAGTTATAAAGATTTTGCACAATCACCTAATTTATCCGAATGTCCGTAAAACCACTTCGCTTTAGGGAGTGGATATAAGGACAAATTTCGTATATTTGTGTTAAGCATAAAACCATTGCTTAAACCGCCGGGCAGGCGGGGATGGTCTGTCAAGCGAATCGCATTAGCG
>DAOWJB010000297.1 GCA_030640625.1 Bacteroides sp.
ATATATTAACCGTCGGACAGACGGGAATGACCTGTCAAGCGAACCGCAGAAGCGGTCGGCAGCAGGAACCTGCAGGAAACCGCGAGGGAGTACTGCCCGTGGCTTGTTAAAGCCAATGGAATCCCTTTCGTTCACGGAAGGGAGGATGTCAAGCCTTTTCAGCACCTTGATTTAAGCTGGAGAGTATTTCTTTTCTGGAATGTTCATAGCCCTGCCGGTACCCTCGCCTGTATTCCTTCATCCGGCTCTCTTTCCTGCCGCGTCTGACGCCCAGGCGGAATCCCACAGTATACACCAATGCGCATGCAATCACTATGACCAGGAAATAGTCCATCAGGTTTACACTTCCTCCTCACTGGTGTCCTCATAAATGAATAATATGTAATAGAAAACTGTCGGTTCCATATAATATATGATACATAATTGGTGCCAAAGTCATATATGCTTATATATCAGTATGTTAAAAATCAGTTAATTAAAACATAAAAGGCATTATGCACGCAAGCGATCCAGCCGGTGTACGATAACGCACACCAGGTATATCTTATGGCTTATACTTTCAGATTGATAGTAAGTTAGACAGTTTACATCCTGATCGTCAACAGATCTGTATTTCAAATAAAAAAATTTTGTTTTCAGAGATTAATAAATATCTTTGTCACATTATTCAGGTCATGAAAAAAGTCCATATCATATTAGCTATTCTTCTTGTCAGCCTTGTGGTGCTTGACAGATAAGAATGGTATGGATTAATACAATAATATTATGAAGGCCATTCTCGAAAGTTCAGAGTGGCCTTCTTTTTTTTTAGGATTTTGACATGTCATGAAACACAAATTAAGAAGTGCAACGACAACCGAAGGCAGGCTTATGGCAGGTGCCAGAAGTCTCTGGCGGGCCAATGGAATGACCGAAGAACAATTCGGTAAACCTGTCATCGGCATTGTGAATTCCTTCACACAATTCGTACCCGGTCATGTACACCTGCATGATATCGGCCAGAGCGTCAAGCAAGAAATTGAGAAGCAGGGATGTTTTGCTGCCGAATTCAATACCATCGCCATTGATGACGGCATTGCCATGGGGCATGACGGCATGTTATACTCCCTCCCCTCGCGTGACCTGATCGCCGACAGTGTGGAGTATATGATCAATGCCCACAAGGTGGATGCAATGGTATGCATCAGCAACTGTGACAAGATCACTCCCGGGATGCTGATGGCAGCCATGCGCCTGAATATACCGGCCATTTTTGTATCGGGCGGACCCATGGAGGCTGGAATATCCGGCGGCAAGAAATACGACCTGGTGGATGCCATGGTCCTTGGCGCAGACGAATCCTTGTCTGACAAGGAATTATCCCTTATCGAAAAAGCTGCCTGTCCCACCTGTGGTTCCTGCTCGGGAATGTTTACAGCCAACTCTATGAATTGCCTTAATGAAGCCCTAGGCCTGGCCTTGCCCGGCAACGGTACCATCCTGGCGACCCATGCCTTCCGTCTTGACCTGTTCAGGCAGGCGGCACAAAAAATTGTCGAAAATACCAAAAGATACTATGATGAAGGGGATGATTTGGTACTGCCCCGGTCCATTGCCAGCAAAAATGCCTTCCTGAATGCCATGCGGCTCGATATCGCGATGGGTGGATCAACAAATACAGTCCTTCATTTGTTAGCCATTGCATATGAAGCGGGCGTGGATTTCACCATGCAGGATATAGACAATTTATCCAGGAATACTCCGGTGCTATGTAAGGTCGCACCCAGTTCAGATTACCATGTGGAGGATGTGAACCGGGCCGGGGGCATACTTGCCATCATGGGAGAACTTGAGAAGGATGGATTACTGGAGACAAGGGTGGTCAGGGCAGATGGACTGACCCTCGGGGAAGCTATTAAACGTTATGATATAGGCAGGGTAGCAGATGATCACTCAGCTATACAGATCTACAGGGCTGCACCCGGACTGGTAAAAAACCTTGTGATGGGTTCCCAGAAAAATATGCACAGGGACCTGGATAAGGACCGGAAAAAGGGTTGCATCAGGGATGTTGAGAATGCTTACAGCAAGGACGGGGGACTGGCGATATTGTACGGGAATATTGCGCGGGATGGATGTATTGTAAAAACAGCCGGTGTGGATCCCGCTGTTTATAACTTCACCGGTTTCGCCAGGGTTTTTTCTTCCCAGGATGTTGCCTGCACAGCCATTCTGGATGACCGGATTACAGCCGGGGACGTGGTGGTAATCCGGTATGAGGGACCTAAGGGTGGACCCGGAATGCAGGAAATGCTCTACCCGACCTCCTATATCAAGTCAAAAAAACTCGGTGAAAAATGCGCACTGATCACAGATGGCAGGTTTTCGGGGGGTACATCGGGACTTTCCATCGGGCATATCTCCCCTGAAGCAGCTGCCGGAGGAGAGATTGCATTGATCGTGGATGGTGATCAGATCGAGATCAGCATTCCTGAAAGAACAATAAACCTGCTCGTCTCAGATGAGGAGCTCGAAGCAAGAAAAGAAAAAGAAACAGCCCGGGGAGCGGAAGCTTTTCAGCCCGGGACAAGGGAAAGAAATATAACAACAGCCCTGAAAGCCTATGCAAGTATGGTCACATCGGCCGATAAGGGTGCGGTCAGAATGGTCGATTAAACATTGATAACACATAGCATATGAAAACAAGAAAGGTAAGCGGATCGGAAGCCGTCATTCTGTCCCTTCTCGAAGAAGGGGTTGATACGATATTCGGATATCCGGGTGGTGCCATCATGCCCATTTATGACCTCTTATATGACTACCAGGATAAGATAAATCATATCCTGACAAGACATGAGCAGGGCGCAGCGCATGCAGCCCAGGGTTATGCCCGGGTGACAGGCAGGGTGGGTGTATGCATGGTGACATCCGGACCGGGAGCAACCAACCTTACTACAGGTCTGGCAGATGCCATGCTCGATTCTACACCCATTATCTGTATCAGCGGACAGGTTATATCCGGGTTGCTGGGTACAGATGCCTTCCAGGAAACGGATGTCATGGGATTTTCCATGCCGATAACCAAATGGAATATCCAGATCACAAAAGCAGAGGACATCCCGGAAATGATGGCCAGGGCATTTTTTATTGCTACTACCGGAAGACCCGGACCGGTAATGATCGATATTACCAAGGATGCCCAGTTTGCCGAATTTGATTTCAGTTATGAAAAATGCAGGGATGTCAGGAGTTATGTACCCCGTCCCAAGCTCAACATGAACTATGTCGAAAAGGCAGCAGAACTGATCAACAATGCCAAGAAGCCTTTGGCCCTGGTCGGACAGGGGGTAATCCTTTCAGGAGCAGAAAAGGAAATGCTGGCATTTATCGAGAAGGCTGAGATCCCCGCTGCATGGACCCTGCTGGGGAATTCCGCCATGCCGACTGACCACCCGCTGAACGTAGGCATGCTCGGAATGCACGGGAATTACGGTCCAAATATAAAAACCAACGAATCCGACCTGCTGATCGCCCTGGGGATGAGATTTGATGACCGTGTAACCGGTAATGTAAAAACCTACGGCACGCAGGCAAAAGTGGTGCATTTCGAGATTGATCATTCCGAGGTAAATAAAATTGTCAAGGCAGATGTCGCAGTGATCGCAGATATCAAGGAAACTTTCGAGGCCATTCTTCCACTTATTAAAAAGAATAAGCATGAGGAATGGCTGAACCAGTTTAAAAATGCCTACCAGTATGAGTATGAAAAAGTGATACAGCAGGATATCTACCCGGAAAAGGAAGGCCTGACCATGGGAGAAGTGATCAGGATCATCAATGAGAAAATGAAAGGGGAGGCTATCCTGGTCACCGATGTCGGGCAGCACCAGATGATCGCCAATCGATATTTCAAGTTCAATAACAGCCGGAGTTTGGTTACTAGCGGTGGACTCGGGACCATGGGATTCGGACTCCCGGCTGCATTTGGCGCACAAACCGGCCAACCTGACAAGACGGTGGTTGCCGTTATTGGTGATGGTGGCTTCCAGATGACCGTACAGGAACTCGGCACGATCTGGCAGAATAAGGCCCCGGTTAAGATTGTCCTCCTGAATAATAATTTCCTGGGAATGGTAAGACAGTGGCAGCAAATGTTCTTTGACAAGAGGTATTCTTCAACCGAACTGACCAATCCTGATTTTATTACCATTGCCAAAGGATTTGGCATAACTGGTACTACGGTATCCAGGCGCGATGATCTTGAGGGAGCCATAGCAGAGATGTTCAAGCACGAAGGGCCTTATCTGCTAGAAGTGAAAGTGGAAAAAGAAGACAATGTATTTCCGATGGTTACTGCAGGTGCATCTGTTTCTGATATCCGCTTAGAATAACGAAATAAACAAAAAACAATATTATGGAAGAGAAGGAATTCACCATAACAGCTTTTTCTGAAAACAGTATCGGACTGCTGAACAGGATCACGATCATTTTTACGCGCAGGGGTCTGAACATTGAAAGCCTGACTGTATCCGAGTCTGCGATCCATGGGATCTTTAAGTTCACAATCGTGATCAGGACCAACCAGATACTGATTGAAAAAGTAGTGAAGCAGATCGAAAAGATCGTGGATGTGCTGAGGGCATACTATCTCTGCCAGGATGAGATCATTTTCCAGGAGATCGCCCTGTATAAAGTACCAACCAAAGCCCTGACCCAGAGTACGGAGATTGAAGGACTTGTCAGGAAATACAATGCCAGGATACTGGAAGTCACAAGCGGTTACACGGTGATCGAGAAAACCGGGCATAAGGATGAGACCCAGCAGCTATTCGATGATATGAAAAAGTTTGGCGTACTGCAATTCACGCGGTCCGGACGGGTAGCCATAACCAAGGCAACAAAAGAACGGCTTTCAGCCTACCTGGAGAAACTCGATACAGAAAAACTGAGAGTAAGAATCTAATTTATTTATAATAAAATGGCAAAACTGAATTTTGGAGGCGTTGAGGAGAACGTCGTTACCCGGGAAGAATTCCCGCTCTCAAAAGCACAGGATGTGCTTAAAGATGAAATTATCGCTATCATAGGTTATGGTGTACAGGGACCTGCCCAGGCACTGAATCTAAAAGACAATGGGATCTCTGTGATCATTGGACAGGAACCGGGATTCAAGGAGGACTGGGACAAAGCCGTTAAGGATGGCTGGGTACCAGGAGAGACCCTGTTCCCCATTACAGAAGCAGCTGAAAAAGCCACGGTCATTCAATACCTGGTATCAGATGCGGCCCAGCGGATAGTCTGGCCCAAATTGAAGCCCTGTCTGAAAGAAGGAGATGCATTGTATTTCTCCCATGGATTTTCTATTACCTATAAAGAGCAAACTGATGTAATACCTCCGGATAATGTGGACGTTATCCTGGTTGCACCGAAAGGTTCCGGCACCAGTGTCAGGCGGAATTTCCTTGCCGGCACAGGGATCAACTCAAGCTATGCGATTTTCCAGGACTATACCGGGAGAGCCGAAGAAAGAACCCTGGCCCTGGGCATCGGGATCGGCTCCGGATACCTCTTCCCCACTACTTTCAAAGGTGAGGTCTACAGTGACCTGACCGGTGAACGCGGTGTTTTAATGGGCGCCCTGGCCGGGATCATGGAAGCCCAGTACCAGGTGCTCCGGGAAAATGGACACAGTCCATCTGAAGCCTTCAACGAAACAGTGGAAGAGCTCACCCAGAGCCTCATACGACTGGTGGATGAGAACGGAATGGATTGGATGTATGCCAATTGCAGTGCTACCGCCCAGCGGGGGGCATTGGACTGGCTGCCCAAATTTAAGGAGGCCACCCTGCCCGTATTCAAGCAATTGTATGAGAGGGTTAAAACCGGGGAAGAAACCAAGGTCGTGCTTGATAAGACCGGACGCCCGGATTACAAAGAGCTGCTCTCTGCCGAACTGAAAGAGCTCAGGGAATCTGAGATGTGGCAGGCTGGCGCCACAGTACGCAGCCTGCGCCCGGACGAGAGATAAGCGCAGTTTTCTCCACCGCGGCAATTTGTATCTTTGAGATAGCTAAAAGCTCATGGAGGAGAAGAAGAAATTAATACACAGCCTGGTATTTCCGACCTTTTTCCTGGTCCTGATCTGGGTGATTAAGATATCGGAAGCAGCCCTGGAAATGAATTTTTCTCATCTGGGGCTGTTCCCTTTAAAGGCCGGTGGTTTGCAAGGGATCCTCTTTGCACCGCTGATCCATGCCGATTTCAAACACCTGTTCGATAATTCAGTCCCACTCTATTTCCTCAGCATCTCCATCTTCTATTTTTACCGACCGGTTGCCTACCGGGTATTTTTCCTGACCTGGTTTATCGCCGGGTTAATTGTCTGGCTGACCGCCCGGCCTGCCTACCATATCGGGGCCAGCGGCCTGGTCTATGGTTTTGCCTCATTTGTTTTTTTCAGCGGCATCATCCGCAATAATATCCACCTGTTGGCCATCTCCCTGATTGTGGTATTCCTCTATGGCAGTCTCATATGGGGGATCTTCCCATACGATCTCAGGATATCCTGGGAATCCCACCTTGTCGGCGGGATGACGGGCCTTGCCATTGCCCTGTTCTACCGGAGGTACGGTCCCCCCTCAACCAAAAAAGAATGGCCCGAAGAGGAAGATGAGTATGAGGAGGATGGAACTGAAGGGACTGAATATACCGGTGATGTGGATCGCTTTTGTTGAAAATAAGCATATATTAGTAGCCAGCATTATTGCAGATATGTTGTTAAAAGTACATCCGGAGAATCCGAGCGAAAGGCAGATCCTGAAAGCATGCGAAGTCATTCAGCAGGGCGGGGTGCTGGTTTACCCGACCGATACCGTCTATGCCCTCGGCTGTGATATTCACAATAACAAGGCGGCGGAGAAGATCGCCAGACTGAAGGGGATCAAGCTGAACAAGGCGAATTTTTCATTCATTTTTTCGGATCTCAGCCAGCTATCGGATTATACACGGCTGGTAAGCAATCCCGTATTTAAGATGATGAAAGCCTACCTGCCCGGTCCCTATACATTCATTTTGCCTGCCCGGAATAATATTCCACGCATTTTCCATAGCAGAAAAAAAACCATAGGGATACGGATCCCTGCAAACAACATCCCCCTCGAAATCGTCAGGGAACTGGGCCAACCAATCATGACCACTTCCATACATGATGAGGATGAGTTTATTGAGTATACTACAGATCCGGAATTGATCTGGGATAAATACAAAGACAAGGTCGATGCCGTGATAGATGGTGGATACGGAAATAATGAACCCTCAACGGTGATCGATTGCACAAACCATGAACCGGTGGTGGTTCGAATGGGAATCGGGCCGGTTGATTAAATGATTATTTTTTCCAGAATCCCGGGGAGAAGAGGATCAGCACAGTAAACAGTTCAAGCCTGCCGATGAGCATCAGGAAACTCAGGAACCATTTTCCGAAATCAGGGATGTGGGCATAGTTTTCAATCGGTCCTACCAGGCCTATCCCCGGACCGATATTCCCGAGGGTTGCAGCTACCGCACCGAAGGAGGTCCCAAGGTCATATCCCATGGCAGCCATGACGATCACACCAATAACCAGGGTAATGATATAGAAAGAGATAAAGGCAAAAACGTTGTTCAGGATATCAGGAGAAACAGCATGTTTATTGAACCTGACTGGTATTACGGCATTCGGGTGAATGAGCCTTTTGAGTTCCATGGCCGAGTTCTTCAGCAGCAGAACAATCCTCAATATCTTGATCCCACCACCCGTGGAACCAGCCGATCCACCGAAAAACATCATCATGAATATGATTATCCCGACAATGGGGATCCAGGTGAGATAATCGTAGGTCACAAATCCTGTGGTTGTCACAATTGAAACAACCTGGAAGATGGCATGACGAAAGGATGATTCAGCCGACTGGCTTTCAGTTATAAAGAGGATAATGCTTAAAAGCAGGGTAAAACCTATGAGTATCCCGACATAATACCTGAATTCTTCATTTTTCCGTACTTTATCAAAACGAAGGTGCATGGCAAAGTATGAAATTGTGAAATTGGTCCCGGCCAGGAACATGAAGATGGTGATTACATAATGAATAAATGGGGAATCCCAGTAGGCAATGCTAGCCGTTTTCGTTGAATATCCACCGGTAGCCATGGTGGAAAAGGAATGGCAAATGGCATCAAACAGCTTCATATCCCCTATCCAGAGCAGCAGTATCTCAACGATCGTAAAGATGATATATATGGCCCATAATCTCTTGGCTGTTTCCTTGATCCTGGGATGTAACTTATCGGGTACGGGTCCGGGGACCTCAGCCACAAACAACTGCATGCCCCCCACCCCGAGAAGCGGCAGTATGGCAAGCGACATTACAATGATCCCCATGCCTCCCAGCCACTGTGTGAGGCTGCGCCAGAATAGCAGACCGTGCGGCAAAACCTCCACCTGATCCAGTATCGTTGCCCCGGTAGTGGTAAAACCTGAAATGGTCTCGAAATATGCATCTGTAAAGGAGGGTATTTCTGCGGATAAAACGAATGGAAGACAGCCGAATAAAGAGAACATGATCCACCCGATAGCTACAATCAGGAAACCATCCCTGGCACTCATGGATTTTGCCGCCTTACGGGTGACCAGCCATACGGTGCCTCCGGTACAAACACTGATCATACCGCTGATCCCGAGGGAAACGAATTCATGATCATGAAAAAAAATGGAAACGGGGATACACAACCACATGAATATACCCTCAATCAGCAGTAGTAGTCCCAGAAACTGAAAAACGAGCCTGTAATTAAACATGCTTTCTGCTAATTAAAGTACTTTGCAATCTTGGAAATAGCTGAAGGAAGTGCAAAGACCACTACCTTATCATTGGGTTTGACTTCGGTAGTACCCCTGGCTATAAAACTTGTTTTTCCCCTTATGATTCCCCCGACAATGGCATCTTTCGGGAAGTTTATATCCCTCAAAGCACCCTTTGTTACTTTTGCACCCTGCTTAACAATGAATTCCATTACTTCTGCCTTGGTGCCTGTCAGACACCTTATGGAAGAAACGTCATAGGAGTTTGTAAAACGGAAGATCCGGCCAGCCGTGATCAGTTTTTTGTTGATAATGGTTTCGATTCCCATGTTTTCAGCCAGCTTAATATAATCGATATTCTCTACCTCAGCGATGGTTTTTTTTACACCCATCTGCCTGGCCAGTGTACAGGACAGGATATTGGTTTCAGACTTCCCTGTGACAGCAATAAACGCTTCCATATTTCCGATACCTTCAGATGTCAGGAGGTCCATATTACTACCGTCCCCGTTGATAACCAGGGTATTATCGAGAATATTGGACAGTTTGTAAGATTTCTCCCTGTTGATCTCTATTAATTTAACATTGTGGTGCTTCCCCAGCAATCTGGCCGTCCGTTCCCCTATCCTGCTTCCACCCAGGATCATGATATTGTGTATGTCATACTGCTTCTTGCCGGAATATTTTAGTAATTCTTCAAGTCCGGTCTGACTAGTGATCACATAAACATGATCATTTACCTCGAAGCAGTCACTGCCTCTTGGTATAATGGTATTTGTATCACGGGTTATGGCCACTGCCCGGAAATCCAGCTGTCCATTTAAAGGGGTGGATTCAATAAGGCTTTTACCGATAATGGGAGCATTCTCTTCCAGTTTAATTACATACATGGATAGTTTCCCACCTGAGAAATCAACCAGGTCCGCCATCCCAGTCTGGTGTAAGAGTCCAACGATCTCATTGGCAGCGATCATTTCCGGATAGATCATATAATCGATCCCCAGGCTGGTGATCATCTCCTTGTTGTTGAATTTCAGGTATTCAGGATTGTCTATTCGTGCAATGGTTTTCCTGGCACCAAGTTGCTTTCCCAGGATAGCGGAAGTCATATTGGTTTCTTCCTTCTCCGTGACAGCGATAAACAGGTGCGATTTCTGGATATTGGCATCCCTGAGAAGACTGATGGAAGTTGCGGAGCCATGAATGGTCATCAGATCATACGTAGATCCGATTTGCCTGAGCTTCTCCTTATCCACATCAATGAGAACGATATCGTGATTCTCACTGCTTAGCATCTTGGCCAGATGCGAGCCAACGCCCCCTGCACCGGCAATAATAATCTTCATCCTCTAGACAAATATAAAATTTGAATATGCAAAAATAATATATAATATATCTCAATAGACATAAAATCCATGTTTTTCTGTGGAATGAAAAGGAATTCTGTGGCGCATACACGCAAAATCAACCTCTTCATGGTACCCGGAACGGTTGCTTCCATCTGTAATGATAAGGGATGGTTGGAACCACGGAAGCAGCGAAGACAGATCACATGCAACATTATCCACCAGCACCAGGATGTCAGTTTCAAGACCGGCAACATCCCGGGGATAATACGAGGGCCAATGCCTGAGTATCACAATCTTCCGGTCCTTGAATACGGTATATATCAATTGAATTCCTGCAGTATCCAGCCAGTGGTAATTGATGCCTGATTGTTCAGACAGCCTTGTAATTTTATCTGTCAAAAAGACCGGGGGGGTAAGTTTATGGCGAATACAGAAATTGCCGAGGGCATAAGGAACCTGCAGGGTATCCCCGCGGATCCTTCCTCCCCTGTACATGATATGGTCCCTCTGCCGGACAAAGCTGATGGCCGACTCTCCAGGCATGGCGAATACATAAAATTTTTCATGGGATTGAACCCTGCATTCCCGTATGGATGAGATAAACAGAAGCATAGCAATTGTTACCATAAGGATTTGCAACAGGACGACTCTTCTTATGTGAAGAAAAAGACAGAATTGTATACCCAGCAGGTAGAGTAATAATACCTGGATGGGGGAAAGGGATAAATTTTCGGTGAAGGCCCCGGGTATCCGGCCCAGGAGATCTGTAAAACCGTTGAGCAATGATGTGAACCATTCCAGGAAGATGGATAGTTGGTTTAAGCCGGCAAAGGATAAGAGGAAAAATCCCAGTCCGGTATACAGGATAATGGTAACCAGTGGAATAACAACAAGGTTGGCCAGGATAAATACATTGGAGAACTGATGGAAATAAAAGATTGACAAGGGTGCTGTTGCCATCTGAGCTGCTGTGGATATCGTAATGATCTGCCATATTCTCCTGCCCAGCCAGCCATTACAGCGGATCATCCGAAAAATGGGCTGATGGAAAGAGGCAATCCCTGCCACTGCTGCAAAGGACAGTTGAAAGCCTGTCTCGAAAATCACCCCCGGCCTGGAAAGGATCATGATAAGCGCAGTCAGTGATAATACATGAAAAATGCCGGCCCTCCTGCCAAGGAGGATGGCCATCCTGTGTACACTGCACATGGTGACTGCCCGCACAACGGATGGGGACAATCCGGTCAGCATGGCATAGCACCAGAGGAGAGACAACAGTCCAACTGTGGCCAGTATCCGGCCTGTCAAGGACTTACGTATCTTTCCTATCAGGAATGCCGGTAGAATATACAGAATGCCGACATGCAGCCCGCTGACGGCCAGGATATGCATGACCCCTGAACGGACAAAATGTTGTTTTACTTCCGGGCCAAGCTCGTCGCGATAACCAAGCAGCAGGGAATACAGTATGGCTTTTTCATCATCTCCCCTGATACAACGGCCAATCCGCCTCATCAGCGCAAGGCGCCAAAGTTTGGATCTGATCAGGATTCCACTGCCCGCATAGCCAGGGCAGGAAGTCCACGCAGACCTGTCGAGATACAAGCGGTAATACACTCCCCTTCCCTGCTGGTAGGCGCCATAATTGAATTCGAATGGATTCTCAGGATCTTCATACTGCATTAACCTTCCCGAGGCGCTGATACAGGATCCGGGCAGCAATTCCTTACAACGATCTTCTTTTTCAAAATAAACCTGTACCTGGCCATCCAGGCTGATCCATTTGTCCCCGGACCGGTAATATATCCTGTCCAGTCTCGTCTTAAAAGTTTTCTCAGTGGCCACGATCTCGTCACAGATCCTTGCCTGAAACATTGTCTCCGGGATCTGCGCAACATCCTCATCCCTGCCAAGTATCAATCCCAGGCAAAGAAACATACTTTGAAAGATGCATGCCAGCAGGCTATGCCGGGGTGCTAATTTTTGTCTGGTTGAGATAAACTGCCTGTCAGACAATATAATAAGCAGTAGCTGGACCACAAACAGGAAACCAAGCAGGATCCAGATGAAAGCAGCGGGCATGGCAAACTGCCTGGTCAGGATGATCCCGCCTGCCAGCGGAAGAAGGACCCGAATAAAGGGTGCAGTTCTGAACTCCTTATCAAACATAGACCCATTCGCGGAACACGGTTATCTTTAATGAAAAAAAGGAGTCTTTATCGGCCTGAAATTTTAATAATTTGTCTATTTTTAGGGTCATTTTAAAACAATATACAATGACCAATTTGAAAACCAATTACATGGGCCTGGAGCTGAAAAATCCGATCGTTGTAGGCGCCAATAATCTTGTCACCAATACCGATAACCTGAAACAGATAGAAGAGGCGGGAGCTGCCGCGGTGGTCTTCAAATCACTGTTCGAGGAGCAGATCCAGCTGGAAGCTGCCCAGATGGACGATGAGATGGACGAATATGCAGAGAGGCATGCAGAGATGACCAGTCTTTTTCCCACCCTGGAGCATGCTGGTCCGCGTGAACACCTGATGAATGTACAGAATGCCAGGGAAGCTTTATCCATACCCCTCATAGCCAGTCTGAATGCAATCTATAATGAAACCTGGCTGGAATATGCCAAATTACTTGAAGATAAGGGTGTGGATGGCCTGGAGCTCAATTTTTATTCCGTCCCCAGAAATCCTGATGTAAATGGTGAAGACCTCATCAAGGAGCAATTGGAAATTCTGAAAAAAGTAAAAAGCAGCATATCCATTCCTGTCAGTGTAAAATTAAGTCCCTATTACGCCAATCCGCTGAACGTGATCAGCAGGATGGATAAAACCGGCGTGGATGCATTTGTCCTGTTCAACCGGCTTTTCCAAAATGAGATTGACCTTGATAATGAGAAATTTGTGGTTAATTTCCCGCTGAGTGAAGCATATGAAAACAAACTGCCGCTGAGGTATGCCGGTCTCTTATATGGCCAGGTTAACGCCAGTATTGTCAGCAACACCGGGATACAACAAGGTACGGATGTAGTGAAGATGATCCTGGCTGGTGCCGATGCCGTCCAGGTAGTGGGTACCCTTTACAAAAACAAGGTCCAGCACATCAGTAAAATGCTGAAGGATATACAAAGCTGGATGGAGGGCAAGGGTTACAAATCCCTGAAGGATTTCCGCGGCAAACTATCCAACAAGGAGATCAATGATCCTTTCATTTACAAGCGCGCACAGTATGTGGATCTTCTCCTGAAATCCGAAGAGCTTTTCAAGAAGGAAGGCTTGTTGTAGAATTTCACCCGACCATATTATATCTGTCAAAAGGCCGTCTCGGTATAACCGGGATGGTCTTTTTTGTTTTCTGGCTAAGTGCCATTCATGGCCCAACTTACATTTTTTGTACATTTGGATGAGAATCATGAAATATGATAACTGATCAACAATATCAGACCATCATTGAAGTACTTAATTCCTATAATCCAGAACGGATTGGGATTTTTGGTTCTTATGCCCGAAATGAAGAGACTCAAGAAAGTGATCTAGATATTCTTGTATCCTTTAAAGAAACTATCAATCTGCTTCAATTTGTTGCCCTTGAACAAGAGTTATCTGAAAAACTCGGTATTAAGGTCGATCTTGTTACAGAAAGAGCTGTTCACCCTCGATTGAAAGATTATATTTATCAAGACCTAAAGTTAATTCTGGAATGACAAAGGATAACTCAATATATCTAAATCATATTCTGGATGCTATTGATAATATAATTTCCTTCACATAAGGCCTTGATCAAAAGGGATTTCAAAAAAACAAACTGGTTCAAGATGCAACAATACGAAATCTTGAGATAATTGGTGAAGCAGCTAAAAACCTTAGTCTTGAATATAGAAAAGAACACCCAGAATTAGATTGGAAAGGGATGGCCGGAATGCGTGACAAATTAATACATCAATACATGGGTGTAGATATACTGGCCGTTTGGGGAGTTATTATAGAGGTTCTACCTATTCTTTATCAAGAGATTTCAAAACTTCTCCAAGAATTTTAAAAACACTTAACCGATAAAAATGTTATAGAACCAGCCCTATTTCCTCGGGAACCTGATCTTGTATTTAACGTCGGTATTGCCTTTGGAAATCGCCTTTAATTTGGCATTCAGCAGGCGTTTGCGGATCGGTGATATGCGGTCGGTGAAAAGGATCCCGTTCAGGTGATCCACCTCGTGTTGCAGGATCCTGGCCTTTACGCCGGTGAATTCTTCTTCAAAAAAGTTGAAATCCTCGTCCAGGTACTCCAGGCGGAGATTGGATTTGCGTTTTACATCTTCCCGGATGTTGGGGATGCTCAGGCAACCTTCGTTAAATTCCCACTCCTCTCCTTCTTCATGAACGGTATGGGGGTTGATGAATACCTTTTTAAAATCGTGTAATTCAGTCTGTTCCTCATCATCATCATCCACCCGGGTGCCGTCAACCACAATAATCCGGATTGATTTCCCGATCTGGGGTGCCGCCAGTCCAATGCCATCCCCCTGGTACATGGTTTCGTACATATCCGTGATTAATTCATCCAGACCTTCAAAGTCCTCAGCAAAGTCCTCAGCAACTTTCCTGAGAACCGGCATGCCATAAACATGTATCGGATAGATCATTTTTTAATTAATTCATTTCGTTGAATCCTTCCGGTTCTTCTCTGAATCCAGGAAAGATTGTAAAATCAATGCGGCACTTATCTGGTCTACAAGGGATTTATCCCGCCTTGCCATTTTTGGCACTCCGGACTCGATCAGTGACCTCTCGGCCATTTTGGACGTGAACCGTTCATCATATAATACCAATGGGATATCGGGGAATTCCTTGCGGAACCATTTCACAAACGGATCAATGTACTGTACGGCTTCCGATGGTTTATTTCTCATTGTTTTAGGATAACCGACCACCAGGGCATCCGGGTTCACACCGACAAGCATTTTCTTCAAGTGCTTCCGGATATCATGGGCCGGTACCGTTTCCACTCCACGGGCAATCATCTGCAGCGGATCCGTTACAGCAATTCCCACACGCTTTTTCCCGTAATCAAGGCAAAGCAATCTTCCCAAAATCAAATAATTTAAAATCGTTCTAAATTGCAAAAATAATAAAAATAAACCGCAAAGAATTGGTATCCCTGCGGTTTTAATATATTAATCAAACAGACGCTGTCTATTCCTTGGCGGCGTATTCCAATGCAGCCAACCGCCTGTAACTCTCGTATCTCCACTTGGCATTTTCCTCGGCAGCTTTGAAAAGCTCCGCTGCCTCTTCCGGGAAGGATTTTTTCAGGGAGGTATACCTGACCTCCGAGTTCAGGAATTCCTGGAACAATGACCAATCCGGTTCCTTTGAATCAAGCAGGAATGGATTCTTTCCTTCCTTCTCAAGCAAAGGATTGTAACGGTATAACTGCCAGTAACCCGAATCTACCGCATGTTTCATCTGCTCCTGGGCCTTGTTCATGCCTGCCCTGAGTCCATGGCTGATACAGGTCGAGTAGGCAATTACGATGGATGGACCGGGATATGCTTCCGCTTCCTTGACAGCCCTGAACAACTGTGACTGGCTGGCACCCATGGCTACCTGTGCAACATAGACGTATCCATAGCTGAGGAGCATCACACCGAGGTCTTTCTTCCTTACTTTTTTACCGGAAGCTGCAAATTTGGCAACCGCCCCAGTCGGTGTTGCCTTGGATGATTGTCCACCGGTATTGGAATATACTTCCGTATCGAGTACCAGCACATTCACATCTTCTCCTGCAGCAAACACATGGTCGAGTCCGCCGTAACCAATATCATAAGCCCATCCGTCACCTCCTATGACCCAGATAGATTTCTTTATCAGGTACTGTTCCAGCGCCATAATCTTCTTGGCCACCGGATCTTTCTCCTTCTTGCATGCAGCTATGACTTTAGCAGATGCCTCCCTGGACCCCTCCGCATCATCCTTATTCTCAATCCACTGTGAGAATGCTTCTCTGGTTGTTGGGGCCAGTCCGTTTTTCAAGGCAGCTTCCATAAGCAAGACTATGCGTTTTCTGAGCTTGCCAACACCCAATGCCATGCCAAATCCATACTCTGCATTATCCTCGAACAGGGAGTTTGCCCAGGCAGGACCTTTGCCTTCAGCATTCACCGTATAGGGTGTTGATGGGGCAGATCCTCCATAAATGGATGAACAACCCGTGGCATTGCCAATCATCATGCGGTCACCAAATAATTGCGTGATCAGTTTCACATAGGGTGTCTCACCACATCCGGCACAGGCCCCTGAGAACTCAAACAATGGTTGTGAGA
>DAOWJB010000244.1 GCA_030640625.1 Bacteroides sp.
CTTGTGAACCTCACCGGCAGGGAATTAATGGCTAAAAAGTACCCTTATCCGGGCGATACCTTTGCTGAGC
The DNA here is from genome assembly GCA_030640625.1 of Bacteroides sp. Lineage (GTDB taxonomy): Bacteria > Bacteroidota > Bacteroidia > Bacteroidales > SM23-62 > SM23-62. The sequence goes on from DAOWJB010000244.1 coordinate 71, forward strand.
AGTTTGACTTAAGTGACTTGCCGAACGGGGTATACCTGATGAAATTCTCCAGCGGGAACCAGACGGTTGTCAGGAAGGTGATCCTGGCCAGGTAAAAATCATTGCTTGATGATTTTACGGTTTACCCTGTGTTCGCCAGCAGTCAGCTGCAGGTAATAGATCCCGCTTGCATGCATTGACAGATCCAGCCGGGTATAAAAATCATGCTGTATACCATGATGGGTTTTACGGTGGATCAGCTGTCCGCTCATGTTATATAGAGCGACAGCCACCCTGTCTGACTTTACCTCTTTCATCAGGATATTGAATACATCCTTGCCGGGATTGGGATAGACATGTAAAATAGGGCCCTCAGGTATTTCTGCGGGAATGTCCTCAATACCAACGTTGTAGGCATAGAAATACAGCTGATAGGTTCCTTTTGTCCCCCCGAAACTACCGTCGATCTGCAGGTAGTACCTGGCTCCGGGTATGACATAAACGGCTTCCAGGGTTGCGGCAAGTTCGGTTGGACTGTAGTCATCATTTGCGGCAATCAGGTATTGCTTTAGAATTTCAGTACAGGTATCTGCACGGTATATGGCCATCTGGTTATCCATGCCGCTGGACCTGAGGGAAGCTATGCCGGTTTCCGGTCCGTAAAAATAATACCATAGGCTATTCTGAACCCCTCCTTCAATGCACCAGGTTTTGGCTGTCTGAGAATAACAATCTTCCGATCCATCGGGAGCGGGTTCTCCATCTTCGGCTGTAGCAAGATCATTTGAATGGGTAGCTACCCGTCCACCGGGTTCAATCAACATGGCATCACACATATCATCATTGAGTGGAAGATTTCCGGCATGGATCACGACAGTATCCTGTTCATAACAGCTGCCCCGGTAGCCTGTCACGATGATCTCAAATTTACCTGCCGTGGCCGGCGTAGCAATGACCCGCTGGCCGGTGGAATGATTCAGCATGGTACTTGGAAACCATACATACTCATCCGCGCCGAATGCTTCCAGGTCCCTCGACTCACCCATGGGAATCTGGACATCGGAGTCGACTACGACAATATCAATGTTCGGGGAAACCCGGATATATCCATGCCGGATAACAGTATCTGAACCTTCTGGTCCGGATACAACCAGACTTATTGTTTTAGCACCTTCGTTTGCATATTGGACAGTATGCGGACCGGCTGTATTTGCTGTGGCCGGTGAAGCAGTCTCTCCGAAATCCCAGGTCCATGAATCAACATCCATGTTCTCAAGGAAGGTATAGGTGATATCTGCATTTATACATACTTCCCGTTTATCAGCTTCAAACAAAGCCCTGGGTCCGGGTACAGTTTTGGCATAAGCACGGATGCACAGGTTATATCCACTATCCTGTGCGGACGGGTTGGTTGATAACCAGTCTGTTCCGTTATTGCTAACCCAGTTGACATCCTGTTCAATTAGCGGATCCGAATACCCTTCAATCGCTTCCTCAATGGGGATAACCGTGCCCTCACCTTCCGTTCTTCGCCTGACCTTTACATAGAAGTCCCCGTCCACCGTTACCGGCAATTCAAGCGTATAATAACCCATCTGCTGTATTAATATGTCTTTCCTGCTGGCCAGCAATCCACTAAGTATTTCATTGAAAAAGCTCTCATAGATTTCAATATCCAGGACGGTATTCGGGTCCGCTACGGCTACTCCGATATGGGTAATCAGTATTTCTTCCGGAGCATCAAATCTGGCGAGTCCATATGCTTCTCCGGCATTCGGATAACCTATAATGTTGGTAACACAGAGCCGGTCATACATGAACATGGTGTCCACCTCTTCCAGGTCCCAGCGAACCGGGAAATATGCAGCCTCATCTGCAAACCTTGTATCTTCATAGGATACATAGAAAAAACCATTTTCGCCCCAGGTGGTATCCCAGCTGTTTTTAACGATCCAGGCCCCTGTTCCGCCATCGGTAAGGTAATTGTCATCCCAGCCACAAACCAGGATGGAATGGTTGGTGATTTCACTTCCATCATAGTAGTAGGAATGATTACCGGGATTAAAATTCTCCTGGCTAAAATAGATGGTACCATAGATCGCCCCGTAGTCCAGGATCAATCCTTTCAATGTTTCCTTATTCACAGAAGGAAGCCAGCGGGCTTCCGGGACATAGGCCATGGGCTGGAACTGATCACAGAAAAATTCTGTGGCTGAAAGGTTATATGGATCCTCTGATTCAAGCACGGGACCCGAAAACCTGCTCAGGCAGGCCGTGGCAATATAGGGGTTGCTGCCCGCTCCGTAAGCCCATTCATATCCATGGCATCCTGCCAGGTTTTGTTCAGACAGATCTGTTTCAGCCAGTCCCATATGCAGCCAGCTGGATTCGATGGAACCCAAGACTGCAAAGGCGGCACAGTTGCCCCCAGTACTGCCGTTTCCCTGGTTTTTAGCCCCTGTTACAAGGTCTTCATCCCGGAGGTCATACCTGTAAGGGTAGTCCGTGTAACTTTTATACCTGCTGGATAGGTGGTATGTTTTGGCTGCCCTGAGCCGAAAAGGTGCGGTCCTGTATCCCTGATTTTCTGTGGAAGGGTCAGTGTACCGCTGGAAATCCGGGTGCTGCCTCATGGGCACCGGCCTTTCCTGTCCGGATACCATACAAGCACCCAGGAGAAAGATGATACAGGGTATTATTTTTTTCATATTGTAAATATCCATATGCTAATTGTGTAAAATAAACTAATTTTACGTGCGTTTAGATAAAAAGTTAAATAAGCATATAATGAGTTTTGTAGATAAGGTTGTCGGAGGCTTGTTCGGTTCAAAGTCCGAACGCGACCTCAAGGAGCTTCAGCCGTATGTTGACAGGATCAATGCTGAGACAGACAGGGTGGAAGGAATGAGCAATGATCAGCTGAGAAAAGAATCGGCTGACCTGAAGAAAAGGATCAATGATGCCATAGTGTCAGAACAGGAGGAGATTGCAGGTCTGAAATCCCAGCTGGAAGATCCTCAAATGGACGTGGATGAAAAGGAAATACTCTACCAGCAGGTAGAGAAAATTGAAAAAACGATCGATGAAATAATAGACAAGAACCTCGATGAAGAACTACCCCTCGCCTTTGCCATCATTAAAGAAACAGCCCGCAGGTTCAAGGAGAATGAATACCTGGAAGTAACGGCAAATGATTATGACAGGGATCTGGCGGCTGCCCGTGAGAGCATTGAAATCAAAGGGGATAAGGCCTATTGGAAGAATGAATGGATGGCTGGTGGCAACATGATCACCTGGGACATGATCCATTATGATGTGCAGTTGATTGGTGGCGTGGTTCTACACCAGGGACGCATTGCAGAGATGGCTACAGGGGAAGGAAAAACAGTTGTGGCAACCCTTCCCGTATTTTTGAATGCCCTGACAGACAGGGGTGTTCATATAGTCACGGTAAATGATTACCTGGCCAAGAGGGATGCAGAGTGGATGGGGCCCCTCTATGAATTTCATGGACTGCGTGTCGATTGTATCGATAAACACCAGCCAAATTCAGATGACCGGAGGAGGGCTTATGGGGCGGATGTCACCTTTGGTACCAACAATGAATTTGGATTTGACTACCTGAGGGATAACATGGCCATCAGTCAAGCAGATCTTGTCCAGCGTACCCATAACTTTTCCATCGTTGATGAAGTTGATTCAGTGCTTGTTGATGATGCACGTACACCCTTGATAATATCGGGACCCATACCGCGTGGTGAAAATCAGCAATTCATGGAGATGAAGCCCAAGGTGGAGAAAATCATCGATGCACAACGGAAACTTGTCAATAGCATTATTGCTGATGCCAGAAAACATCTGAATGATGAGGAAACGGAGAATGGTGGACTCATGTTATTGCGCGCTTTCAAGGGACTCCCGAAAAACAAGGCCATCATCAAGATGCTCAGTGAGGAGGGAAACAAGACACTCATGCGAAAGACCGAAAATTTTTACATGCAGGAGAACAGCAAGAACATGTATAAGGTTACGGATGAGTTATTCTTTGTAATCGATGAGAAGAACAATTCGATCGAGATGACCGAAAAGGGACTGGACCTGATCACGACCTCATCCGAAGATGCTAATTTCTTTATTCTGCCTGATATTGGCAGTGAAATAGCTGAACTTGATCAATCAACGCTTTCAGACCAGGAAAAACTAACCAAAAAAGATCAGCTCCTGCAGGATTATGCCATAAAATCAGAACGTGTTCATACCATTAACCAGCTGCTCAAAGCATATTCCCTGTTTGAAATGGATGTGGAATATGTGGTCATGGACAACAAGGTCAAGATCGTGGATGAACAGACCGGAAGAATACTGGAAGGAAGGCGGTATTCCGATGGTTTACACCAGGCCATCGAAGCAAAGGAAAACGTGAAAGTCGAAGCAGCCACCCAGACCTTTGCAACCATCACTCTCCAGAATTATTTCAGGATGTATAAAAAGCTGTCAGGGATGACAGGTACTGCCGAAACGGAAGCTGGGGAGCTCTGGGATATATATAAACTTGACGTAGTGGTTATTCCAACCAACAGGCCAATCGTCAGGGATGACAGAGAGGACCTTGTCTATAAAACAGTCCGGGAAAAATACAACGCAGCAATTGACGAGATTGTCAACCTTGTTAAGGCAGGCAGACCGGTGCTGGTAGGTACAACTTCAGTAGAGATATCGGAATTGCTGAGCCGGATGCTTAAGATGAAGAAAATTGAACACAATGTACTGAATGCAAAATTGCACGCAAGGGAAGCCGATATCGTGGCCCATGCGGGGAAAACAGGTTCGGTGACAATTGCCACCAACATGGCTGGCCGGGGAACTGACATTAAGTTGACGCCCGATACCCGGGGGGCAAGCGGACTTGCCATTATCGGTACTGAGCGGCATGAATCAAGGCGTGTGGACCGGCAGCTACGCGGACGTTCAGGAAGGCAGGGTGACCCGGGATCTTCTCAGTTTTATGTTTCCCTGGAGGATAACCTTATGAGGTTATTCGGCTCGGACAGGATTGCCGGTATTATGGATCGCCTTGGACTCAAGGAAGGAGAAGTGATACAACATTCCATGATCAGTAAATCCATTGAGCGCGCCCAGAGGAAGGTAGAGGAGAACAACTTTGGGATCAGGAAACGGCTTCTGGAATATGATGATGTCATGAATTCCCAGCGGGAAGTGATCTATACAAAACGCAAGCATGCCCTCCTGGGTGAACGGATAAGCGTGGATATTAACAATATGATCTATGATGTCAGTGAGAGTGTTGTCCTCGATTGTCATGGCAATGTGGATTATGCCGAGTTTTCGCTCGAAGTGCTTCGAAATCTTTCTGCTGAACCACCCGTTGACGAGGCTGAATACATGAAGGCTGATGCATCAGAGATCATCGAGAAATTATTCGAAAGTGTTCGTGATACCTATCAGCGTAAGAAGGAGGCCATAGCTGGACAGGCATGGCCGGTGATCAAGTCTGTATTCGAAAAACAGGGAAAGGTATATGAGAATATTGTAGTCCCGATATCGGATGGATCAAGGGTTTTTCAGATTCTCACCAACCTGGAAAAAGCATACGAGAGTAACGCTCACGAGGTACTCAAGACATACGAGAAAACGGTCGTGCTGGCCACCATAGACGAAACATGGAAGGAACACCTGCGGGAACTGGATGACCTGAAACAGTCTGTGCAAAATGCAACCTATGAACAAAAAGATCCGTTGCTCATTTACAAATTTGAATCATTCGAATTGTTCAAGATAGCCATAGACAAGGTCAACAAGGAGGTAAGTTCCAGCCTTCTGAAAGGAAATATTCCGCTGCAGGATTCCAGCCAGGTTCAACAGGCGCGTGGTCCCAGACGCCTCGATATGAGTGGGTTCGAACAAACCAAAAACGAAGCCCAGTCTGCTTATGAGGGTGGGGGCGGAGATGGACAGCCACAGGCTCCCCAACAACGAAAGGTAGAACCCGTGCGCTCAGGCAAAAAAATCGGACGGAATGATTTCGTTAAGGTGAGGTACCAGAACGGTGAAGTGGTAGAAGCAAAATACAAGAAAGTTGAGCCCGATATAAACAGCGGAGCCTGCGTACTGACCAGTTAATTGGTATCTAGATCGGTATGGATCTTATCAGCTCCGTGAGCCTACCGAAGGTCTTCCGGCTGATGGTGGTTAATGGCATACGAACCTGATTCTCACAGATATTCAGGATATTCAAAGCGGCTTTTACGCCTGCGGGACTACCCTCAATAAATAACTGATCGATGATTTCAAGCAGGCTGTAATGAATTGAGCGTGCTTCATCCCAGCGGTTATCCAATGCAAGTCTTACCATTTCTGAAAACTGCCGTGGGAATGCATTGCCGATAACGGAGATGACGCCTGAACCTCCTGTGCTGATCATGGGTAGGGTAAGGGCATCATCGCCGGATATTAGATGAAATCCTGCAGGCTTGTCTTTTGCGATCTTCATTACCTGTACCATATCGCCTGAAGCTTCCTTGATGCCTGCAAAATTATCACACCCAACTGCCAGCTTAAGGGTTGTTTCGGCTGTTATATTGGAGCCAGTGCGGGAAGGAACATTGTATATAATTATCGGGACGGGACTGGATCTGGCGATCGACATATAGTGATTATAGATCCCTTTCTGGGATGGTTTGCTATAATAGGGAGAAGCCGTCAGGATGGCATCAATTCCATCGAAGTCGGTACCCTCTATTCTATCGATCTGTTGTTTTGTGTTGTTGCCACCCATGCCCACTACCAGCGGTAATCGTCCCTTATTGACTTTCTTTACATGGTCAATAACCTCCAATTGTTCTGCACCCGAGAGAACCGGTGTTTCACCGGTTGTTCCAAGGGCGACGAGGTATTCTACCCCGTTGGTAATGACATGCTCAACAACGTTTGTAAGTGCCCTGAAATCAATGCCATCATCCTTTTTAAATGGGGTGACAAGGGCTACACCGGTACCGGTAAATATCGATTCTTTCATAGTTTTATCCACTGCCTAAACAAATATAGGGAATTTCAATGGATTGCTTTACTCAAAAATATTTTTGCTGTGGATTATGGAGAGATAGTGTCTTATCTGCTCAATCAGGAAAGTAATGCTGCTTTCTTTTTCAATATCGATCATCAGATCATATTCCTTGTGAGTCACTAATCTGCCTATTTTATAGGAAGCGGGACTTAGTTTCAGGATATATTTCAATGGGAAACGATCTTCCAGGCTCAGATCGAACAGTATGTCGAATGGTTTGCGGGAGAAATCATTTACGAATGGAACGCCTGGTGTGTGTGACCATTTAAGGTCTTTTTTGCAAAAGAAATTAAAGCCGGTCCTGAGCAGATAGTGGTCAGGGATTTCCTTATCATCCACAAAACCCAGTACAGATGTTTCTATTGCCTCACTTTCAAGGAATTGTTTGAATTCCTTTACCGCCTCAAATTCTTCTTCATCCCGGCAGGCAAAAATAAGACCAGCAGATCTTGCCGTTGTAAAATTATGGATGCGTTTATGCCGGTTTACCTGCCTGAGTTTCCTGTGCAGCTCAAAGGTCCCGACAAGCCTTTGGATATCTCGGATCAGCTTCACGTTGTAATAATATAAAAAAATCGTCCAGTTTGATAAACTGAAGTTTGCAATTTATTAACACAAGCCTGTAATTTAATGTCTTCAGGGTGATGGATCAGGGTTTGATCATATCAAGGAATTCATCCTCACCTATGACGAGAATATTTAGTTCTTCAACTTTTTTCATTTTACTCGGACC
>DAOWJB010000317.1 GCA_030640625.1 Bacteroides sp.
AGGGCTGCAGTTGGCATTCCCGTTATTGCAAGTATTAATTGTGTCTCAGCATCCGAGTGGACAGATTTCGCCAGGAAAATTGAAGAGACCGGAGCCAGTGCCCTGGAGCTCAATGTCTATTTTCTTCCGGTGAGCAAGGATGCCAGTTCACAGGTATATGAGAACCTATACCTGGACATCGCAGAAAAGGTCAAAAGCAAAATAGACATCCCCGTCATCATGAAACTGGGGATGCATTTCACACACCTGGTGAATCTGGTGGATTTATTGTATCACAGGGGAGTAAATGCTGTTGTGTTGTTTAACCGTTTCTACAGTCCCGATATCAATACAAAGGAATTGAAAATGACTTCATCCGAAGTATTCAGCTCACCGGCGGATCTTCGTTTTTCCCTGCGCTGGGTTGCCATAATTTCAGCCATGGTAGACCAGGTTCATATTGCCGGATCAACCGGTGTGCATGATGGACAGGCCCTGATCAAACAAATCCTTGCCGGAAGCCGTGCCGTGCAGGTATGTTCAGCCATCTATAAACATGGACCGGAGATTATCACCACGATGCTGGATGATTTAAATGCCTGGATGGATCAGCAGGATTTTGCCGATACAGATGCTTTCCGTGGCATCATGAATTACAGTAATCTGCCTGAGCCACAGGTATATGAAAGGAGCCAGTTCATGAAGTATTTTTCGAGTCATCACTGAGGATCAAATTTGCATGAGGTTTAACAATTCCCTGGCAAGTGGTTTCTTATTCTCCGTAATCTGTTCCAATCCTTCCAACAGGATTTTTCTGTCTTCCTCAATTTTCTGAACATCAAGGTGTACCAGGGATTGCTCGATGACTGAAAAAGATTCAAGGGCAACCAGGTAATCACCCTCTATAAACAACTGGATAAAAAGATCCAGATACCGGCTGTAATCCAGTCCACTTTGCCAGATGGCAGACAGGATCCCGGCATGGGCAACCTTTATACCGGGTTGGGTCAGTCCAGCGACAATAAGTGGGACAACACTTTTTTCCTTGATATCAGCCAGGAATATGATAAGCTCTTTTTCAATGAGTTCGCTTTTTGTCTGGCTGAGTAGTTTAAGTAAATCCGGAATATAGGCCAGATGACCGGCACTTCTCAGTTTATGAAGGGTTTTGAGGACCAGGACATCATCCGGAGACCGCAGGTCTTTCAATAATTGCGGATCTTTTTTCTTTTTCCGGATTTCCTGATTCATAAGCCCATATTATTGCCTGATGGAAAGCTCTTCCAGCTTTTCAGCAGCCTTTTGTGAACCTAAGCGTGCGGCTATCTGCCAGTCATTGATGGATCCCTCCCTGTCATTGGAATTCCATCTTGCCATTCCCTTCTGGAACCAAACTTCGTGATTTTTGGGATCCAGGTCAAGAGCCATTCCAAAATCATTCAGTGCATAACGGTAGGTACTGGTCGCCAGGTATGTTTGTCCCCGGGCCGCATAAAACCGTGGATCATTGGTTTCCAGTTCAAGACAGGTGTTAAAACTTGACAGGGCTTGCAGGTATTTGCCGGAATCGAAGAGGATTTGTCCATGTACATAATGAGCTTCCGCCTGTGCCGGAAAATACTCTATATACTCTTCGATGGCCGCTGCCGCCTGGTCAAAGATCCCTGCAGAGCGGTTAGCCTGGCTCAATTCCTTCAGGAGTTCAAGCTTTTCAGGTTGAAGTTGCCAGGCACGTTTCAGATCCGGTAGGGCATTTTTGATTTTTCCCAGGGCAATATAGGATTCTGCCCTGCCATAAAAACATTCTGCGTTCATCCGGGTCTTTTCTATTGCCTCTGTATAAGCCTCCACGGAATTCTGGTAATTTTCCATCCGGTAAAAGACTTTTCCGCGGGCCGCGAGCAAAGCAACCTGGTCAGCCGGTCCCCCGATAGCTGTCTCTATCATATCCAGAGCATCAATGTAGTCACCGGCCCCAGACAGGTATGAAATTTCCTGGAACAATACCTCTTCTTCTGAATACCAGTCATTTTTCCATAGCGATTTCCATTCACTGCCTTGCTCAAGTGAAAGAAATGCATCATCAAGCAGGATTGTGCTGGATGGCAATTTATAGGGTGACCTGAGGTGTTTTTCCAGGTGAAACACAGACATGCTGGCATCTCCCAGTTCTGCGTACGTTTTGGCAAGCAGATAACTACCCATTCCTCCCTGCAGCTTTTCCAGACGCTCCAGGTATTCGATGGCATTATGGTAATCATGTGTCCGGTAGAATGTTTCCGAGATTTTCAGCAGGCAGTCCTGGTCATCACCGTCAGTTGCCAGTACATTTTCAAAATGAATCCTTGCCTGTTCAGGAGATCCATCATTCATCCTGGCAATCCCCAGGAGGTACTCGTCCTGTCCAAAGGCAGATATTTGAAGAAAGAATGCAAGGGCTGATATCGCCAGCATCACACTGCCCGTTTTCATTCCGGATTGGTTTTTATTTTTCAGTAGGATTAATTGCATCTCGTTCGGTAAAAACATATATAAAGCCGGCCAGGTTCCTGACTTCCAGTCCGGTTAGCCTGTTCTCAAAAACATCACAGACATAGTAATCAAA
>DAOWJB010000100.1 GCA_030640625.1 Bacteroides sp.
GTAAGCACCTGAAATTATACACAGATATCAATCACAAGCGAATTTTTAAAACATCCCGCCTGGTCTCGACATTGATGCGCATGCCTGTTCAGCCCAATAAGGCCATTGTAGGAAGGAATGCATTTGCTCATTCATCGGGAATCCACCAGGATGGGGTTTTGAAAAAGAGAGAAAATTATGAAATCATTGATCCGAGGTCTGTCGGGATCAATGAATCCTCTATTTTGCTGACCGCACGAAGCGGACGCGCTGCATTGAAACACAGGGTGGAAAAGCTTGGCTACAAACTAAGCAAGGTGAAGCTTGATCATTTATATGAGGAATTTCTTGATGTAGCTGATAAGAAAAAGGAGGTCAATGATGAGGACCTGAGAGTACTGGTAGGTAAAGAAAAGCGCGGTCCCAGAAACATTGAAGTTAAAACACTGCAGGTTACCTGTGGATTGAATTCGATCCCAACAGCCACAGTGGGATTGGAGATGCAGGGGGTATCGTTACTGGAAACAGCCACCGGCAACGGACCTATTGATGCTGCATTCTCGGCTGTGAAGAAGATCGTAAATAAAAAAGTACGCCTGGAGGAATTTCTTATACAGGCCATTACCAGGGGCAGTGATGACCTGGGAAAGGTACATGTACAGGTACAATATAAAGGGAGTACTTTTTATGGTTTTTCAGCCAATACTGATATTGTCACAGCATCCGTCGAAGCCTTCGTCGATGCCCTGGCGCAGATCGTTTGAGTGGTTCTGGTATGAATCATTCGTAACTCCTGAACTTTCAAGCTATTTTTACTTTATATTTGTAATTTGAAATTTTCATATCTTTAAATCTTTTATTAGCAACATGGCCAAAACGCTTTTTGACAAAATCTGGGAACAGCATGTGGTTGACAGCATACCCGATGGTCCGGATGTATTGTATATAGACCGGCATTTCATCCATGAGGTTACCAGTCCACAGGCCTTTGCGGGATTAAATAGCAGGGGGATCAACGTGTTTCGTCCTGAACGTGTATTTGCTACCGCCGATCATAACGTGCCGACCATTGACCAGCATCTTCCCATTCAGGAAAAACTTTCCCGGCTCCAGGTGGAAAAGCTGACTGAAAACTGCAAAGCGCATGGGATTCAGCTATTTCATCTGACCCATAAGCATCACGGCATTGTTCATATCATTGGTCCGGAACTGGGAATTACCCAACCCGGACAAACCATTGTTTGCGGAGACAGCCATACGGCTACTCATGGTGCCTTCGGGACCATGGCCTTTGGCATAGGCACCAGCGAGGTGGAAATGGTCCTTGCCAGTCAATGCCTGATGCAGTACAAGCCGAAAAAAATGAGGATTACCGTTGATGGTAAACTTGGACAGGGAGTGGTTTCAAAAGATGTCATTCTTTATATCATTTCCACCCTTGGAGCAGGCGGAGGGACCGGATATTTCGTTGAGTATGCCGGATCCACCTTCAGGAATATGTCGATGGAAGCCCGCATGACCGTCTGTAACATGAGCATTGAGATGGGGGCCAGGGGAGGATTGATCGCCCCGGACGAGAAGACATTTGAATATCTGAAAGGAAGGTTGTATGCTCCCCAGGGCGCTGATTATGACCGGCAGGTACCCAATTGGAAAGAATTGTTTACTGATCCCGATGCTGTATTTGATAAGGAATTGGAAATCAGGGCCGAGGATATACCACCCATGATTACATACGGAACCAACCCGGGCATGGGGATTCCTGTTGATCAGCCCATTCCCAGTCGAGCAGGAGAGGAGAAGGCCCTCGAATACATGGGATTGAAAAAGGGTGAAATGTTACTCGATAAGACAGTGAATTATGTATTTATTGGCAGTTGTACCAATGCCCGGATAGAGGATTTCAGGGCCGTTGCCGGCCTTGTAAAGGGAAAGCAAAAGGCAGAAAATATCAGGGCCTATTTGATTCCGGGATCAAAGCTGGTGGAAAAACAGATTGATGATGAGGGACTCAGGCTGGTACTTGAAGAAGCTGGTTTTGAGATCAGGCAGCCAGGTTGTTCGGCCTGCCTCGGCATGAATGATGATAAGGTGCCCAAGGGGGAATACTGTGTATCCACCTCTAACCGGAATTTTGAGGGCAGGCAGGGGCCTGAGTCACGTACCATACTGGCAAGTCCCCTTACCGCTGCTGCAACTGCAATAAATGGCAAGATCACAGATATCCGAAACCTAGTTTAAGAGATCATGGAGAAATTTAAAACAATCACATCTACAGCCGTTCCTCTTCCCGCTGAAAATATTGATACAGACCAGATCATCCCTGCCCGGTTTCTGAAAGCGACTGACAGGGAGAGATTTGGAGATAATCTGTTCAGGGATTGGCGCTATGATGAGAAGGATCAACCCAAAGGGGACTTTGTATTGAATGATGATAAATACCAGGGGTCCATTTTGATTGCCGGAAAAAATTTCGGTTCAGGTTCAAGCCGGGAACATGCTGCCTGGGCCCTTGTAGATTATGGTTTCCGGGTAGTAGTATCGAGTTTTTTCGCGGATATTTTTACAAACAATGCATTGAATAATGGCCTGTTGCCTGTACAGGTATCCGGGGAGTTTCTTTCAATGATCCTGGAAAAAACGATTTCCAATCCGCAGGAACAGGTCCTGGTGAACCTGGATGATCAGGAAATCAAGCTGCTAAGTTCTGGTGCTTCAGCGCATTTTGAAATCAATTCCTATAAGAAACAATGCCTGCAAAACGGCTATGACAACTTAGATTACCTGGTAAATATCCTGGATAAGGTTACCCGTTATGAAGAGTTGACACAAAAACCTTAGAGAGATGAAATTGGAGATAATGGATACCACCTTGCGTGACGGGGAACAAACCTCCGGCGTATCCTTTAACGCACCTGAGAAGCTAAATATCGCAAAGATATTGCTGGAAGAAGTCAGGGTCGACCGGATAGAAATTGCCTCTGCCCGAGTATCTGAAGGAGAATTTGAGGCTGTTCAGAAGATCATAGAATGGGCTCAGCAGAATAATTATATTGAAAGCATTGAGATCCTGGGATTCATTGATAATAATGCATCACTCGACTGGATCAATGATGCCGGAGCAAAGGTGGTGAATCTGCTTGCAAAGGGATCCCTGAAACATGTCACGGAGCAGTTACGCAAATCACCTGAAGAGCACCTGGCCGATCTTGAATCTGCCATCGAGTATGCCTCATCAAAAGGTATTACTTCCAATTTATACCTGGAGGACTGGTCAAATGGGATGATCCATTCACCGGACTATGTTTATTTCCTTGCGGATACCCTGAAGGACAGGAATCTCAGGAGGTTGATGCTGCCGGATACACTGGGCATCCTGAATCATGAACAGACATATGAGTTCTGCAGCAAGATGCTGGAAAGATATCCTGATCTGCATATTGATTTCCATGCCCATAATGATTATGATCTCTCAACGGCCAATGTATATGCCTCCATCAGGGCGGGTGTGCATGGCATTCACACAACGGTGAACGGCCTCGGGGAAAGGGCCGGTAATGTGCCTCTTTCCAGTGTGATGGGTATCCTGAGTGATCACCTGAAAGTTGAATCCAATGTGGATGAATCCAAACTTACCAAGATCAGTCGCATTGTTGAATCATTTTCCGGTATAAGGGTCCCTGAAAACAAACCGCTGATAGGAGAGAACGTTTATACCCAGACCTGTGGCGTGCATGCTGACGGGGACAGTAAGAACAATCTGTATTTTAATGACTTGATGCCCGAACGGTTTGGCCGCATCAGGAAATATGCACTTGGCAAAACTTCCGGGAAGGCCAATATCAAGAAAAACCTTGAGGAACTGGGACTCGACCTCGACCCTGAGTCCACTAAAAAAGTCACCCAAAGGATCATTGAACTGGGAGACAAGAAAGAAACAGTGACCACAGAGGATCTTCCTTACATCATATCCGATGTGCTGGGGGGAACGGGCCTGCATCAGCCCATCAAGGTTAAAAGCTATGCCCTGACGCTGGCAAACGGATTGCGCCCCATTGCAAATGTTATCATCGAGATAAACGGAAAGGATTACGAGGAGAGCAGTATAGGCGACGGACAGTATGATGCATTCATGAAAGCCCTCTGGAAGATCTACACGCAACAATTAGGCAGGGAACGTCCTGTCCTGATTGATTACCTGGTAACCATTCCCCCGGGAGGAAAAACCGATGCCCTTGTGGAAGCTGTTATCACCTGGGAATATAAGGAAAGAGAATTTAAGACAAAGGCATTGGAGGCCGATCAGACAGAGGCAGCCATTAAAGCCACCGAGAAAATGTTGAATATAATAGAAAGAAATCATTTTTAATAGTATGGAATTTAAGTTTGTAGTACTGCCAGGGGATGGGATTGGACCCGAAGTTGTCGCACAGGCCCTGAAGTTAATTCCTGTAATCGAAGATAAAGAAAAGGTAAAGTTTAGTTATGAAGAGGGATTGATCGGAGCAACCGCCATCGATCAAACCGGCAATCCACTGCCTGATGACACCCTGGAGAAGTGCATGAAGTCAAATGCCATACTGCTGGGTGCGGTCGGCCACCCAAAATTTGATCTGGATCCGACAGCAGCGGTAAGGCCGGAGCAGGGACTGTTGAAAATAAGAAAGTCCCTGGGATTGTTTGCCAATATCCGGCCGGTAAAAACATTTCCTGTGCTGGATCCCATCTCTCCCCTGAAGGAACATCTCTTGAAGGGGGTGGATTTTGTAGTATTCAGGGAACTGACAGGAGGCATCTATTTTGGGGAGAAAGGACGCAACGAGGACGGTACTGAGGCCTATGATCATTGTAATTACTCCGTCCCTGAAATTCAGCGGATCGCCAGGATGGCCTTTGAAACAGCTGGCAAACGCAGGAAAAAAGTCACCCTGGTAGATAAGGCCAATATACTGGAAACTTCCAGGTTATGGAGGGAAACGGTCCAGCGCCTGGCCCCTGAATACCCGGACATTACACTGGATTTCATGTTTGTAGACAATGCAGCCATGCAGATCATCCTGCAACCGGCCAATTTTGATGTGGTGCTGACCGAGAATATGTTTGGGGATATCATCACAGATGAGGCTTCCGTTATAACCGGCTCTATCGGAATGCTGCCATCAGCATCCGTAGGGGAGGGGATATCCCTTTTTGAGCCTATTCATGGATCTGCACCCCAGATAGCCGGGAAGGATATAGCCAATCCCTTTGCAACCATTCTCAGCCTGGCGATGATGATGGATCATTTCGGACTTGGAAGATCGGCCGAGGGTATCAGAAATATTGTATCAAATGCATTGGAATCAGGAATGGTCACAGGAGACATTACACCTGACAATCCAAGACGTACTTCTGAAGTGGGAGACTGGGTCAGGGACCAGTTACAGCAAACATTGTGATTTGCGGTGCTGCGAAAGTGAATGCCACTCATTCCTGGTTTTTCTGCATTCACCGACGATATTCCCCTGTTTATCTAGAAAGAATTCATTTAATGATTTCTTAATATAAACTTTGACCTGAATACAACTTTTTGGTTTGGTATTTGTCTATGTTAGTAAAACCCATTAAATGAAATGAGAATACCACTTGTTTTAACCCTTTATTTACTGTTATCAATATTTCCCCTTTTTGCGGATACGGAAGATGAGACGGGTCCCCGGTACACTATCAGCGGTTACATCAAAGATGCCAGTACCGGTGAGGAACTGATTGGAGCAGCTATCATGGTGCAGGAACTGAACAGGGGGACCGTTACCAATGTTTACGGATTTTACTCCCTGAGCCTTCCTCCGGGATTCTATCATCTCAGGATCTCGTATGTAGGTTACGAAATGTATGAAATGGCTGTAAACCTGAACGAGAATCTGACCCAAAATATTGAATTGAAGGAAGACATCCAGGAACTTGAAGAAGTGACCATCCATGCAGAAGGCAAACAGGCACATATCAGGAAGGCTGAAATGAGCGTGAATAAACTGCCGATCAAGTCCATTAGAAGAATTCCTACCCTCATGGGGGAGGTGGATGTGATCAAGGCCATACAATTGCTTCCCGGTGTCCAGGCATCCAGTGAGGGAGCTTCGGGCTTTTCTGTCAGGGGAGGGAACCCTGACCAGAACCTGATCCTGCTGGATGAAGCTACTGTCTACAATGCTTCTCACCTGATGGGATTCTTTTCCGTTTTTAACAATGATGCAATAAAGGATGTGAAATTGTACAAGGGGGATATTCCTGCAGACTACGGAGGAAGGCTTTCATCGCTGCTGGATGTGAGAATGAAAGAGGGGAATCTTAAAAAATTCTCCGGGTCAGGCGGGATAGGGACCGTCTCCAGCAGGCTTACCCTGGAAGGCCCGATCATTAAGGATAAAACCTCATTTCTTGTAGCAGGGAGAAGGACCTATGCAGACATATTTCTTTTGTTTGCAAAAGATCCGGATATCAGGGATAATACATTATATTTTTATGACCTGAACCTGAAGCTGAATCACATATTTAATGATAAAAACCGGCTGTTCTTATCCGGTTACCTGGGGAGGGATGTTTACGCCAATCCCTTTGCTAAAATGGCATTTGGAAACCAGACATATTCGCTTCGCTGGAACCATCTCTTCTCTACAAGGATCTTCAGCAATTTCTCGGTGATCCACAGCAGATATGACTATGAGCTTGGAACACCTGAAGGAGATGCAAATGCATTCCGCTGGCGTTCAAAAATGAAAGACTATAGTGTAAAAGCCGACCTGAACTTTTTCATCACACCGGAACATACATTGAAATTCGGATTGATCAGTACCTTCCATGATTTTGAACCAGGAAACGCAATGGGTCTTGGAGAGCAGAGCCTGTTTACAGAATTTATCCTGCCATCCAATTATGCCGTAGAGAATGGGGTATATGTATCTGCCGAACAATCATTCGGAGAAAGATGGAACCTGCGTTATGGATTGAGATTAAGCATGTTCCATAATGTCGGACCGGGGACCATTTACAACTATGATGATGATTATATAGCCATCGATTCAACAGTTTACGGGAAGGCAGATTTCTATAATACTTTTGTTGGTCTTGAACCCCGGGCCGCTGTATCTTTTATGATCAATGATGTATCATCCATCAAATCAAGCTATTCCAGGACCCGCCAGTATGTTCATCTAGCTCAGAACTCAACTGCAGGTACTCCGCTTGATGTATGGTTCCCTTCTACACCGAATGTCAATCCCCAGATCTCAGACCAGGTGGCCCTGGGGTATTTCAGAAATCTTTTCAACAATCGACTGGAGGTATCTGTAGAGACATATTATAAGAAAATGAGCAATGCGATTGATTTCAAGGACCACGCCAACCTCTTGCTGAACCGCTATATGGAGGGTGAACTCAGGATGGGTGAAGCTACCTCATACGGCCTGGAAATCCTGCTGCGAAAAAATGATGGAAAACTGAACGGATGGATAAGCTATACCTATTCCAAAACCACCAGGGAAGTCGCTGAGATCAATAACGGGAACCCCTATGCAGCTCCTTATGATAGACCACATGATATTGCCATCGTCGGTAACTATGAAATTTCCAGGAGGATATGGGTCTCCGCTAACTGGGTCTACAGTACCGGTTTACCGGTAACCTTTCCTACAGGCAGGTTTGAATACATGGGGAATATTGCCCCTGTTTACTCAAACAGGAATGCCTACAGGATGCCGGACTATCACAGGCTTGACCTGTCAGTATCATTCGGATCAAAACCAAAACCGGACCGTAAGTGGCATTGGGACCTCAACTTCTCAGTTTATAATGCATATGGCAGAAAAAATGCATGGGCCATCAATTTTGTCCAGGATGAAAATGATCCGAATATTACATATGCGGAGATGACTTATCTATTCCCAATTATACCCGCGCTGACATGGAACTTTCGCTTTTAAATGACAGGAAAATGAAAATATTAAAAACAGTTGTCATAATAACCGCATTGTCAGCATCTCTCTGGAATTGTACAGAAAGGATCGAACTTGAGCTTGATTCAACCTATGTAAGAATGGTTGTGGAAGGCTCAGTAACCACTGACACTATGGCCCACTGGGTCAGGCTAAGTGTGACCAGTGACTATTTCTATAACCAGTCTGCACCGGCCGTTACAGGTGCAGAGGTCCTGATCGATGACGGGGATAAAATCCATGTGCTGATGGAATCTGATACCCTTCCCGGATGGTATTTAACATCTCCGGATTATCATGGAGTACCTGGCAGGACCTATACATTGAATATCCGGAATGTAGATATTAACCAGGATGGAGCAATGGAAGAATATAATGCCACATCCAGAATGAATCCTGTGAACCCTATCGATTCAATACAACTGGAATATTTTAATACATTCTTCACCGGATATCAGGTCAGGGTATGGGCCTGGGATTCTCCCGATCCGGATTGGTATGTTTTCAAGGTTTGGAAGAACGCTGTGCTCATCACCGATACCTTGTATGAGCTGATCGTACAGGATGACCAGTTCTTTAACGGGAATTATACTTACGGGATCCCTTCCCAGTTCCTGAGCGATGATAAACCTGAAGAGGTTGTAAACGTGGGGGATACCATCACCTTTGAGATCAATGGCATTACGGAAGATTATTACAATTATATTATTGAGGCACAGAGCCAGGTCTTTCCCCAGACACCACTGTTTAGCGGTCCCCCGGCCAACATCCGCAGCAATATCGACAATGATGCCATAGGATTTTTTGCAGCGTATTCTGTAAACTACAGCAGTACCATCGCTACGGAAGATATAGTGGGTGGCGGCAAACAATAGAAAACACTCTTCAGATCTTATCGCTTAATTGGTATTTTTATGCTGCTGTAGTCCTAATTCAAAGAAATTTGTATCTTTATATCGATATAGATAGATAATTTAATTTAATTAATATGGCATATTATATAGCTAAAAAAATCAGCCTGGCATTTCCCGAGGCAGTAGACAAAGTTATCGAGGAACTCCAGAAAGAGGGATTTGGTGTGATCACCCAGATCAATGTTCAGGAAATCCTTAAAAACAAACTGGATGTTAATTTCAGGCCCTATCTGATCCTGGGGGCATGCAATCCGGCATATGCTCACCAGGCCCTTACCGTGGATGACAAGATAGGAACACTTCTTCCATGTAATTTCGTCGTACAGGAGGTTGAAGGTGGGACAGAGGTGCTGGCCATGAATCCCCATGAAACCATGTCGAAACTGATGGGAGGAGAAATAGAAGAGATCAGTCTGGCTGTTACTGAAAAAGTGAACAGGGTGCTGGAGGGACTTTAATTAGCAAACCTTTAACTATTCCGGATAGGCTTTCTGGGAATATTGCTTTAATTTAGAGAAAACCATTTACGCCCATAAGAAACGTATTATGCAAAAACCAGACCCACACATCCTGACGATTTTTGGAGCGTCAGGAGACCTGGCTCGCAGGAA
>DAOWJB010000209.1 GCA_030640625.1 Bacteroides sp.
CTGTGCCCTGCGGGTTTGAAATAGGTCAGCCGCCTTACCTGGTCTTCTGTCTGATGATCTACGAGCTTCCACTCCCCCTTCCTCAGTCCGAAACTTCTTATGGCTTCCTCAAAAATGAAGGTACGCCCCTCAGCGTTATTCTTCCCGAGCAATGCATCAAGCACATCATAACTGTCCGGGAAAGTTCCGGCCGGTACGTCATTCCCGGCAAGCTTGTTCAGACTTACGGCCAGATCAACGGTAGATACCATGGCATCAGTGGTTTCCGGATTAATGGTCCCAGGCCAGTAAGTGATAAAGGGGGTCCGTGTACCTCCTTCATATGGACTGTATTTACCTCCCCTGTATGGTCCGGCAGGTTTATGATCACCGAGCTTTTCAATGGCGCCGTCTTTGTATCCGTCATCCAGGACCGGACCGTTATCGCTGCAGAAAATGATCAGGGTCTTATCTGTGAGTCCCAGTTCCTCAATGACATCGATGATCGCACCCACTTTATAATCCAGTTCGACGATGGCATCGCCCCTGAACCCCATTGAGGTTGCTCCATGGAACCGTTCATTGGGCATCCTGGGTACATGAATATCCTGGGAAGAGAAAAACAGGAAGAATGGCTCATCCTGGTTCTCCTGTATCCACTGCACTGATTTTCTTACAAACTGGTCACCCAGGTCCTCATCTCTCCATCTTGCTGCTTGTCCGCCCTTGAACCATCCAATCCGGCTGATCCCGTTATGGATGGTTTGGTTATGGCCGCGTGACCAATCCATCTTGAGCAGGTGCCGGAAGGTTTTTCCGTTGGTATCGCTGACGGCTTCTTCACCGACAATCAACGGATCTGCCGGATCAAGATTGGCTACGTGGTGGTCTTCAACGTAGACGGAAGGAACCCGGTCGTTGGTCGACGGAAGCAGGTAGCAATAGTCGAATCCCAATTCCAGGGGACCCGGTTTGATCTCCCCGTTCCAGTCGGGTTTGGGATCTCCCAATCCGAGATGCCATTTGCCCACCACAGCGGTCTTATAACCTGCTTCTTTCAAAAGCCGGGGAAGCGTAGGGGTACCCGGTTTAATGAGGGAAGGTGATTCCGGTGCTGCAATCCCTGTACCTTTCTGCCTGAAAGCATACATCCCGGTAAGAAAGGAAAATCTTGTTGGTGTACAGGTTGCCGCCGTACAATACCCGCTCGTGAATTTGAGTCCCCCGTCCGCCAGCTTATCAATATTTGGCGTATGAACAGCCGTAGCACCATATGAACTAAGGTCCCCATAACCCAGGTCGTCAGCCATGATCACGATGATGTTTGGCTTTTCAATAGCTGCATCACAGGAAGCCAGCAAAAGGCTTCCGCAAATACAAACTATAATGTGAATATTTTTTAGTTTCATGAATATAATATGGTTAAAAATTATTAAGCTTTATTACCAATCCAGGAGCTGAGATATCTCCCTCATCATTTTCTGAAGTACCGATCTCTTCAATCAGGTCCCCCGGGATATGCATCACATTTTTCTCAATCTTAACAAGGCCTGAAATATCCATCGCCTGACCTGATAGTAGGTCCTGTGCCCAAACTACGGTTGATCCAGACAGTTCCCGATCAAACTTAAGGCTTAGTGATTTATAATAGCCGAATACCCCAATGGAGCCCTTCCCATCGCCACATTCAACTGCAATGTCGGCCCGGGGATGGTACCAGCTATCATCGGGTCTTACCCGGCCCTCGGTGGCAATGCATACGGCTCCATTCGGGAAGCGGCTTGCCAGTACATATGGAGGCTCTCCATCAGATCCTACTTCGGGCAGGGATATATTTCTCGCCATGACGGCAGGCGCACTCTGGGATACCATTTTTCCATGGGTAAGCGAAAACCAGGTATCGCTTTTGCGGAAAACAAATTTGTCAATAAGCATTCTTTCTGAGGCATGGTAGGTACCATATCCAGCCGGCATGGGGGGAGCAATGCGCTGCCACCTGGCCAGGCGGTCCATTTCGTTCAACCTCTTATCAACATGCCTGTCCCCCGCGATTTGTAAATGATAATCCCTGCCTTCATACATCCTTGGAGTTTCCATTGGATGACGTTTAACAGCCACCAGGCAACCCAGGGCAGCGGCAATATTACAATCATCCTGGATGTTCAACGTGGAAACGTATTCAGAATGTCCGGCCGTTTGCCTCAAAATATCGTGAATCCGTTGCAGGGTAACCGTACTGACCAATAAGGGGGCGGCATCATAAGTCCGGAATACATCACTGTTTTTCAAAACCTCCAGGGCTTTGTCAGCTTTGGACAAGGCTGGTGATTTTATTAGATCTGTTTCAGGTGTGTAAACCGATGGATATACCTCTTCTCCCTCGATCTCCCAGTTTTGGTTTATCGGTCCGGCTGCCCCTGTGACATACTCCAACGCCAGCTCAGGAAATATCTCCTGCTTTCGCCGGTAACTGAAGTATTCATCTGTATCACCGCCATCAATTTTCCAATATTTGATACCGGCATACTTGCTCCATTCGACAAACTTTCGGGCATCTTCACTGGAGATATTGCCGCGGACCCAGAGTCCCAATCCCCTCCAACCCAGTTCCTTAATATCATCGTTTAACCTTTTGATCCGCTCCTTGGGCTCAAATTTAGCATAGGATGGGAAATCTATCGTGTCCATAATGAAGGTGAAGAAGGTATTTTCCTTGATGGATTTATCCTGCCAACCATGATCAATAAGGAAGAAATAATCTCCTCTTGTACGAGGCAAAAGGGCCCGGGCCCAGCCATCCTTTCCAAACAGGATTTCCTCTGTTAACTCATCTCGTGCGGCCGGGTTGGTATAGACTGTGCGGGGATCCGGGGTGGTCACCGGCTGACCTTTTAAAATGTTATAGTTTTGCCAGTACCAGGTGCACCAGTAATTCTGGGCAGTAGCCGGGTCTTCAGGTACAAGGTTCGGTGGCCCACCTGAACTGGTGCAACCGGACAGTATCAAGCACACGAAGCACAATGCATGTATAATTCTTGAGAATATCCTTAACATCATTATATGGCCCAGTTAATAGTCATTTGCTGGATTCAGGCAGTCATGATAGACTACCTGACCTGTCGAAGCCCATTCGGTGGCCCGAAGAATCAGCGTTTGAAATCCCGTATTCCGCAAAGTCCTGGCATCATGACCCAAAATAGTATGAAATATCCTTCCCCTGCCATAGCTTCCAACAAAGATAGCAGGCTGTTCACCGGTATCCTCCTCATTATTTGAAGCTGTACCCAGCACCCTGAATGCCTCGTTTTGTCCGGCATTGATCCAAAGTTCATCCAAAATATCAAAATCAGTAAGTCCACTGGTTATAGGATGTTCCTGGTTTTGTACAGAGACTGTAACCGGACTTATCGGTCCGTGCCAGGTACTATCCATTATCCAGGCTGCTGTTGAGATCTGTTTAAATTCAGGCCAGGTGTAAAATGCAGAGGTCGAGGAGTGGAAGAATACCAGTCCCCCGCCCTCATTAACAAACCTCATCAATCCCTGTTCTGCTGCTTCAGGCCATCTTATATCATTTTCAGGCCAGGAATTCCAATTGCTTAGAAGGGCATCATATTTCTTCAGCTGTTCATATTTCAAAGTGTCCGGTTTGGTTGTAATATCAACTGAAAACAACCCGCATTCCTTCAGTGTGCTGTCCAACACAGCCGTGGTTTGTTCCCAGTTGTGGTTGTTCCGCCCGGTCAGTATCAGAATTTTTAACTCTTCTGATGCTGTACCTGGCACCTGGCAACCGGTAGCAGATAAAACCAGCGCCAGTACCGCGGCAAGTCCAAATACAGTTAAGCTTTTCATATATGGATTTAACTCTAAAAGTTATCAACTTTCCTGTAAGCCTCTATCAAGGCTTTTTCCCCTACAATTCCTTTTAAGCTTTTGCCATGCTCCATGCACAGGACGCCATCATAACCTTTTTGGTGAATATGCTTAAAGATATTCCGGTAGTTGATTTCCCCTGTTCCAGGTTCTTTTCTTCCCGGATTATCACCAACATGGAAGGCAGCTATTTCACTCATTTCACGCAGGCAATCAATTACATTCGCTGTCTGGTATTCCATTTCCAGTTTGCTATCAAGTGCTCCCGGAACTATCAAGGCATGCTTTGCACCTGTTCGCTTGGATGTTTCAATGGCTTCCTTCAAACCTTGCTTCCATTTTTCCCTGCTTTCAGGATCATCATATACCATTGATTGTCCACCCTATTTTGCCCTCAAAACAAAGGGACCTATATCCATCTGATGGCGTTCCAGTTCGGCGGAAATCTTTTCCTGCAGTGCATGTTCCTTTTTCATTATTTAATTGTCGAATATGGCCCCATTTGAGGCAGACACATTAGCGGCAGCCAGCGTATTGCTGCCAAAAGCAACCTTTCCAAATCCGGCAGCAGCAATGGCTGCCACAGAACCCTGTATAAAATTTCTACGTTTCATATTTTCAATTCTGGTTTGGTCAATAAATATACAGAATTGTCATTGGATTATGACTTATTGAAAACTTAGTATCCATCCACATTTTTGTCCGGTTCATGACACCGTAATGCACAGCTTTCCAGTCCACCATCCTGATGGCCTGCCGGAAGCACATTTCCATTTCACTCCAGTAGATTGAAAAAGCCCACTATCACAGGACCATCCGCCATGGATTTTTTCAATATTGGATTATTCAGTAAAGTTAACTTTTGTTTTGGCTTCCAATCCGGCCTCTGATCTCACAGTCAGTGTGGCAATTCCCGATTGTCCCGGGATATTGCGCAATATAGCAACTGCCTTTCCATAGAAAAGGGGATGAGTAGTATCTGTAGAAACATCATGACCCATCTGGTTGCCGTTGGCCACGCCCATCAGCCGAGCAGAACCTTCAGCCTGGAAAGCAAGCATGTTCATGGCCAGGGGACAAACTATCCCTGCAGCATCGACCATCTCGATGGTAAGGTAGCAGAGGTCCATCCCATCAGCATCCAGACTGGAACGGTCAGGTGTTAAATGCAGCCGATCTGGCTCACCGGCTGTCTTTACCATAACTTCACCAATTACCACTCCATCCTGGTAAGCCACAGCTTTCAGTTCTCCGGGTTCATAGAGGACTTCAAGCCAGCGCAAGCGGTAAGCGTCAATAATTTCAAAGTATGGATTTTCCTGGTCATCCAGTGTTACTGCATAATCCAGGCTTCCAGCCATGGAATGAGAGGTTTTAACAAGATCTGGATCGGTCTTTTTTCTGCGGCCAAGGCTTTCCCCGTTCAGAAAAAGTTCTGCTTCATTCCCGTTGGTATAAACAAATACTGGAACTGGTTCACCTTCATGGCCTTCCCAATTCCAGTGTGGGGTCAGGTGTACTGTATTCTCCTTATGATTCCAGAGACTCCGGTAATTATAATAACTGTCTTTAGGAAGGCCAGCCATGTCTACAATGCCAAAATAGCTGCTGCGGGCATCGTAACCTTCCCTGGTGGCCCTGAACCTGTCCTTCTGTTTTGGATCCGCAGAAAAGCGCACTGGTGTGGGTTCTCCCAGATAGTCGAATCCGGTCCAGACAAATTCACCCGCCATAAATGTATCAATGCGCATATACTCAAATTCATGTTCCGGAATATCTGACCAATGGGCGGAGGTAAGCATGTAGTTGGTCATCTCACCATCATCGGTCCAGTCATTCTTGTATTTAGGAAAAGGCAGCTTATCTTAAGTGTCCGTAAAACCGGTTCACTTCAGGGACCGGATATAAGGACACAATTATTATTTTTCGGGTGTTCTGTAACAAACCACCTCTTGGGGAGTGTTCTTCCAATTCGGTGCATACATTTCGTAAAAGCCTGGATGAACCCCCTTTTCAACAGTTAACAAGCCTATTTGGTGCCGTGTGTGGCAACTATATTATGTAATAAAGACCAATTAAAGGTATAATGAAATATATCATACATTTTTTGTATGCAAAATCTTGTGTAATTCATATGTTTTTCGTATATTTAAGTATAATGCCAACGATACGAAAAGCATACAGATTTCGATTGAAGACCAACAGGGATGTTGAAGAAAA
>DAOWJB010000194.1 GCA_030640625.1 Bacteroides sp.
AGGGCCTGCCATGACAGGCCTGACAGGGCAACAACAGACAGGGTTGACCCCCCTGCAACCTTTATGAATTTCCTTCGGCTTAAACCATCTGAGAATGGATTATTTTCATCATGTGAAGGACAACAGGAATGTGATTTCAAAGGTGAAAAATACTTGTCAGAGGATTTCATGATATAAGTATTAATGTAGGTGTAATCAAAATTAGTCAGATTTTAGTAATATAACTCCTCTACTGTAAGTTTTTCCTGCAAAGCAAACGTTTTTTGTTTAACATTGATTTGTGCGAACATTTATCTTCCAAGGGTTAATTTCTATGTTCCGAAACCCGGCTGAATTTAGGCCGGGTTTTTAGTATATTTGCAGGATCTTCAAAAACCCATAATCATGAAATCATATCGTAAAGAA
The DNA here is from genome assembly GCA_030640625.1 of Bacteroides sp. Lineage (GTDB taxonomy): Bacteria > Bacteroidota > Bacteroidia > Bacteroidales > SM23-62 > SM23-62. Next base: position 406 of record DAOWJB010000194.1, read on the forward strand.
CTCTGGTTTGACGTAACCCAACGCAGACAATTGATAAACATTACCCCCGAAGTGCAATCATGCCTGGCTGAGAGTGGTGTACAAGAAGGTTTAGCACTAATTAACGCCATGCACATAAGTGCTTCCGTTTTCATCAATGATGATGAATCCGGACTGCATCATGACTTCGAGGTCTGGCTTGAAAAACTTGCCCCTGAGAAACCACACTCTCAATATCACCATAATGGATATGAAGACAACGCCGATGCGCATCTTAAAAGAACCATTATGGGACGGGAAGTAGTCGTGGCTGTAAGTAATGGACAACTGGATTTCGGTCCCTGGGAACAGATCTTCTATGGGGAATTCGACGGGATGAGGCGCAAACGGGTGCTGGTAAAGATCATCGGGGATTAATCCTCATCCCCGAATAACTGATCCCCGAAGTTTACCAGGTAAAGCCTTTTGGTAGCTCGGGTTACGGCAGTATATAACCAGCGGTAATATTCTGTATCTATCATCTCCTCCTTGATATATCCCTGGTCCACAAACACGGTATCCCACTGACCACCCTGCGCTTTGTGGCAGGTTATGGCATAAGCGAATTTCACCTGGAGGGCATTGAAAAATGCATGTTCCCTGACCAATTCGTACTTTTTCTTCTTATTCTTGATATCGGGGTAATCTTCCAGGATATTAAAATACAACTGCCTGTTCTTTTCATGACCGAGTGAGGGAGATTCCAGTTTGATTGTATCCAGCATGATCTTGACATCCAGCTCTGTGTCCTGGTAATCGGGAAAACGCAATGTCACATCCGCGAACCTGAAACCGTATCTTTCCTGGTACTCCTGTATATCAACGATTTCGGCAATATCCCCATTGGCGATGAAGTCCAGTTCGGGTTCCTCCTGTGCCCAGAAATAATTATTCCTGACCACCATAAGCATGTCACCCTCAGTTATTTCCTCCTCCTTCCAGAGGATCTTGCTTCGGATGCCTTCGTTATAGAGGTTGGCCCTTTTATTTGAACGGGTTACGATGATGGTATTGGCCATATTGACCCTGTCAAAGGAATCTGTAATCTCTTCGATCAATGCCGAACCATAGATGCGGGAAATATCAGGGTACCCGGAGGTAAGGAATTGGGGCCAGGCTTTTTTCTTTTTCTCCACTCCTCTGCGTAGCATGTTCGCGTTCATCAGGATTCCGGAATCGAGTGATTGCCTGACCACATCATCCAGGAATACGGATTTAACGGTAAGGTCGTATTGTTCCATGACGGCTGGATCTAACGCTGGACTGATATCCAGTCCCACTGGAGGCAATTGGGCAGTATCCCCGATCAGCAATAGTTTACACCCCGCCTTGCTGTAAACAAATTCCACCAGGTCATCCAATAACCTGCCGGTCCCGAACATGCTTTTGTCGTTCTCCTGGTTGGCGATCATAGATGCTTCATCTACTATAAAGAGTGTATTCCCGGTCAGATTTTTGTCCAGGACAAAGAGTCCCATACCATCCCTGGCTGATTTCTGGCGATAGATCTTCTTGTGAACGGTATAGGCTGGTTTCCCTGTATAGGCCGCAAGTACCTTGGCTGCACGCCCTGTCGGGGCAAGCAATACATAACGTTGCTTGAATTTATCAAGAGTTCTGACAAGGGACCGGACCAGGGTGGTTTTCCCGGTGCCTGCGAAACCATTCAGCAGCAAAATATCCATGTCGTTCCCGGGAGATATGAAGCCAGCCATGATTTCGATGAAATTCAGCTGTGCAGCTGTTGGTTCATGTCCCAGATTTTCTCCCAGTAGTCCGGCAATGTGGTTTTTCAGCATGTGCGGAATTATTCCATAATTAAAATTTTAAATTTAATTTTTTATATTAATTTTAAAGCCGAATTAAACCTAATCTTCGGCAATAAAATGAAAACAGTTATCCAGGTTGCATTAACAGTGGCCATTATTGTATTAGGCTATTTATTGTGGGAAAGCATTCAAAAGCCCGTTCGCTTCGATAAGGAAAAGAACAGGAGAGAGCAGGCAACTATTCAACGCCTGAAGGAAATCCGGACAGCCCAGCTTGCTTTCAGATCAGAATATGGCCGGTTTACCAGTGACTTTGACAGCCTTATAACATTTGTGAAAACAGACTCCTTTTCTGTCGTTCAGGCCATTGGATCCATACCGGATTCCATGATAGAAGAAATGGGAAGGCAAAAAGCTGAACTTCAGGCCCTGAAAGAGGGTTTGATCTCCCGTGACACCATCCGTCTTAGTGTTAAGGATTCCTTATTCGCTCCGGGCTATGCTATTGATTCCCTGAAATTTGCACCTTTTACCAAAGGTTATGAATTTGAGTTGGGAGCCGGAACCCTTCAAACAGTATCCAAGGTTGCTATAAGGGTCTTCGAAGCCAAGGTACCATACGATATCCTGCTTGCCGGACTCGACAGGCAGTTAATCATAAATTACAAGGAAATAAAAGAAAAAATCACAGGTTACCCCGGATTAAAAGTAGGTTCGTTGGAGGAGGCAACCAACAACGCGGGGAACTGGGAGTAATTATATTGTATGCTGCAATTCGAGCTCCTAGACGAAACATTTGATATAAACAAGACCAACTCTCTGCACCTGTCCATCCAGGCCAACCTGGATGGATTTTTATTTGCCATTCTTGAACCATTAAACCTGAAGTACCTTGTATTAAAACGTTACCAGTTTGAACAGGTCACATCAGCCGATCTTCTGTTCGAGCAGGTCCGGGATATCCTGCATCAGGACCCCTTGCTGCAGCAATCATACGAAGGGGTATCATGCATACAGGTTGACAACCGTTCCACCCTCCTGCCAGCTGCATTGTTTGACAAGAATCACCTGAAATCATATTTCGAGTTCAATCATGTACTGAATGACCTTGACGAGTTGCGATACAATTTCATAAAGCATATCGATGCCTACCTGGTCTTTCCCATGTATCATGAAATTACCAATCTGTATCTGAAATCCTGGGTGAATGCATCATTCTACCACCAGGCTACTCCTTTTATCAGTGAGGCCATTCATACCGGCTCAAACACCGGAAAAATCGCCAATATCCATTTTAGTAATGGCCATTTTGATGTGGCGGTTACGAATAGCCAGGAACTGCTTTTTCACAATAATTTCATGTTCCGGAGCGATGATGATCTGCTGTACTTTATCCTCTTTGTTTTCGACAAACTGGAACTTAACCAGGAATCCACACCGCTAATTATTTCGGGAGAGTTTGATAAACTCTCAGACCGGCCCGCCCTACTGAAACGCTATTTCAAAAATCTAAAGTTCAGACCTGCCCCAAGCGAATTTCAGTATCCCCATGTATTTGACAAGATCCAGGAACATACCTGTTTAAGTCTTTTTAAGGTATACCATTGCGTATAATCAGCGGCACATATAAAGGCAGGTACATACCTGTGCCTCATTCCTTTAAAGCCAGGCCGACCACGGATTTTGCCAGAGAAGGACTGTTCAATGTACTTGCTAATACATACGACTTCAATGGATTGGTGGTCCTTGACCTGTTTGCAGGTACCGGAAGCATCGGTCTGGAATTTGCCTCAAGGAAGGCAGGACAGGTGGACATGGTGGAGATCGATACCAAAACCACAGGATTTATAAAGCGAACCATCCACTTACTCAGGATCGAAAACACCCGGGTTATCCGGACAGACGCAATAAAATATATAAGGCAATGCAAATCCAGGTATGATCTCGTCTTTGCAGACCCTCCGTATGATCTGGAAATCATTCCTGAACTTCCGGACCTTGTCCTGAACTCGGATTTACTCGTGGAAGAAGGATGGTTCATCCTTGAGCATGGAAAGAAAAATTTATTCAGCGACCATACGCAGTTCCTGGAAATGCGTAAGTACGGCAGCGTTCACTTTTCAATCTTCGAACGCTGAAAATCCTGTTTCTCCATTTACTATTCTTATCCCATTATTATATCATATATATTATTTATATTGTAATATTTAACCATCATCCAAAACCTTATGACATCAAATGAGAAAATAAACCGCAGAAAATTTCTGGGAGCAAGCATGGCCGGGACCATGGGGATAGCCATGGCTGGCAAGGCCGCCGCCGCTCCTGCTGGAACCAATGCCTCCCTGCCTGACGCCCCGGGTAAGGATCAACCCTTTAATCCGAGAACCTTTGCTGCAATGCCCACAAATGCATTCGGAAAGACCGGGTACAAGGTAGGCATCCTCAGCCTTGGTGGACAAGCCGCCATTGAAACCTCAGGCAAGGAAGAGGTTTCCGAAAAGATCATAAACAGGGCCATAGACATGGGAATAAATTATATTGATACCGCGGCTTCCTATGGCAGGGGACTCAGCCAGCTGAATATCGGCCGGGTTATGAAGACCAGGAGAAAAGAAGTTTTTCTGGCCACAAAGACACATGACAGGTCATACGATGGTTCCATGCATTTACTGGAGGAAAGCCTCACAAATCTCCAGACCGATCACCTGAATATCTGGCAATTGCATAATGTGCAACGCCAGGACCAGGTAGATAAAATATTTGCCGATGACGGTGCCATAAAGGCTTTTGAGAAAGCCAGATCAGAAGGCATGGTACAATTTCTCGGCATAACAGGGCATTATGAACCACTGATCCTCCAACAATGCATAGAACGGTTCGATTTTAACACCATACTCATGGCAGTCAACGGGGCAGATGTCCACTACCTGAGCTTTAAGAACTACCTGCTCCCCGAAGTGCAAAAAAAAGGCATGGGTATCATTTCCATGAAAGTTGCCACCAGGGGACGGATGCTTTCCACCTGGACTCCTCCGCCGATTGATGAACAACCGGAACGTATGGCTACCAAATTACCCGGTGCGCTAACCATTAAAGAGGCCCTGGAATATAACATGACCCTGCCGGTAAGTACCACCATCATAGGTGTGGACAATGTGGAACAGATTGAAGAAAATGTGAAGATCGCCTCTGAGTTTTCTCCCTTGAGCAACGATCAGATGGCAGCCATTGAATATAAGTGCCTGCCGGTTGTGCGCCAGGGACTCTATTTCAGGAGATGGGAACTTGGAGTCTAAAACCAAATTCTACAACATATGCGACAAATACAACAGCTTCTCCTAATAATCCTGGCAGTCATGATCTCATCATGTGCTGCTCAAAATGACAAAAAAATGAAGGTATCTGATCAGTATCCCGGGGTAAAACTCGGATTCTCCACCCAGAATTTCCTGCAATGTATGCCAGTCGGCGTAGACAACCTGAAAGAATTGCTTGATTTTGCCTCTGCTGAAGGCTATGAATTCATTGAGCTGAGGGATCCGGCTGCAGAACTCTCGCAAGAGGATTGCAAGATCCTTGCTGTGTATGCGCAAGAGAAGAATGTTGAAGTCATTTATGAGATCCATAAAGATCTTTTCAACCCTGAATTCCAGGAGGTTTTCGACAGGGCAGTCCTGAATACTGCCACTTTTGGGAAACCAGGGATCCTCAGATCCATCCTGTCCTGGTCAGAATTCACAGCAGATGAGAACAAGATGGGTTGGACAAGGGAAGAGCTGGATCACTTGGCAGCCCTGGCAGATGAATGCGCAGCAAAAGCCAAAAATCAAAATGTGCAGTTCGTACTGGAAAACATTATTGAACCCTGGTTTGGCAATGATGGCGGTTACGGCCTTGCAGATCTCTTTCAGGAAACATCCGGAGTGGGTCTTCAGTTTGATACTGCGAATCCCTTCCTGCCTTCCTGCAGGTGTGTTGCTGATCCGGAAAAGGTGGCGGAACACCTGGGACAGATCGCGGGACGCTGGTTCACAACACATCTAAAATGCGGGAAGGATGCTGCATTTCAACCGGTGCTGGCAGTTAATCCCATGCCCTACAAAAAGGTATTCGAATTGATGTCCACAAACCAGGTCCAATATGCCGCATTAGAATTGCTGTCGGTGGATGATAAACAGGCATGTTTTGAAAACCACCACAAAAGTGTTGAATACCTGATCGAGCTGGGTATAGTTGAAATCAAATAATATATCTCTCTCAAATCATGCAAACAACCAACCAGAACTTATTGAATGATGTAGAAGAAGTCCTGTTGATGGGTCCCGGTCCCTCCATGGTCCATGAATCCGTTTACAAGGCCTTATCGGTTAGCACATTGGGACATCTGGACCCTTATTTTATCCAGATCATGGATACGGTAAAGGAACAGCTACAGCAAGTTTTTCAGTCCAGCAACCGGCTCACTATACCCATGTCCGGTACCGGCTCGGCCGGCATGGAAACCAGTTTTGTCAATTTCATCGAACCGGGAGATCCGGTGCTCATCCTGATCAATGGAGTATTCGGAATGAGGCAGAAGGATGTGGCCGAAAGGCTGGGTGCCAAGGTAGATACCATGGAGTACGAATGGGGGACGCCAGTTTTGGTAGATGAAGTAGAAAAGAAACTCAGACAGAACAATTATAAGATCGTGGCCATGATCCACGCCGAAACTTCTACCGGTGTAGCCAACCCGGTTGCTGAGGTCGGAGAACTGGTCAAAAGGACCGATTCCCTGTATCTTGTAGATACCGTCACCAGCCTGGGAGGGATGGAAGTCGCTGTGGACAAATGGGGTATTGACATCATATACAGCGGTACTCAGAAATGTCTTTCCTGTCCCCCGGGTATCGCACCGGTCTCAGTCTCTGACAGGGCTGTCGAGATCCTGCGCAACCGCGAAGCGAAGGTGCCAAACTGGTATCTCGACCTTACTATGATCATAAATTACTGGGAGGGAGAAAAACGGGTTTACCATCACACAGCTCCAATTAATATGATCTATGCCTTGCATCAAAGCCTGTTCAATGTAATTGACGAGGGACTTGAAAATGCCTGGGCCAGGCATCTCAAAAATCACAAGATCCTGGTGAGTGGACTGGAGGATATGGGACTCACCATGTTTGTGGATCCGGGTTGCAGGCTGCCCATGCTTAATGCCGTGGTAGTCCCGGACGGCGTTGACGAAGGGATTGTCAGGAGCAGGTTGAGGCAGGAGTACAGGATTGAGATTGGGGCTGGACTGGGTCCCATGGCCGGAAAGGTTTGGAGAATAGGCCTGATGGGTGAAACCTGCCGGCCGGAGAACGTTGAACGGATACTTTCAGCCCTGAAGGAGATTTTGTAAACAATCATCACCCTGATACAGTGATTTCCCCTCATGAATACTAGAATTATACTCATTTCTATTATTGCCCTTGTATATTCACTGGGGCTATTAGCTCAACCTGCCCACCAGGTCATCTTTAAAGTATCTGTTGCAGATTCCCTGCAGGAAAAGTTCCAGACCCGGGGCAGGCTGTTTATCTTCATCAGCGAGAATCATTACGGCCAGCCAAGAAATCAGCTCTTGCCCGTCAGTCCAAGAAAGAACCACATCTTCGCTAAAAACTTTGACGATTGGAATCCGGGCGATACACTGGAAATCAATGCCGGATCTGACTTTATTAAAACCGGTCCCTTTGATTTCGACCTGGTCCCTGAAGGCAAATATGCTATCCAGGCTTTGTGGGATCAGAATGATGAAGAATCGGGGATAAATGCTCCTGGAAATCTGCACAGCCTGTCCCGGCCAATTGAAATCACTGGAGATCAGACGCTCTCAATCCAGATTGCAGATAAAATTCCCCCAATGAAATTAATAGACCATGAATTCGTCAAAATGATCGATATTCAAAGCGATACCCTGACTGCATGGTGGAAAAAACCAGTTTCGCTCAAAGCATCCGTACTCCTGCCCAGCGGGTATTACGACAATCCAGAGAGGCGATATCCCGTCAGATATAACATTGCCGGGTACGGAGGGAGGTATAACAGGGTAAACCGGCTGGTCGGGGTTCAAAATGCTTTTAATAACTGGTGGTTTTCAGGAGAAGCGCCCCAGATCATCAATGTATTCCTGGACGGGGCAGGGCCCTTCGGTGACAGCTACCAGATTGATTCAGATAACAGCGGTCCTTACGGTCATGCACTTATCCACGAACTCATTCCGCATATTGAGAGTACATACAGGGGATTGGGAACCCCGCAGACAAGGTTTGTAGATGGTTGCTCCACCGGTGGCTGGGTTTCTCTGGCACTGCAGATCTTCTACCCCGATTTTTTCAACGGTGCATATTCATACAGTCCGGATGCCATTGAATTTGAAAACTACCAGACGATCAACATATACTTAGACCAGAATGCCTTTTACAATGAATGGGGGAACCCACGCCCCGTGGCAAGGGATATTACAGGGGATCCCATTATTCTGATGAAGGAATTAGTCCAATTGGAAAACGTTCAGGGTTCTTCTGACACCTATCTGAATTCCGGTGGACAGATCGGCGCCCATACAGCACTTTACAGTCCCAGTGGCGAAAATGGACTGCCAGCACCCATGTTTGATCCCCATACCGGGGAAATTGACCCGGAAATTGCGGAGTACTGGAAAAAATATGATCTCAAGATCCATCTACGGGAAAACTGGAGTGAGATTGGACCAAGTTTACAAGGTAAAATCTGGATCTGGATGGGAGATATGGATAATTTTATTCTTAATCCCGCCACCAGGGCCTTTCATAAGTACTTAATGACTACGCAGGATCCCAAATCTGATGCAACGGTTATTTTTGAACCCATGCAGGGACATTGCTGGAAATTCAGTCATAAGGACGTGTTGGAAATGATTTCAGACAGACTGAATAATGAATCAAACAAACCCGATTAAATGGAAGCTCGATTTATTGATTTACATGGTTACAAGGATTGCATTGAATTAATTAATGGAGATTCCAGGGTGGTTATTGAACCCAACTGTGGGGGAAGGATACTTTATTATGAGTACAAAGGGGTAAATGCCCTTTACATAAATCCTGCTGACGATGGATATCTGCATGCCAGTGGAAAATCCCCCGCAGGTCCGTTCAGTCCATGTGCAGGTCGCTGCGACATCGGTCCGGAAATGACCACACTGCCCCATCCTGATCTCTGGCTGGGGAATTGGATTGCCAGGATACAGGATGACCAGTCCGTTGAAATGACAAGCATTATGGATCATGAGACGGGAGTACAGTTGACAAGGATCATTTCACTCGAAGAGCATTTCGCCAAACTCAAATTCACTCAAACCATCCTTAATATCAGTGAGATAACCAAGAATTATTTTCATTGGTCGCGGACCTTCTGTACAGGAGGTGGCATTGCCATTGCCCCTGTCAATGAAGAGAGCCGCTTCCCCAAAGGATATGTTATCTATGGTCCGGGTGATGTCATAAATTACCGGCCGGAACCTGATCACAAGGTGTACATTCAAGACGGTCTCTTGCAGATATTCGGACCGCCGGCAGCAAAAAAATTTGCCATGGACCTCTCAGAGGGATGGCTGGCCTATGTTACCAGGGATTCCCGATTGTTTGTCAAAAAATTCCCGGTATATCCTGGCAGGGTTTATGGAGAACTGGCCTCCAATAATATGTCTTTCTGGTATAACGGGGAAGAGATGTGCGAGGTCGAACCCATCGGTCCCCTGGAAACCATCCAACCTAGTTATGAAGCCAGTTTTACCGAAACATGGTACCTCATGGAGTACGATTATCCGGGAGCAATACCAGTCAAAACATCTGATATCCGGAAAATCATTGATATTCTGGTGATGTAAATAATCCTAAACTTAAAAACATGGACCGCAGAAACTTTTCCAAACTCAGTTTGGTAATGGGGGCCGGTGCCCTTACAGGGATCAATTCCGGTTGTACCGGTGCCGGTGGACAAATCAGTAAAGGACTCTATACCGAGCCTGCCAGAAGGCTTCCCACAAGGGAGTTTGATGTTGTTGTCGCAGGAGGTGGCACTGCCGGTGTGGTTGCAGCCATTGCAGCTGCCCGCCAGGGAGCAAAGACAATGCTAATTGAAGCAAAGGGATATCCCGGTGGGACCGCCACTGAGGGAGGTACCGCCATTCACTCCTATTACAATCTCTGGAAGGCATTCCCCGGGGTTGAAAAACGCCAGGTTGTAAAAGGGATCCCCGCAGAGATCATTGACCGCTTGATGCTGGTTGGAGGAACCACCGGCCATGCCGAAATGGAAAAAGGTTATGATTATGATTCTGTCTGTACCGCAGTCGACACGGAATTATACAAGCTGGTTACCTTCGAGATGCTGGTTGAAGCGGGTGTCCATGTGGCCGTAAATACCCTCTGTGCCGGAGCCATAACCAAAGGCACTGAGGTTAAGGGAGTCATCACGGAAAGCAGGAGCGGCCGTGAAGCCATCCTTGCCAGATCATTCGTGGATGCTACTGCCTATGGTGACCTGGCGGCTCATGCCGGGGCTGAATTTACCGTACCCAATGATTACAGTTCCTGTAATGCTTTCGGCGTAGGGAATGTAGGCATGGATGATTATTATGCTTTCCTCAACAAATACGATGCGATAGGTCAGATGGCCCGGGGCTTCCGCAGCGGGAAAGACGATCAGCTGGTACGCCTGAGCGGACGCGGTGTGAACCTGCCGGAGGAGTATAATGAAGAAGCAAAAAAGATCGGGATGTCCGGAACGACGACGACAGTACATGATAAGTATCTGATGTTCATTAAAATTAATATCAAGGTGGAAGGCAGTGTGATTGACAGGGATGATATGGCCAAGGCAGAGCTGCTGCTGAGACAGCGCCAGTACAGAAGTATAGAATTGATCAAAAAATTCATACCGGGCTGTGAGAATGCCTTTATCGCCCGGACCAGTCCATCCCTGAATATCCGCCGCGGAAGGTTGATCACCTGTGACTATGACATCACCCATGAGGACGTGATTGAAGCAAGACATTTCGACGATGAGGTATATGTGTATGGTTTTCATGATTCTGCACCCAGGCTTCAGATCAAGGATGGTGGAACCTATGGAATACCCTTCCGGGCATTGCGTGCAAAGGGACTGGACAACCTCATGCTGGCCGGCATGATGGTAACCTCAGACCACCGTGCCCACATGTCTACCAGGAATACGGTAAGTGTTATGTCCATGGGACAGGCAACCGGTACGGCTGCTGCCCTCTGCGCCCATAAAGATTGTGGCACTCGCGACCTAAACTATACTGAATTGAGGGATGCACTGGTGCAAGGTGCTGTTTACTTCGGAAACTAAGATTCCTGACAGTGATCCGGTACTTACCCTAAGAACGATTTTGACATCCTCCATTCCATGAATGAAATGGATTCCTTAATACAAGGTCAGTACTCCTTCGCAGTTTCCTGCTGGTTTCTGCTGCCGACCGCTAATGCGATTCGCTTGACAGACCATCCCCGCCTGCCCGGCGGTTTAAGCA
>DAOWJB010000252.1 GCA_030640625.1 Bacteroides sp.
AATTGGATTTGCAATAAACAATGATATCCGGTGTAAAGGGTTTGCTGATCTTCTGATAAGCAGCGGCAGAACCAATAAAATATTCCACCAGTTTATTGTTGCGTATCCTTAATGTCTTGTTTCCCTCCCCTGACAACATCATCCGAAGGGCCGGAAGAATATCAGTAACCATATCCTTAACGGATAGATCCTCTGCTGGTGGCTCCTGCTTAACCGCCGATTCAAGTTTTGAAAAAACCTCTTCGTAGATCGTCCGGATCTCCTTAATTGTCTCAGCACCAACAAAGATCCCATGATTCTGAAGCAGGATAATGGAGGGATCTTTTCCTGCCTTCTCCCGATAATTCTTTAACTGGGTCTCCACCTCCTTGAACAGGATATAGCCGGGATCAGCATAAGGAATATAAAGGGTATCCTTTTCAAATAAACTTGAAAGATGGTCCTTCACGTCATTACTGCACATCAGCCCGTTAATAAGGGTTGGATGCAGGTGGACCACAAATTTGTATTGTATCAGGTCATGCAATGATGTCTCAACAGAAGGGCGGCGGTCTTTGGTTATGTTGGCCTCTGTCAGATCATCCTTGATTTCCCGCTCCCGCTGGAACGGATCTTTTAAATACTCCCCTGATGAAATTTTCTTTAATTTACCGCGGTCGAGCATGGCAAAGCCCTCTTCAGTGATCGTAGAAAGAGCAAAGCCGCTGGCCTTGATCCATATCCTGTCAGCGGTTTTCATGGAGGTATTGCCGCCTCCTGCAATGACATAACGTTTGTCCTGTCCGTAAAAACGGGAAATTTTTACAAGTTCCTGCAGATCTTCTTGCATCGGTGCATATTATGATGTGAATTCCTTTATGATTGCATTGCCCAGGTCCCGGTAAAAATCCTGGTTATCGATATCCAGTTTGCCTTGCGTGTCAACAAAGCCTTCGCGCCCCTTGGCAACCAGGTACTGATGGGCAGCCAGAACACAGCATCCTTCGTAGGATACTTTCTTCATCCCGGGGGTAAGGTCCTTATCCTTGTCAACCTTCACTGTAATGGGAAACAGACCGGGAGAATTATGCTCCGTCCCAAAGGATATAACATACTTCTTCCTGCGGAAAAAGTCAACAAATTCTTCAAGTTTGTCAAGGGTATTACGCAAAGGGATCAGTTCCAGGCAGGATACGCCGAAGGATTGCAGCACTTCATCCATCCGGTCCCAGTCCCTCTCAAACCCTGTCAGGTTTCCATCCTTGTCATCCAGCAAGACAGGGTAGCAGGGGATCCCCCCTGCATCCACAATAAAATCAATGATTGCCTGAAGCGGCGGAAAGGCATCATTATCCTCCGGCACAAAGGCCTTGCCCCCGGCCTTGAGCAATACAGAGCGGATCTCATTTTCCACTGTGGATGGATAATTCAATGAGGCCGTCAGTTTCTTGCCGTCGAACAGTAATATGAAAAAACTATAGATCTCATCAATGGAAGGATAATGCTCCATGACAGCTTCCCGGATGGCCCTGGCGATATGTCTTTCACGCAACAGTTTTTCTGCATATTTTTCCCTGATCTCTTCATAGGAAATATTGAACCGGGCGTTGATGGACCGGAGCAGGGCATCTGCCATGTTGATCATTTCTTTCATCTGGGCCTGACTGCTGTCCTGCAAATTTTCCAGGAACTTCCTGTTCTTGCCAGAAACGTTCAGGGGATGCTTCAATGCCTTCCCGCTGAAATAGATCCTGCCGGGGTTATTCGGATCGTTGATCCGTATATCCTGCTGTCGCATATCCTGCATGAGTCCCATAAATTCTATATTGAACAGGGGAAAGATCCTGCTGATCTGCCCTTGGCGGGCAAATTCTTCATATCCGTCTACCGTGTAAAAATCATTGATCCCGAGAACTTTCAACTGTTCCTCTCCGGCCATCTGAAACATTTGTTCAATACTGTTAAACGGACAAAAAGAGTAGGGAGTGTGGAGGTGTCCGTTTACCTCCGGTATCTGCTCATCATGACTGTGTTTTTGTAGCAACTTTTCTGGTTCGGGAAGGCTTTTTAGATAATCCATGTTTTTGACTTTATATAATCATTATTATATTCCTTTCGCAGCCCTCCATATCTTTTTCTTATCTGTAAAATCGTTGCTGACCTTATGTCCTTTCAGGGGCAGGATCTTTTCATGGATGGCATCCACAATCCAATCGGCCTGAGGGAATAAATAATCTTCCAGCTCATGTGCCGGGATAATCCAGTTCCGAGAACCCACTACCACAGGTGGGGCATCCAGTTCATCGAATGCCATTTCGGTTATATTTTGTGCCATATCCTTCAAAAATGAGCCCCTTTCATTGGCATCACTAGTCAGCAGTATCCTGCCCGTCTTTTTCAATGATTCCAGGACAGGTTCATAATTGAAGGGAACCAGGGTCCGTGCGTCGATCAGTTCAACCGACAAACCGTATTTCTTTTCCAGTATATCTGCAGCTTCCCTGGCCCGGTAAAGGGTTGCTCCAATGCTCAGAATGGTGATATCATTTCCTTCTCTTTTGATATCCGGTTCACCGAGCGGGATCTCATAATACCCTTCTGGAACTCCGTCTTTCCGGAACTCTTCACCAATCCCGTAAATGCGCTGGCTTTCAAAGAAGATCACGGGGTCCGTGCCCTGCAGGGCTGCATTCATCAATCCTTTTGCGTCGTAAGGTGTAGCCGGAAAGACTACTTTGAGCCCGGGGATATGTGCCACGAGTGAGGACCAGTCCTGCGAATGCTGCGCCCCGTATTTGGATCCTACGGATACCCTGACCACCACCGGCATCTTTATTAAATTGCCGCTCATGGCCTGCCACTTGGGCAGCTGGTTGAAGACCTCGTCACCGGCGCGTCCCAGAAAATCGCAATACATGATCTCGGGGATCACTCGTCCGCCGCACATCCCGTAACCGATAGCCGTTCCGACAATGGCGCCTTCGGAGATGGGGGAATTGAACAGGCGGTGATAGGGAAGCGCTTCTGTCAATCCACGGTATACGGCAAAGGCACCACCCCAGTCACGATTTTCCTCACCGTAGGCCACCAGGGTCGGATCTTTGTAAAACCTGTCAACAATGGCTTCAAACAAGCCGTCACGCAACTGGTATTGCTTCAGTCCCGAGTAAGGTTTCCCCTCGGCATCGAATGCAAATCGTTCCTTTTTTGATATTTGTTTTACCCTGGGATTTTCCTCCATTGGCATGTTTACCTCGGGTTCCCGGTTTTCCATTTTTTCTACCGCATCATCCGAGAACATCATTTCCCCGATCAGTTCCTGTGATTTTACCAGGTCCATCCTGGGGGATACCTGGTCGTCAACGGCCAGTGAAATGGCCCATTTTATCAGTTCTTCTGTCTCCTTTTTAATATTGTTTAATGCCGGTCTTGCAGCTACTCCTGCATTCATAAGGTCCTCACCATAGGTAATGATGGAATCGACTCCCTGCCAGGCTTCCAGTTCCTCCTTGCTGCGGTATGTTGATGCATCGGATGGTGAGTGCCCGCTGAACCGGTAAGTCACCACATCCAGAAATACAGGGCCCTTCTTTTCCCTGAGGATATCCATTTTCCTGCGGTAGGCATCGATCACGGCCAGGGGATTGTAACCATCCACACGCTCAGCATGCATGTTATGCTTATTGAGGGCGGCGCCTACCCGGGCGGCAAATTCGTAACCCATGGTTTCCCCACTGGTTTGTCCACCCATCCCGTACTGGTTATTCATGATGTTGAAGATCAGGGGCAATCCACCCTTCTGGTCTCCTTCCCAGAGCTCATGGAACTGGTCCATCGTGGCAAATGCCAGGCCTTCCCAAACGGGACCGCAACCCAGGGATGCATCCCCGATATTGGCTACTACGATGCCCGGTTTCCGGTTTACCTTCTTGTACAATGCCGCTCCCACTGAAATATCGCCCGAGCCACCCACAATGGCGTTGTTCGGATAAATGCCGAAGGGCGTAAAGAAGGCGTGCATAGATCCCCCGAGTCCCTTGTTAAATCCTGTCTCACGTGCAAAGATCTCAGCCAGTGTGCCGTATATCAGAAAACGGATGGCGAGGGATTTAACATCTCCCTTATGGTCCTTTTCCACAATGCTGAGGATCTGTCCACCGAAGTAATTCTTCATGATATCCATCAGGTCCCCATCACCAAGTTTCTGAATTGCTGACAAACCTTTGGCCAGGATCTCACCATGCGAACGGTGGGAGCCGAAGATGTAATCATCCTGGTCA
>DAOWJB010000230.1 GCA_030640625.1 Bacteroides sp.
GTTTTCACCCATTCTGCTGCCGATTTCAGTCGTTTATCTCTATGTAGTGTCTTTTTCATAGTATGCGGCACAACTTGTTTATAGACGAATTTAAATTAGACATTATTATAATTATTCGGAAGTAGTCTGCATATTTTTGAAAACATAGTTCGCATTTTGATGTTCGTCATTGTTTCCAATATCAGTGATAACAGGAACATCATTATAATCCAAGTTTATCGATAGGATTCTGGATACTAAGAATGGTTGCATTACTTATATGTGTATAAATTTCCGTGGTTTTAATGTTCCTGTGACCAAGGATCTCCTGTACTAACCTAACAATCAATTCCGTCCTCCAGGGAATATGTTGCAAATGTGTGTCTTAATGAGTGTTCAGAAGCATTTTTACTAATATTAGCGCTGACAAGGGCCTTTTTAAGGATATTCTGTACACTTCTAGGTGAGTATTGTCGGTTCCCCCAACCTTCAAACAAATATTCAATGGGTTTATACTGATCCAAGTACCGATTTATTTGTTTAACCAGGAACTCTGGCAAAGGTACTATACGATCTTTCTTCCCCTTTCCAGCTCTTATGTGGATTAATTTATGTTGACAGTCTCTCCAAGACGTATGCCAGTTCCATACTTAGGAGCCAGGTGTTTCACGACTGCAGCTATTGGATGGTTGCAGAAATTTCACAATAGCCTTTAAAAATCCAGTTTCTTTTTCAGCCTTGGAAGTCCGGATTTACTGACTGGAAGCTTCACCCCGTTTTTCAGGATGACGATGTAGGATTCCTTCTCGTAAAGCTGCATCTGTGAGATCTCAGACATTTTAACAATATAGGAACGGTGTATTCTGACAAAATCCTCAGCAGGCAGATGTGCCTCGAAGAATTTCATGGTTTTTTGTTTCAGGTGCTTTGCATGCAGGGTATAGATCATCACATAATCATCCTGTGCTTCCAGGTAGATAATCTCATCCACGGGGATCACATGGATCTTGGAGCGTGATTTTACCACCACTCTGTGTATTTCATCTTCCTGCTGTTCGCGATGTTCCACCAGGCGGCTGATGGACTCTGTATCACCGGACTGAACCCTTTCACGGGCTTTTTCAACTGCCTCATCGAACCTGTCTTTTGAATAGGGTTTTAAAAGATAATCCAGCGTATTGTGCTCAAATGCCTTCAGTGCATACTGATCATAGGCAGTTGTGAAAATGATGGCCGGATGATGTTCCAGCACCTCCAGCATTTCAAACCCGGTGAGTTTCGGCATCTGGATATCCAGGAATATCAGGTCAGGCTTCAGTTCATTTATGGCTTTCAGTCCACTGAATCCATCTTCATACTCTCCGATTATCTCAAAATCCTGATGCTTTTGCAGGTAATTTTTTATCAGGTCACGTGCCAGCTTCTCATCTTCAACAATGAGGGTTTTTATCATGGTTTTTAAATTTGTGGGATTTGCAGTATTACTTCAAATTCATTTTCGGATTTAACCACGCGCACCAGATCATCCCTGCCATAGATCAACATCAGCCTGTTCCTGACATTCCTCAGGCCGATCCCTGCCCCTTTGCGGGAAACCTGCCTGCTGTCAAAATTATTCCGGATACATATCTCCATTTTTCCCGCGGCTGACTGGCAGGACATTTTAATGGTGATGGGTTCGGTACTTTCATAAACCCCGTGTTTCACCGCATTTTCGAAAAGTGGCTGCAGGATCATATTGGGGATCAGTCCATTTTCACAACCCTTGCTGATCTCTTTCTCAAATATCAGCTTGTCCTCGAACCTGATCTTTTCTATTTGCAGATACAATTCAATATTTTTAATCTCATCAGAAAACCTGGTCTTTTCCCTTTCATCATGTTTTAATGCGTAGCGGAGGAATTCCGAGAGCTTAATGATCATATCCCTGGCTGTTTCAGGGTCGGAGATTGTCAGGGAACTGATGGAGTTCAGGCTGTTGAACAGGAAATGCGGGTTAAGTTGTGAACGCAGTACGTTCAGTTCAGATTCCTTGACAAGCAGGTTCAGTTTTGCCTCGTTCAGATTTTTGGCCTCCAGTTCCTTGCCATAGATGAACAGGTGATAGATCAGCAGGGTAACACCATAGAAGAGTATCCCGGTGGCAAGCCTGGCAATGAATGAATCATTCAGGAATATAAAATAGGCCTCATGCTCCACCAGGATAAGTTTCAGTATCATGTACCCGAGGTAGAGCCAACCGGTAATGATAACGACCCCTACAATAAGATAGGTAATCACGATCCCCACTGAAAGCTTGCCTTCAGGGTTTCCGTATCTTATTGGATACCAGACTGTTACTGCCAGTGCAGCGAACAGTACATTGAAAACCAGGCTATCGGTAATAGCCACATATAGTTTCAGATCTGTGGCAAAAATGATCAGCACTGTCTGGATGATGGAAATAATGATCCAGACAATGACATAGATGTATATATGTTTTATTCTTTCAATTAAGGGATTACTCATGATCAGGTTCCTTAGAAACTAACTACATCCCCTCCTCCAAAAATTGCTACTCCTTTAATTATCAACTCCCTACTTGGATCCCTGGGCATATCCTTGTACAGGCTTCTCTTATCGGAAAATCCTCCGAATATGGATGATACTTCTATCCTTATGTCCCACTCAGCAGGAATAATGAACTTGCAGCCCCCGAACATGGTAAAGATGTCTATTACATTCCTTCCCTTGGCCAGCTGTGCATGGGTCATATTGTACTTTGATCCGCCGAAAATGGCTGTCAGCCTTCCCCCTTTAAAATTCTGGCTGGATACAACCCGGTCCCCGCCCCCAAAAATGGAAACATCATCGAAATAATCCGGACTATTATCTATAGGTTCCTTATGTCTGGCCACTCCCCTGACTATCAGTACTGCTCCCAGTCCAAGCAACATTGCCGGCCAGAATAGTTCGTGCCAACCCCAGGGCATATCCCATAGCCGTGGGATCAGGAAAAATCCACCGATACCGATCAATATCCACCCGGTGACATTTGCTTCCCTGGATAACAGGAAAAACAGACCGATAAGGATCAGCAGTGCCTGCCAGGAAAACACAATGTGTCTCAAGCCAAAGGGAAACATGTTAAAATTGGTTGCAATCAGGATGAAACCAACGATCACCAGTATTACTCCCAGAACGGCTCTCTTGTTACTTCTTTGATTTTCCATAAGAAATCCTCCTCAATAATGTAATTATAATGACAAATCTACTAGAGTATCTTCATGGATGAAAAAAAAAATCGGTAAGCGGGGGGAAATTATCGGTAAAAATTCCAGGTAATACCTCCCATGATCCATCTTCCTGGCATCCTGGCCCCCAGGATATCTGAATATTCCTGGTTAAACAGGTTATTTACCTGGAAACTCAAAACGAAACTTCGTTTCCACAGATATGCATCCGCTTTGAGATTCCATATCATGTAATCAGGCGTTAATGTCTGGTTGATCTCCCGGGCCATGTCAGCATCCCTGTTTTTATACATGGTAAGCAGCTGAATACTGAATACCTCAGCACGCATACCGATCCGGGCCTGGACCAGGTTCCTGGCATGGGCAGAAAGATACTTTGAAACAATAGCTGAATCGGTGCGGGACAGAAGACCCTGATAGGACACTCCCCAGTCAATCATGGTCTCACCGCCCAGAGGGTGCTGACCTGAAAGCCCGGATTCCAGTCCCCAGGTATTCATCAGTCCTATATTCCGGGCAAAAAAGTAATCTTCATCCGGGACCAGGTTGTCTCCGCCGGGAATGTCCTCCGCCGGGGTGATTATATAATCGATCAGGTCACGAGAAAAACGGTAAAACCCTGTCATGCTGAGTTTTATTCCTGGACCAATCCGGCGATCAAATCCGGCATCCAGACTCCATGCCTTCTCTGCCATGAGGAAGGGGTTCCCCAGGTTCCTTCCGGGCGCCAGGGGTCCCTCCAGTCCGGTAGAAATAAATCTTTCAGTAAAATCAGGAGACCGTATTGTCCGGCCTGCCGATCCACGGAATATCCAGTCCCTGTACGTATATGCCATGTTAAGCTGGGGCAGCAATTCAAACCCGTACACCTCATCATTATCCAGCCTGAGTCCACCCGAAACTGACAGATTCACCGGAAAAGTATAGGACAACATCGTGTAAGCCCCGGTATGCCAGTGCCTTCTGTCTCCCCTGTCATTGCTGGCAATGCTCTTGTAGTCAGCCTGAATGCCTGAGGCAAGCCGCAGGCCGGTGGCAGACTGATAGAGATGATTCGCCTGGTAATTCTGGTACCTGATGGTATGCAGATTGGCCGGGAAAGCCGGGTTAAAGAGGAATGAATCAGCAGTAGACAGGTAAGCTGCCTGCAAGGTTAAGGTATTTGACTGATCCAGCTGCAGTTTCAGTTGAAGCTGGTTCCACCATCTTTGCACCTGTTCCCGGGACTGGTCCCACGGGCTATTGGTATAAAAATACTGTGCATTAAACAGCCGGTTGTCAAGGGCACTGCGAACGGCCAGCTGCACATTTTCTGACAGATCCACGGCAAGTGACAGGGAAACAGTCCCCAGCCTGAAATCTCCCCGTAAGGAATCGGCCGAAAGAGGGTGACCATCGGATGCATTGTATGAGATCCCTGCCCCCATTTTCCATTTTCCCTTCCGGAGATTGAAACCGGAATTCGATCTGATCAGATCATGCTGCCCGTACCAGGCCTCAATACGGCCTTCAAGCCGGTCCGCCGTATTACCTGACAGGAAATTTTTGGTCATGATGTTTATCACACCTCCCACTGCATCGGCTCCATAAACGGTGGACGCCGGACCACGATAAACTTCGATTCGATCTATCTCAACAAGAGACACCGGTATGTAACTGTTGAAATGTCCCGTTAAGGGATCATTCACCCTCATACCGTCAAGCAGGACAAGCATCTGGTTAAATGTCCCCCCACGCATCAGTATATCAGACTGTACTCCGAATCCTCCCCTCGACTGGATCTCCATAAAAGGCACATAACGCAGGAGCTCATCAATTGAATTTACGGGAAGGTTCTCTATTTGATCTGCCTTAATAACAGTTACATGGCGACCTGTGCGAGCTTCGGTGAGGCCAAGGCGGCCGGATATGACCTGCACCTCCTCAAGCAGGAACAGGCTATCCTGGATCTGTCCAGATCCGGAAATGGGCCATAGAACACACAGGACCAAAAAACAAGCCGGCAGAAAACACTGTCTAATATTTTTCATCAATCTTAGCAGCCAGGATAAAGTCATTTTCAGACAATCCCAGAATGGCATGAGTCCACAATTCCACTTTCACAGCAGAGAAAAAAACATGCATTACCGGATGATGGCCCTCTTCCTCAGCCAGTCCGGCTACCTTATTAACAAATCCTATAACATCAGGATAGTCCTGGAATTGAAATTCCTTTATTATTTTCATATCATCCACTACCTCCCAGGGTTCCTTCAGACTCCGTTGGAATTCCTGTATTTCCTCGAATGTAAGTTTGGGGACACCTCCTTCACAGGGTTTGCATTTTCTCTTTGTCAGATCCATTTTCATATAAGGTATTCAGAAAAACAGATACAAATGTCGTAAAATTCATCAATTAATTAAAATCGCTAACTTCACCTTGCCTGAAAAAGATAGATGATTATGACAAAGCACCTGTTATTACCTGCCCTGATATGCATGTTCCTGATCGATGGTGTATGTGGACAACAGGCATTAAGCAAACCAGGCAGGAAGACCCGTAACCAGCTTACACAGGAAGGTACCTACCTCAAGACCATGTATACATTTGAGATAAAAGGATACGATACGATCCCCCAAGGTGGCATGGAACCTGCACTGGTACCGGTCTATATGAATGATGGTGTCATTCAGTATATAATGCAACCAGTGCTAGCAGGAGAGGTTACGGTTTTTAAGGCCGATTTCTGGAGAGGTATCCCACAGTTCCTTGAAAAATCGAGCTTTGACCTGATTGATACAACCCAGATCCTATACCAGCTCAATGCCGGATGGGACACCAGCTTTGTCATTGAAACTGATGGCAGCCTGCAAGCATTACCCATCTATCGTCCCATCAAATTCGGAGAGATCAATGGTCTGTTTTTCTTTGAATCCTGGTGGCTTGATGCAAAAAGTTACCGCTTTCTTAAGGATGTTATCGCCTATCAACCGATCAGGGAATACCAGGCCCTGTCCCGTACCGATCCGGAAAAAACAGAGACTCTTAAACGGCTCGTATTCATGGTGATACCTGAAATCCCAGTAAGGGCACCTGAAAAGAAAAAATACAAATGGAAGGATTTTCAACTGCTTCGGAAGGATCATCAGTATGAGGTCAAATTATATAATAAATCATACGACAAATATATTTTCAGGGAGGAATTACAGACAGGGGTATCAATCCCGGAGTATGAGGAATGGCAATATCATCATTTTGATTTTTATAAATATTTCGACAGGGACAGGTTCCTCGAACAGATTATCAATGGGATCCTCGACGGCAAACTGACCGTATGTCATCCTGGGATTGAAAAAAATGTAATGAACAAAATGGAATTCATCAGCCTTTTACATGATATACCGGCAGAGGCTGACTATGATCCGCCCTCCACGATTTCCCCGGAACAATATCCCCTGAATGAATTAAACAGCCTGGTCTTTTATGAAGATTGGTATATTAACCCGATTAACCTGCAAATCTACAAGGATGTAAAAAAGCTTACCATAAACAGGCATAAAAGGCAATTTGACAACTATACAGGAGAGTTTATCCGGGAATTCGTCAACCCCCTGTTCACGGTCTGGTTCTGACAGATGATGGATTTAGTAACGGATAAGCCATTTGTATCGCCGGGCGCTGTCACCCAGTTTCATGGCTAACATAAACTCATGGGATCCGAAGCTATGCCGCTGGATACTGCTCAGGGTATAATCGAATGCGTACCCGAAGAAGAACTTATCGACCTTCAGTCCACCCATAATAATAATTGCCCCTCCAGTCCGGTAGCTTATCCCGGCCCAATAATCCTCATAGATATACATCTTGGCGGTAATATCAGCCTGGAAACTCCAGACCTCAGAGGCTTTGATCAGGGTTGACGGTTCGAATATCAGGTAGTCATTTAATTTAAAATTATATCCACCGATAGCATAATAATGCCTGAGTAATTTAAAATTATCGTATCCTCCCTGGCCAAACTTCAGGGAAGCCTGGAACAGGTCCGAAACTGACAGACCAGCATACAACCTGGGATCCGAATAGTAGATTCCTATGTTGGCATCGGGGACCCATAGCCGATTGTTGAAATTATTGATAAGGTCATCATCGGGATCATAAAGAATCATCTTGTCCTTATCAACTCTGAACTGATAAAATGAACCGGACAAGCCAAAGGATAACTGTCCCCTCCTGAAAGATATATGATAAGCATAGGTCAGCTGCATACCAGTCCGGTTCACCAGTCCGGACTGATCATTGAAAATATACCCTCCGAGTCCTACCTTACCGCTTCTGGATGAACTTGTCTTCTTTCTTTTAATCGAAGCTCCCCTGGAAATAAAGCTCTTTCTCAATATTCTTGTTTGCGCGCTGAAAGAATGGGTTTTTGGACTATGCTTCAGCCCGATCCATTGCTCCCTTGCCGTAATATTGAAAGCAGTATACCCCTCACTTCCCGCTACAGCCGGATTGATCAGGAACTTATTCATCATATACTGGCTGTAAAGAGGCAGTTGCTGGGCATCTGCCTGGTAAGTTTTCAGGGTAACCAGCAATGCTATCAGGATAAATTTTATTAGATATGGTTTAAGGCTCACAATTAGGGTTTTTGAATCATACGCGATCTATCTGATAATAGTAATTGTACCTGTTATTTGGTCTGATCCATCATTCAGGTTGATCACCCAGAAATAGGAATCCATTGGCATATCTTTGCCATTTGAGTTCCTGCCGTCCCATGGATGTGTATAACCGCGGGATGATCTCCAGACCAGCTTACCCCAGCGGTCAAATATTTCAATTTCAATCTCGGGATAGGCCATCGCTTCATCGATCAACCAAATATCATTTACATTGTCATTGTTCGGGGTAATGGTATTCGCAATATTTGCAAAAAATTCCGCAGGTGAACATGGCTGGATATGAATTTCCCCAATGCCTGAACATCCCGCCGCGTTGGTTACCTCGACTGAAATAAATTGCTCACCCGCGAACACTTCAATCTGCTGGGTAGTTTCTCCGGTTGACCAGAAATAGCTAGATCCCGGATTTCCAGCATCCAGTATAACTGACATTTCTCCGCAGAGGGTTGTGTCATTTCCGAGATCGACCACAGGTGTGGGATAGGATGTAACGTGGACACTGTCTTCTGCAGTACATCCGATGTTATCATATACCGTGATGCCAATCATTTCAGTAGTATCTGCTGTATAGCTTGTCCCTGTACTCAGGTCATGCCATTGCTGGTAACTGTAATCACCTGTCGGGGTAATAGTTACCGACTCGCCTTCACAGATATCGCGGTCCTCACCCAGGTCAACGGTTGGTCCATCTACCGTCACATCCAGGCTCACTGAATCTGATTGACAACTGTTAATTGTAAGCTCAGTAACGGCGATATGGAAAGTTCCGATCACGGCACCCCAATCAACAAGGACAGAATCACTGTAATCTGAGATGATGGTACCGCCGGAAATACTCCAGGTAAATGTAGATCCCGCATGGCCCATGACTGAGTATCTGTATAACGGTCCTGCAACACATGCATTCTCAACTTTATCAACAAATACAGGTATCGGTTTCGGATATACAGCAACGGTGGTTGAAACAGCAGCGGTTGTATCACAGTCCCCTTCAAACCTTACAAAATAATCTGTCTCACTTTCCGGAGCCGGAATGCTGAGATCATTGCCAGTTCCGATACTGTTGGTCATGGAAACATCATCATACCAGACAGCAACAGTACCTATCCCCGGTGTACCACCAATGTATGACAGGATCACTGAACCATCACCCAAACATACGCTGTCTCTGTCGCTGGTGGCAGAAACCGGTGCGATGGACGGGGACATAACGGTCACCGTACCACCCACGGCGGCGGTGGTATCGCACTCTCCCTCAAACCTAACATAATAGGTATGAGTAGAATCCGGTACAGGCACAACAATATCATTCCCTGTATCAATAGGTGTGGTAAATAACGCATCGGCATACCAGACGGCTAGGGCACCGGCACCCAGTGTGCCACCAATATAGGTCAGTATAACGGTTCCATCTCCCGGACAGAGTGAATCCCTGTCAGAAGCCACATTGGTCGGAGCTGCACTAATGTC
Organism: Bacteroides sp.; assembly: GCA_030640625.1. Lineage (GTDB taxonomy): Bacteria > Bacteroidota > Bacteroidia > Bacteroidales > SM23-62 > SM23-62. Next base: position 9,345 of record DAOWJB010000230.1, read on the forward strand.
CTTGATTGTTACCAGTGTACCTGCTGCTGTCGTGGAATCACAGATACCTTCAAACCGTACAAAGTACGCTGTGGTCACCATTGGTGTAGTAATTATTAGATTATTCCCGCTTCCGATATTCACAGTGAGTGCACTGTCGGAATACCACTCAGCAACTGCTCCTACGCCCAGGTCACCCCCTGTGTAACTCAATGTAATAATTCCATCACCCGGGCATATACTATCCCGGTCAGCAAATGCTGAATCAGGAGCTGTCGAGGTAGTAAACATATGTACCGTCGTGGATACAGCTGATGAGGTGTCACATGATCCTTCGAAGCGGACATAATAGGTTGTTGTTGTAGCAGGTGCAGGTATAATCAGCGGACTGCCGCTGCCTATATAATTGGTTAATGCAGCATCATCATACCACATGGCCTGGCCTCCTTCAACCATCACTCCTCCACTATACATTAGTTGAATGTTACCTATGCCCGGACATACACTGTCATTATCGGCAAAAGCAGTGTCAGGTGGAACAACGGTTGTGAATACGGTGACATCAAAGGAGCAGGAATCCTCATTACCGCTTCCATCTGTCACTATATACCATACCGTGGTGACACCCTTATTGAAGGCTGTGCCGCTGGCATCATCGCTGCCGCTGCCCTGGGTCGATCCCGTCAGCCTGTAAGATATAGCAGTGACTCCGCAATTATCATCTGCAGAAACAGGTGCAATGTCATTCACCACCATACTGCAGTTACCGGCAGCTGCTGTAATCAATGTATCATTCGGACAGTCAATGGTTGGCGGTATAGTCTCCTCTACGGTAACCACGGCTACACAGGTACTGAAGTTGCCATTGACATCGGTGACCGTAAGCGATACATTGTTCGGTCCGACTTCAGCACAGGTAAACGCATTCGGGGCGACCGTCAGTGTAGCGATGCCACATGCATCAGTGCTGCCACCGTCAATATCAGTGCCAGTAATCGTGGCATTACCTGTGACATCCAATTGAACAGTGATATTCTGACAGAGAGCTGTCGGGACTATATTATCCTCTACCATGACATTGGCTGTACAGGTGTTTATATTGCCGCTTATATCAGTTACTGTCAATGTCACAATATTATTACCCACATCTGTGCAGTCAAAGACATTTGGGAAGGCCGTTAAGGTAGCGATGCCGCATGCATCAGTGCTGCCACCATCAATATCGGCACCTGTAATTGTGGCATTTCCAGCATCATCAAGCTGAACGGTAATATCCTGACAAAGGACCATCGGCAGAGTTATATCCTGGACCGTTACAATCGCATCGCATGTGCTCAGATTGCCATTGATATCGGTCACCGTCAGGGTCACTGCATTCGGACCAACATTGACACAGGTGAAGGCATTTGGAGATACAGTCATCGAGGCTATACCACAGGCATCGCTTGAGCCATTGTCTATGTCACCTGCCAGTAGCAAGGCATTGCCTGTGGCATCAAGCTGTATTGTTACATCCTGGCAAAGAGCAATAGGTGACACATTGTCCTCTACAGTTACAATTGTGTTGCAGGTATTGACATTGCCATTATTGTCGGTGACCGTTAGGGTCACTGTAATAGGTCCAACATCTGTACAATTAAAAATATTGGGACTTGCAACCAGCGAAGCTACTCCGCAAGCATCACTGCTACCATTGTCGATATCATCTCCTGTAATGGTGGCATTTCCTGCAGCATCAAGCTGAACGGTGATAGCCTGGCAGATTGCAGTGGGTAGAGTGATATCCTGGACAGTAACAATCGCTGTACAAGTGCTTACATTACCGTTTAAATCTGTTACTGTCAGTGTCACACTATTCGGTCCAACCTCGCTACAAGTAAAGATATTCGGACTTGCTGCCAGTGACTGTATTCCACAGGCATCACTGGAACCGTTATCAATATCTGCACCAGTGATCGCAGCATTGCCAGCTGCATTTAACTGGATCGTTATATCCTGGCAGATAGCTGTAGGCGGGGTAATATCTTCCACCGTTACCGTCGCTGTACAGGTATTGATATTGCCATTATTATCAGTTACCGTCAAGGTGACTGTGTTGGGACCAACATTTGTACAGTCAAAGGTATTCGGACTTGCTACCAAAGAGGCTATACCACAGGCATCACTCGAGCCATTGTCAATGTCAGTCCCCAAGATCATGGCATTGCCCGTAGCATCAAGCTGAATGGTAATATCCTGGCAAACAACCGTCGGGACAATATTATCTTCAACAGTTACCGTAGCAGTACAAGTGCTGAAGTTGCCACTGCCATCTGTTACTGTTAAGGTTACTGTATTTGCTCCGAGGTTCGTGCAGTCAAAGGTCGTTTGATCAAGAGCTAATGTTGCAACGGAGCAGTTGTCACTTGAACCATTATCGATATCTGTAGCGGCAATCGTTACATTACCGGTTGCGTCAAGTTGTACGGTGATGTCCTGACATACAGCTGTCGGGTCA
>DAOWJB010000210.1 GCA_030640625.1 Bacteroides sp.
AGGCTTTTACGAAATGTATGCACCGAATTGGAAGAGCACTCCCCAAGAGGTGGTTTGTTACAGAACACCCGAAAAATTGTAATGGTGTCCTTATATCCGGTCCCTGAAGTGAACCGGTTTTACGGACACTTAAGATAAAACAATCCAGGGAATGAAACACCACCAGTGGTAATTGTACCTCCCAGTTGGCTTCCATTTTCAATGATGGTAACTGAACATCCTGCACGGGCGGCCTGTATGGCTGCTACAACACCTGCTGTTCCTCCACCTATGATGAGTATTTCCGTTTTGATGCTGGTGATTTTTTTCTCTGTTATATCTAATCCTATACCTTCTACAAATGACTGGAGTAACCCTCCAATAGAAAATGCTCCAAGGGCTCTTAGCATGGTCCTTCTTCTGATTTGAATCATGATTAGCTCTTAAATGATTAATCGCAAAACGTCAAAAACCGGCTTCCTCACCGGATAGTGATATAGCATATTAATTTAACCAATAATTAACTGTTACAAAGCAAAAAGCCCTGCATTTTCAAGCAAGGCTTTCCAGGTCTGATCATGCCTTGTATTTTTTCCAGGCTCCAAGGACGGCCCCACCAACGGCCAGACCAAGGGTTGTAAATCCCCCGGTGATCCAAGCAAGACCATAAGGATCTTTGGCAAACATGCCACTGGTCATAATGGAGAGTAATACGAAGGAAAAACCAATGAGCAATCCGTAAAGGCAACCCTTTACCAGTGTATCCACATTCATCTTTATAAACAGCCAGGCCAGTACGTACATGGAAACAATTGCAGAAAAGATATTGGTAATCCATTCCTCTGCGCCTGCAGGATCAGCTTCAATGGTTGCCATATCAAGGCCTACCATTCCCATCCATGCTTTTCCGAAAAGAGGATCATACCAGAGAAAACCGAGGACAAATTGCAATACAATTGCCACCAGTACTGCAAGGTGATTGATTTTCAGTTCTTTCATAGTCTTGATTTTAAGAGTAAAATATTACAGATCAGCAATATATGACAATTTTTTCATAAATAAACGATAAACTGTTTATCGGATCTTATAGAGATAATTGCTCGTTCGCATAAGGATGGATCCGTCAACAACCGCAGGAGTTGCCCAGATTTCTCCCTCGAGGGTGTTGCTGGAGACAATCTCAAGCTCCCGGCCTTCCTTAATAACAAGCGTCTCACCCCTTGTTGAGCTGATGTAGATGTTGCCTGCGACCCAGAGGGGAGAAGAGTGGTACTTCCCTTTCAGTCTTTCTGACCAGATAGTTTCCCCGGTTTTTGCGTCGATACATAACAGGGTTCCTTTCGAATCGACCGTGTATAAAAGACCATCTTTCACAAGGGGAGTTAAAAGCTGCAAAACAGGTGATTTGATCCGCCAGAGAATGTTAGTGATGGCAATGTCTCCCTGTCCATCGGGGTCAACAGCCATCAATTCGGCATATGGGTCACTTCCGGGCGGGGTCACAAAACTGGTATAAAAGTAAACAATACCGTCCTCTTCCACAGGCATGGCAATGGTTGAATCCTCTCCTTGCACAATTCGCCATACCTCTATTCCGGTGTCAGGATCATATGCAATACAGACAGCAGAGCCATTTGAGATAAGCAGGTCCCTTCCGTTAACATCAACGATAAGGGGAGTGATGTAGGCCTTCTTGCCTATCCATTCAAGTGGGTCGTAACACTCCTGAGGTCGTTCAGTCCTCCAGACAGTTTCCCCGCTTGTTTTATCTAGTGCGACGATATACTGGATATCGGTTCCTTCCATATGAAGGATCAGCATGTCTTTATATATTATGGGTGAGGATCCGGGTCCCTGTACATGTTCACATTGAAGATCCATACGCTTCCAGATGATTTCCCCTGTCCCGGTAGAAATGCATGCAGTACCATACCGGCCATAATGGACATATACAAAATCAGCTTCGATGCAGGGGGTAGGCGTTGCATAGGAATTGATAGCATTGATCCTGTAAAGCGTATCAGGCTGGAAGACTTTTACATTGAACAAGTTTTGACCGGTATTGAAATCTGTACAAATAGCATACATTTCTTTCCCGTCCGCTGTGGCAGTAGTACACCAGATCTGATTGTCATAAACGACCGGAGATGACCATCCCCTGCCTTCTATTTTTGCTTTCCAGGTGATATTGATGCTATCGCTCCAACTAACAGGAGCACTTTTATCGTAAGAGATGCCATCCAGGTTGCTTCCCCTGAAATGGGTCCATTCTCCCTGGTTTGGACGGGTTTGTAAGGAGCATGATGAGATAAGCAGGGCAGAAATTATGAAAAGGATTTTAAATAAGTTATGCACAGGAATAAAGATTTAGCCTTCAAAAAGCAAGATAAATGGTAAAGATAAAATTTCCGAGGAGAAATTTCCCACGTAACCATTACGGTTGGGGCAGCATCATTTTAATAGGTTCCATTAGCTTTAACATATCATGAAAACTGTATTGATCTCCTTGCTTTCGGTACTCATCGGATATAGTCTATCAGCCCAGGGTTTCAATTGTCCGACGCTGATGTTGTCTATCCTGTAAAACTGGTTATCAGAAATTAATTCAGTAATTTGGAGGTACAAACCCCAAATCTATCACCAGATGGGTCTCAAACCGGTCAGGGTTACCTGGAATTTCATCCGGATCGCAATGATCCTATTGTTGATCACAACTTTAATCCCACAATGTGCCGGACCTATCATTCCTTCCATAGGAACCGAACTTACCATGGCGCAGGCCTCAGAATTATCACAACCGGCCCTGCACTGTATTCAGCAACCTTATCCCTACAAGCCGGGACATGTACTTGTGAGTGACAGCGACCTGATCCCTCCCAGGGAGCATCACCCCGCCTTCTATGGCTGTTTTGACTGGCATAGTTCAGTACACGGGCACTGGACCCTGGTTAAATTATTGAAAGCATTTCCGGATTTGCCGGAAGGGGAGGAGATCAGGGAAAAATTATCTCAAAACCTCAGTGCAGACAACCTGAAAAAGGAAACAGACTTCTTTTATTCGGAAGGGAATAAAACTTTTGAACGGACCTATGGCTGGGCCTGGCTTCTGAAGCTGACCCTTGAAATGACTGCCTGGGATGATCCCCTGGGAAGGGAACTCTCCAAAAACCTGAAGCCGCTTGCAGATTCACTGGTGAGCAAGTACATGGAATTCCTGGACATTCTTCCCTATCCCATACGTGTGGGAGAACATACCAATACCGCATTCGGACTGACATTTGCCTGGGATTACGCCACCAATGTTGATCATTTAAGCCTGCTGGAACTGATTGAACGAAGATCTCATGATTTTTACCTGAATGACAAGGGGTGTCCGGTGGACTGGGAACCCAGTGGATTTGATTTCATTTCCCCATGCCTGATGGAAGCCGACCTGATGTCACGTGTCCTCAAGGAAGATGAGTTCAGGTCCTGGCTTAAGGGTTTCCTCCCGGGTATCCTGGATCCTGACCGCTTTCAGATAACCCCCGCCAGGATAACCGACCGGTCAGATCCCAAGATTGTCCACCTCGATGGTTTGAACCTGAGCCGGGCCTGGTGCCTTTTTCACATTTCAAACAAATTGCAGGGGAAGTACCCACATCTGACAGATCTTGCCTGGCTGCACTTGAATGCCTCACTTCCGCATATAGCAAGCGGACATTACGAAGGGGAGCACTGGCTTGCCTCCTTTGCGGTATATGCTCAGTTTTCTCAGTTTGAATGATTCTCAGCCTCAAAAAAGACTGCATCATTAAAGATTTGTATTTTGCTTTCAGTATCATTTTTCTCACTTCCCTTTCATTTCAACATGCAAACAGCCAGGTCGGATATCCCATGCAACCTGTTTCCGGTGCTGATGGCAAATTTGATATTGTGCATATAGAAGGCGATACCGTCTATCGTTCACAAACCAGTAATGACGGGTACCATTTTTATATATATTTCAAAACCTCGGAAGAGGTAAAAAATCGGACGGTTTATGTGGAAATAACTTACCTGGATACAGTCATTTGCTTCTCCACACACTTATCATAGATCATACAGATCGATATAAATACTTTCAGACAACTGCTGAAACAAAACTCAAATTTTGCAAAGGAGGTAATCGACATACTTGGTTCAAACAGTGTCCAAATATACGGACGCTTCTTTTGTCTCACCCATAAACAGGCATTTGGCAGACTGGCCGATATTCTTCTCTGCCTTGCTGACAGAATATTCAAAAAATCTGAATTTGAATTACCTCTATCCCGAAAAGAATTGGCCGAACTGACGGGCATGAGTTCTGAAACAGTTATCAGGGCATTGAAGAAATTCCATTCAGATGGATTGATATACATTCAGGGTAAAACAATTGAGGTGCTTGATCATATTCGCCTGAAACAAATTAGTGAAAGAGGCTGGTTTTTTTCCTTTTGTCGATTTTGATAGATTCCTTATCGCTGTAGGCGATATACAAACAAGGGTCGGTATAAGGAAACTAAAAACTATCTTCAGGAAGCTGAAATTTTCTCCCTAATTATTTAGAGAATATCAAGGATTTTTTCCACGATCTCAAGGCCTGCCCTCTGTCCGGATTCCTGGAAAATAATTTGCCCGTCATTGTCCGATAAGGTAACCTCAACGACGGAATCATTGCTTTCCTTGATTCTGCGGGACATGTTTCCCGTCTCCGGGTACTTCAGTTCACCTGTAATATTTTTTATAACCTTCGCTTTCAGGGAATATGATTTATGTTTCAGTTTTACGGTAATTTCCTGACCGTCAAAAGAAACGCAAGATATTTTCGAGTTATTATAGGTGCTGAACATATGGTACTTCCCATCCAGGTACAGAAAAGCTATAAATCCCATGAAAAATTTGCCCAGCCAGGGGATTTTTGCGATGGAGATAAACAACGAGGTATCTTCGGAAGGGAAATTATTGCATTGGATCCATATCCAGGCTTCAGGAAAGGAGGAGCCCCAATCCTTCTCAATATAACCTTTCCCACCTGAAAAATTTATCTCCTTATTGTTCAAGGCCAAGGTCCCGGATAAATCATGATTGGCTGATACAATGCCATGATAACATTCCATTAAAGGCACATAGGAGTACCATCCCATGATCCCTGGAGACAATATATTGCCCGGGTACTTCACAGGATTTGAGTAGTCCACTTTCCCTGACAGTTCTATTGACCTGGATCTGATGTCCAGGTCGATCCCCTCCAGGGAAAAGGTAGAATTTCCAATCCGGATTTTAAAATCCAGGCGATCCCATTGAAAAGCTTCGAGGGGGTAGGGGATGTGGTTCGTTTTCCCGGATATGCCATCTATGACTTGAATGAAAGCATGGGAATCAGTTGAA
>DAOWJB010000110.1 GCA_030640625.1 Bacteroides sp.
AAGGGTCTAATGGATAATTTCTTCTTCTACCGTGACAGTAACCAAAACGAAGTGGATTTGATAATTGATAACCAGCTGACCGTCGATGCAGTTGAGATAAAGTCGTCTGAAACCTTTAACAATAACCTTATTAAGGGATTAAATTATATCCGCAGGATTATGCCGGAGAAGACAAGAAATACTTATTTATGTTTTGCTGGACAGCAGGAAATACACTACCAGGATCATCAACTCGTTAATTTCAGAAATATTTCGGGGCTACTAGACTTCGATTGAAGAAATCATGAATAATCATTTTAGCAAATGAACATCGAAGAGATACGTGATTACTGCCTGGCCAAACCTGGTGTCACTGAAGGATTCCCTTTCAATGACACGGCACTGGTCTTTAAAGTGGCCGGGAAGATGTATGCATTGCTTGACCTCTCGGAGGAGAGCAGGGGTCTCAGCCTGAAATGTGATCCGGAGCTGGCCATTGAACTACGGGAGCAGCACCCCGAGGTTACCCCAGCTTATCATTTTAACAAAAAGCACTGGAATACCATCATCATGGATGGCAGTGTTTCTGATCAATTGGTCAGGCAGTGGATAGACCACTCTTATGATCTGGTGGTTCAGAGCCTGCCCAAAGCAAGGCGGGAAAAGCTGCAGGAACCCGGTTGATCCAGGCCGGTTACCTGCTTTGCTGGCACCAGGATCTGATTCGCACCGGTGAACGGATGCCTGCAGCTATTCCATCATCAGGTTACAGCCCCGAATGTCACTGTTATCGAATCTCCCGAGGACCTCAAAACCTCCACCGGGGGTGATTTTCCCGATATCCTGGGTGGCGATAAAACAGCAGGAATAAAGATTGGCCAGGTCAATGATATTAATTCCCCCGGAGCTTCTTCCGGATTTTATGCTCAGCGGATCATAAGGATCACGGATCAATATTTTCATCCATGGCGGGGTGAAAAAGACCCCATCCTTCTTTGAGTATGCCTGGGAGAGCAGTTCGGTCATCCCGTATTCTGAGTGAATGGTTTCGAGTTTCAGTCCCAGGCTCAGCCTTTCATGCAATTCTGTGCGGGTCAGTTCCTCCCTGTACCCCTTCATCCCACCTGTTTCCATGACGATGGTATTTTTCATTTCCAGGGGAAAATCATCAGCCAGGTCCAGCAGGGCAAAACTAACCCCCAGCAGGAGGGTGGACTGTCCCTCGACCTCGAGCTTTTCAATCTGCCGGATCAAACCCCGGAAATCATCCAGGTAAAACCCGCTGCCGGGATGTCCGCTCAGGTGGATGAGTTCATTGGCCATATATACCAGGGAGGAGTTCTTCCTTTCCAGGTATGAGGGAAGCAGGGCCAGGATGCAATACCCTGTAGGATCCCCATAGAATTTATCAAATGCCGTGGTGAAACTTTGCTGATAAATGTCCAGGTCACACACATAATGTTTACTGCTGCCCTCCGCGGTGGTACCGCTGCTTTCAAAGATCACTTCATGGTCCAGATTCCCGGTAAGCACACGGTGTTTTTTAAAAAACTCAATTGGAAGGAAAGGAATTTCATCCAGGCTTTTAATGCTGCCGGCTTGTATGCCAAGCAAATCGAGATAGGTTTTATAAACGGGATTGCCAGCAGCCTGGATTCGAAAAACCTCCAGCGCAAGTTCCCTGAACTGCGCATCATTACTGATGCCAAAGATCCGGTCCGAGGAAATCTGCCCCATACCACAAAATTAATAAACGAGACGGTAAAAAGCTTTCCTTTAATTGATATTATGGGTAATCTCAGGGAAACGAAATTTTAGCCTCTTATTGCTTTGATACCAGGGAGCTCTTTGCCTTCTATGTACTCTAGCATGGCACCGCCTCCGGTCGAGACGTAGCTAACCTTGTCTTTCATATGGTATTTGTTAACAGCTGCCACAGAATCTCCACCGCCTACCAGGCTGAAGGCACCCTTTGAGGTTGCTTCAACAATGGCTTCCGCAATAGATCTGGTACCTGTCTGGAATTTTTCCATTTCAAATACCCCCATAGGGCCGTTCCAGAGAATGGTTTTTGAAGCAGCGATTGCCTGGCTGAATTTCTGAATGGTTTCCGGTCCGATATCCAATCCCATCCAGCCTTCCGGAACATCATCGATAGCCGTGTCCCTGGTAGCGGCCTCATTATCGAATTTATCGGCTACCACATTATCTACCGGCAACAGCAGCTGAACCCCTGTTTCTTTTGCTTTGTTAATGAGATCTCGTGCCAGGTCCAGTTTGTCTTCCTCACAGAGAGAAGAACCGATATTGCCGCCCATGGCCTTGATAAAGGTGTAGGTCATGCCTCCGCCGATGATCAGGTAATCTGCCTTTTCCATCAGGTTCTCAATGATCAGGATCTTATCTGAAACCTTGGCACCACCCATTACAGCGGTAAATGGTTTCTCAGACTCATGCATGACCTTGTCCATGCTCTTCAGTTCATTGGTGATCAGGTAACCGAACATCTTGTCTTTGGGAAAAAAATGTGCCACGATGGTCGTTGAAGCATGTGCCCTGTGGGCGGTGCCAAAGGCATCATTAACATAAACATCAGCCCCTTCACCAAGCTTACGGGCAAATTCCTCATCCCCCTTGGTTTCTTCTTTATGGAACCTGAGGTTCTCGAGCAACAGTACTTCACCCGGCTGCAATGCTTTTTTCATCTCAAGGGTTTCACTGCCAATGCAATCTGTGGCAAATTTCACCTCTGTGCCCAGTATCCTGGAAAGATATGGCAATACATGTTTCAGGGAAAACTTTTCTTCCGGACCTTCTTTCGGCCTGCCCAGGTGAGACATCAGGATGGTGGAACCACCTTTCTCAAGGATTTTCGTGATGGTGGGAGCAGCTGCCCGGATCCGGGTGTCATCTGTTACTTCAAATTTGTCGTTCAGTGGGACATTAAAGTCCACTCTCATAATCACTTTCTTGCCAGTAAAGTCGTAGTTGTCAATTGTATACATCGTTATTATCAGGATTAATTAAAATGGTTCGCCAAAGTTAAAAAAGTATTTTAATTTTATCCCAGATCTGCTTTCAATTTAATTATTATCCATATGCGTTTTTCAGAGGTAGCAGGGCATGCTGAACTGAAGCAGCAACTTATGCAGTCCGTCGCGGAAGAAAGGGTGCCGCACGCCCAGTTATTTCATGGACCGCAGGGTTCCGGGGCCCTGGCACTTGCCCTGGCATATGCCACCTATCTGTCTTGCCAGAACCGTCAGCCGGATGATGCATGTGGCAGCTGTCCCTCCTGCCTGAAATATGACAGGCTGGTACACCCCGACCTTCATTTTGTCTTTCCTGTATTCACTACCAAATCAGTTAAAAAAGATCCGGTGAGTGATGATTTCATTGCTGATTGGCGGACAGCCCTGCTTGAGAATCAATATCTCACACCAAATCAGTGGTACCGGCAAATCGGATTGGAAAACAAACAGGGTTCCATTAATAAACGGGAGAGTGAGGAGATCATGAAGAAACTCCAGCTCAAATCATTTGAATCAGATTTTAAGGTCATGATCATCTGGATGCCGGAGAAAATGAACCAGGTAGCCTCCAACAAGTTACTCAAGCTGATTGAGGAACCTCCCCCGATGACCATTTTCCTCCTGGTATCAGAGGATACCGGTCCAATACTCCCGACCATTCTCTCAAGGACACAGCTGATCCGGGTATCACGAATCGGGGACAGGGACCTGCTGGAGGCATTGAAAAAATACCATGAGGTTCCCGAAAAAGACCTGCGAAACGCAGTAAGCCTTGCAGGAGGGGATTATGTTAAAGCCCTGGAAAATCTTTCAAGCAGTGAGGAATCAGCCTATCAATTAGAGCTGTTCATACGGATCATGAGACTGGCTTGGAAACGGGAATTCCAGGAGATCTTTGAATGGGTGGATGAAGCGGCAGGACTGGGCAGGGAAAGACAGAAGGCATTCATGGCCTTTGCATTGAGGATGATACGGGAAAATTACCTGTTAAACCAGGATCAGCAGGAGCTTGTGCGCATGACTGCGACAGAGTCAGATTTTTCAAAAAAATTCTACCCTTATATCAATGATGGGAACGTTCCTGCACTGGTCAGGGAACTGACTGATGCCAGCATTCATATTGAAGCAAATGCTTATGCACGCATTGTTTTCCTTGATTTTGCACTCAAGCTGGTAAAACTTATCAGGTAGGTAAGCCGGAAAATTTCTTATTTTTGTTACCATTATGGCAGAGAGCGGACATATTTGCAATAACCGGGGGGATGTTTTCGAATTGCCATACAGGAAAAGCTGCGGTTGCAGTAAACTGGCAACTACTGACTGGCTGAAAAATATTCCGGGTGCGAACCAGTTCAATGACATCATTGAGGTCAGGTTCAAAAACACCCGCAAGGGTTTTTACCGAAATGTTAACAACATTCGCTTCAGAAACGGAGATGTGGTAGCTGTAGAGGCTTCCCCCGGGCACGATATTGGAGTGATTTCCCTGAAAGGGGAACTGGTTCTCCTGCAATTACTCAAGTATGGTATTTCCAGGGATTCTGAGGAACTGAAAAAAGTCTATCGAAAGGCTAAGCCAGCCGATATTGATAAATGGAAGGATTCCATTTTACTCGAGCATGATACCATGATCCGGTCAAGACAAATTGCCGAAGACCTGGATCTTGACATGAAGATCGGGGATGTAGAATACCAGGGGGATAAAACCAAAGCTATCTTTTATTATATCGCCGATGAACGGGTTGATTTCAGGCAGCTGATCAGGGTATTGGCCGATGCATTTAAAGTCAGGATAGAAATGCGTCAGATCGGAGCCAGACAGGAAGCTGGCCGGATCGGGGGCATTGGATCATGTGGAAGGGAGCTGTGCTGTGCCAGCTGGATGGCCAATTTTGTATCTGTAACCACCAATGCTGCCAGGTATCAGGAAGTCAGCCTGAATCCACAGAAACTGGCCGGCCAGTGCGGAAAATTGAAATGCTGTCTGAATTATGAGTTAAGCTCATACCTGGATGCCCAGAAGGATTTTCCTGATCGCAACACTGTACTGGAAACCCTTGATGGCGAGGCCTACCACCAGAAAACTGACATCTACCGGAAACTTTACTGGTATGGTCATGAAAAGGAAAATGCTTCGAACCTGATACCGGTTCCCGTAGAAAGAGTCAAAGAGATCATCAGGCTGAACAAAGAAGGAAAGAAAGTTAAGGCCCTGATCGATCCGGGATCATTCCAGGAGGGAAAGCTGGATTTCCAGGATGATGTTGGGAAAAACAGCCTGACCAGGTTCGATGAAAATAAGAGCCGGACCAAGAAGAAAAAGAAAAAGAGGTATAAGAAAAAGTCCCGGGATAAATCATGAGAAATCTGCTACTTCTTTCTGTCTGCAGTCTGTTGATCCTGCTTTCCTGCGATCCTCACAGGGTTTATGAAAAGAACATTAAAATTCCCGACGGGATATGGTACAAGGATCATAAGGTGAGCTTTGAAGTCCTTATTGACGATACTTCCAGTACTCACAACCTTTATGTAAATGTCCGCAATACGAGTCTCTATCCCTATAGCAATCTTTACCTGTTCATTGAAACCACTGCTCCGTCGGGACATACTATCCGGGAGACTTATGAGGTTACCCTGGCGGATGACAAGGGGAAATGGATGGGTAGCGGACTCGGTGACATATGGGACCTGCAGCAGGTCTATAAGGAAAATGTCAAGTTTGCCCAGCGGGGGAAGTATTTCTTCGAATACCAGCAGGCCATGCGAACGGACAAACTCCCCTTTGTGCTGGATGTAGGTTTACGGATTGAATCCTTGAAGTAGAATAAAACAGATTTGCTAATCAGGGTGGGCAAAGGTAAACTAAGTAAATTCGAAGAGATGAAGACATTTGACAATGTCTTCCAGCCGGACTTCGAAGAGGTTTTCACCAAAGATTTTAAGTATAAGAGCCACTGGGCTTCCAGGTATTTCAAAAATAATCATCCCATCATCCTTGAGCTTGGCTGCGGCAAAGGTGAATACACCATTGGCCTGGCAGAACGCTTCCCACAAGTCAATTTTATCGGTATAGATATCAAGGGAGAACGGATCTGGACAGGTGCCAAAAAAGCATACCTGGAAAAGATCCCCAATGTAGCCTTTATCCGTACCCGGATAGAGTTTATCAATTCCTTTTTCGGGCAGGATGAAGTTGATGAGATCTGGCTGACATTCCCTGATCCGCAGCTTAAAAAACAGCGCAATAAAAAACGTCTTACGACTGCACGCTTTCTGACCCTTTACCGCAAATTCCTGAAAGATAATGGGATCATTCACCTTAAAACGGATAGTCCCATTTTATTTGAGTATACCCTGGAACTGGCCAGGTTAAACCAGCTTACTATTGAACATGAAACAAATGACCTTTATGGTGATGAAAATCCTGAACTGGTTTATGGTATAAAAACATTTTATGAAAAGCAGTTTATTGTGGAAGGTTTTAAAATTCATTATTTAAAATTCAGACTCCCCCGTGAAAAAGATATCCTGGAACCAGCCAAAGGAGAAGAATGAGGATTTCTTTTCCAGGGTTTATGACATAGCAAGAATGATCCCATATGGAAGGGTTACCAGCTACGGAGCCATTGCCAGGTGCATCGGTTCACCCCAGGGCGCCAGGATGGTGGGCTGGGCAATGAACCAGGCAAACAGCCAGCGGGACTTTATCCCGGCGCACCGGGTGGTCAATCGCACAGGCATGTTAAGCGGCAAACATCATTTTGGAGGACCCCGGGTAATGCAGGAATTACTCGAGAGCGAGGGTATCGGGATTGAAGATGACAGGGTAGTGAATTTCAGGAGTTTGTTTTGGGATCCATGCTCGGAATTAATCTAAATAAACATAATAATTTTGGAATAATAATTGTAAATTTGAGCCATGAAAATCTTAGAAAGTCAGGTATTGGAGGCATTGCGTAAGGTAAAATACCCAGGCAAGGACCAGGATATTATTTCCCTGAACCTTGTATCAGATATACAGATAGAAGGAAATAAACTCGCATTCAGCCTCACTTTTGAAAGGTCAAATGATCCGGTTATTTCATCTGTCCGGAAAGCCTGTGTCAAGTCCATTCACAAGTATCTTGGGAAAGATATTGAGATCGAAGGCAATATACATATAAAGGCAAAGGAAGTGATCACTGCGGACAGGATCCTTCCTGGAGTTAAGAACATAATTGCCGTTGCCTCGGGCAAAGGAGGTGTCGGCAAGTCCACTGTGGCTGTGAACCTGGCCGTTGCAACTGCCCGGTTGGGGCATAAGGTGGGACTGATCGATGCGGATATTTTCGGACCATCCATCCCTAAGATGCTGAATGCGGAAAACCAGCGTCCTTCTGTGATAGCAGAAGATGGCAAAGACTTAATAATCCCGGTGGAAAGTTATGGAGTCAAGTTATTATCCATCGGCTTTTTTGTAGATCCCGAAGATGCAGTGGTCTGGAGGGGTCCCATGGCAACCAGTGCACTCAAGCAGTTTATCAGCCAGACCCAGTGGGGGGAGTTGGATTATCTGTTTGTTGACCTGCCGCCCGGGACGAGTGATATTCACCTGACCATGGTGCAGGAAGTTCCTGTTACAGGTGCCGTTATAGTAACTACACCGCAACAGGTAGCCCTGGCTGATGCACTCAAGGGGATCAATATGTTCAGGGGCGACAAGATCAATGTACCCGTAATCGGACTGGTAGAAAATATGGCCTGGTTTACGCCTGAGGAATTGCCGGATAATAAATACCATATTTTTGGCAAAGATGGTGGTAAAGAACTGGCGGCAAAATTGCAGGTTCCGTTGCTCGGACAGATTCCAATTGTACAGGGGATCTGTGAAGGAGGTGACCAGGGGAAACCCATTGTGCTGGATGCCGGCTCACCTGTAGCTGCAGTTTTTGATAAACTGGCAAACAATGTAATCAGGGAGATAGCAAGAAGAAATACGGAAATGCCTCCAACGAAAATAGTAGAGATAAAAAAGGTTTAAATCATAATCCAAATAATCATGACGGAAACAGAAAGAAATGATTTGAATACCAGGATCAATAAGGCGCTGGACAAGGTCCGTCCATATCTGGAAGCAGATGGTGGCGGAATCACCCTTGAAGAAGTTACGGATGATAAGGTCGTAAAAGTAAAGCTCCATGGAGCCTGTGATGGTTGCCCGTTCAGTGTCCAGACATTGAAGGCTGGTGTCGAACAGGCCCTGTTGAAAGAAGTACCGGAAATGAAAGAATTGATCGCCATTGATTAGTCCGGTAGTGAGACATATTGTGATCAGCATCAGTTTGACCATCCCTGCACAATTGTGCGGGGATTCTTACGTTTGACTTTAATATACCTGAACCGGCTTGCGAAAGCACATTCTTAAATATAGCCTCATTCTGGCCATTTTTCTTGTAGCGTCATGCAGTACGGAAAAAAATACAAGCACGACGCGGACATATCATAATATTACAGCCAGGTATAATATTTTCTTCAATGGCAATGAGAGTTTTAAAAAGGGTGTAAAAAGGATGGAAGATGCATTCCCCAATGATTTTACAAGAATTCTCCCCCTTTTCCTTTATACTGATAAAAACGTGGCTTCTTCCATTGCCCCGGATATGGAAAGAGCCATCCAGAAGGCAACCAAGGTGATAACGCTCCATTCCATTACTGCAAAACCTGAATATAAGGGTGGTCCGCAATCACAGAAGCAGAAGGACTTTTATGCACAAAATGAATATAACCGCTATGTGCCGGGGAACTATTTATTGATGGGCAAGGCATATCTTTACAGGCATGATCTGCACATTGCACTCGAGACATTTAAGTTTGTTCTGGCAGAGTACCATTATGATGAGGTAAGATATGAGACACAGGTCTGGCGTGCGCGTACCCATATTATGCTGGAGGAATACAATGAAGCTGAAGATATCCTGGAGGTCTTAACCGGCACGGTGGAATTTCCGGACAAACACAGGTCTGATCTCTATGCCACCCTTGCGGATCTGTATATGCAACAGGAAGCATATGAACAAGCCATTGAACCACTTACCAAGGCCCTTAAAGATGTAAAGACAAAGGATCAGCGAATCCGCTATAGTTACATTCTTGCCCAGCTGCACCAGGAAGCCGGCGATCCAACTATGGCATCGGAATACTACAGGAAAGTTATCAAACTGAACCCCTCCTATGAGTTCAGTTTTAATGCCAGGATCAACCGGGCATCTGTCTTCATGGCCGGGTCTGATAATGCCAAAGAGATTAAGGAAGAATTAAGAAAGATGCTGAAAGATGACAAAAATGCCGAATTCAAGGATCAGATCTATTATGCACAGGGAAATGTCGCTTTCAGGGAAGGAAATATTGATGAAGCCCTGGATTTATATAAGCTGAGTTCTATTAACAGTATCAGTAATACCCAGCAGAAAACCACCACCTGTATTACCATCGCCGACATTTATTATGAACGGCAGGATTATGAATTGGCTGATTCTTATTATGATAGTGCTTCAGTTTATTTAACTGATGAATATCCGGATTATGATCAATTCATGCTAAAAACCAGAAGTTTATCCTTGCTTGTTCAAAACCTTCAAATCATACAGCTGGAAGATAGTCTGCAAATGCTGGCTGGACTGGATGAGGCATCCAGACTGGCCGTCATCGATAGCATTATAGCCCGTCTTCAACTGGAAGAACAGCGTGCCAGGGAGGAAGAAGCGAGAGCAATGCAGGACCAGCAGTATAACCGTATGGCCCTGAACCAGAGCCAGCGAACTGGTTATACTGCCGACCAGAGCGGGGGATGGTACTTTTATAACCAGGCAGCCAAGAGCTTTGGACAGCCTGAATTCAGGATGAAATGGGGGAACCGGAAGCTGGAAGATAACTGGAGAAGGTCCAATAAAAGGGAGATCAGTTTTGAGGCGGAAGTAGGGGAAGAGGGAGTTGACTCGACTGGTGTTTTAGCGGAGAAACAGAAAGTATTGAGCAATAAATCAAGGGAATTCTATCTTCAGGATGTCCCGCTGAATGATTCCATGATGCAAATTTCCAACGCCAGGATCATGGATGCATTGTTTAATGTTGGCACCATCTATAGAAATGATCTGGGAGATATTCCAAGGTCAGTTGATGCTTATACGGATCTGCTGGACCGGTATCCCGGGAATGATTATACCCTGAGTTCATACTACAACTTATACTTCATCTACAATGAGGAGAACAACATGCAACTGGCCAATGTATATAAACAATCGATTATCCGGGAGTTCCCCGAAAGCCAGCCTGCTCAACTCCTGACCAATCCGAATTATGCAGCAGAACTACTGGCAAAGGAAAATGAGGTGAATTATTATTATGAACGTACCTATCAAATGTACCAGCAAGGGAATTATCACCAGGTGATCCGGGATGTGGATACAGCCCTGGTACGTTATACAGACGACCCCAATGTTCCCAAGTTCCAGTTATTGAAGGTGTTGGCCATAGGAAAAACGGAGGACATCCTGGTATTTACCCAGGCACTGGACAGCCTGGCAGGCTCTACTACTGATCAACAGGTCTCCGATATGGCCGGCATGATACTGGCTTACATATTGAATACTGACCAGGAAGTTAAAACAGAAACACAAAAGATAGAGGCTGAAGAAATTTACAGTCCAGATACAAGCGGTATATTTTTCTACGGTTTATTTGTAAATAACCGTGTGGACATTAATCAACTCAAGTTTGAATTCATTAACTTGAACCTTGATAATTTTCCCAATAATACGTTTGATATCGTTGATGAAACACTGGATGAAGGAGAAATTGCCATTTATGTAAAGCAATTTCCTGACATGGCTGATGCCAGTGAGTATGTTGAGCTTGTTAGAAGGAATCTTACCATCAGCAGTACACTGCAAGGGGTAAATTACAGAACGTTTATCATATCCGAGGGTAACGCTGAAACCCTGCTCAGCGATAAAGTCCCAGATAAGTATTGGTTGTTTTTCAGGAAGCATTACAGCAATGGTGAAGGAAATTAAGATCTTATGGACAGATGATGAAATTGATCTGTTGAAACCACATATCCTGTTTCTTCAGGAGAAGGGTTATCATGTATTAACTGCCAGTAATGGAGATGAGGCCATTAAACTGGTCAGGGAACAGAATATCGACCTGATTTTGCTGGATGAGAACATGCCGGGGATGAGCGGACTGCAAACGCTTAATGTGATTAAAGGACTGAATCCTGGGCTCCCGGTGGTCATGATCACCAAAAGCGAGGAGGAAGATATCATGGATGAGGCCATCGGTGCCAAGATAAATGATTACCTGATAAAGCCGGTAAAACCGAACCAGATACTTCTTTCCATAAAGAAAAATATTGATACCAAGAGGCTGGTTACCAAACATACAACTTCCGCTTACCAGTCAGAGTTTGCCCAGGTCAGGATGCTGATCAATACAGCCTATCATTTCAGTGACTGGGTGGAGGTCTACCGGAAACTGACTTACTGGGACCTGGAACTGGAATCCAGTATGGATGATGGTTTGGGGGAGATCCATAGTATGCAGCGGGCTGAAGCCAATATCGGATTTAGCAAGTTTATCAAGACTCACTATTACTCGTGGTTCGAAGGGAAAGACCCGGAAATACCTTTGCTGTCACCTGGCATATTCAGGGAAAAAGTCCTGCCATTTATTCAGCAGGGTGAGAAAGTATGCCTTATCGTGATCGATAATCTGCGTTTTGATCAATGGAAAATTCTGCAGCCCCTGATCGAAGAATATTATACCGTAGAATCAGAAGAAATCGTCTGCAGTATCTTGCCGACGGCCACGCAGTATGCCAGGAATGCCATGTTTGCCGGTTTAATGCCAATGGAAATAGAGAAACGATATCCTCAGCTGTGGGTAAATGAGGAAGAAGAAGGAGGAAAAAACCTGAAAGAGAAAGATCTGCTTGAGAACCAAATCCAGCGAATGGGGCTGTCATTGCGGATTCATTATGACAAGGTGAACCATTCAAGGGGGGGGAAGAAGCTTGTGGAAAACACATCAAACCTGATGAATTTTGACATGACGGCCGTCATTTTTAATTTTATAGACATACTTTCTCATGCCCGTACCGAACTGGAAATGATCAAGGAACTGGCTTATGATGAGCCTTCTTACAGGTCTTTGACTAGGTCATGGTTTGAACATTCCCATCTGTTTGATTTTTTTAAGGAACTATCCGGACTGAATATCAAGGTAGTGTTGACGACAGACCATGGTACCATCCGTGTGAATAACCCGGTGAAGGTGATCGGGGACCGGCAAACAACGCCAAATCTCAGATATAAACAGGGGAAGAACCTGAATTATAAACCAGAGGAGGTATTCGAGATCAAAAATCCCAACCAGATCCACCTGCCAAAATCCCATATCAGCTCGACCTATATTTTTGCGACAAATTATGACTTCTTTGTTTATCCGAACAATTACAATCAGTTCGTGAACTACTACAGGAATACCTTCCAGCACGGAGGCATTTCCATGGAAGAAATGCTGCTGCCGCTGGTAATCCTCAGTCCAAAGTAAATCCTGAAATCCCAATGTTCCACATCAGCATACCTGATCTGGCATCCATCGAGAATGCTGCCCGTGAGTTGCTCAGTTCACTTCCTGACAATAGGATATTTGCTTTCTATGGAGAAATGGGAGCAGGAAAAACCACGCTGATCAAAGCACTGTGCCGGGTTTTGCAGGTAACAGATATTACCAGTTCTCCTTCTTTCGGATTGATTCATGAATATCGTGCCGGGGCAGGTGATTCCGTATATCATTTTGATTTCTACAGGATAGAACAGGTAGAAGAGGCTTTTGACATCGGTTATGAGGAATATATTTACAGTGGTCAATATTGTTTTATTGAATGGCCTGAAAAAGTAGTCTCTGTTCTTCCTCCGGAAACGGTCAATATTACACTGCATGTTGCTGAAAATGACGAAAGAACAATGGACGTGGAAGCTTAAGTTCATGCATACAAACTTGACTATGATGGTGAATTATGTTATTTTTGACCACCCCAAATCAATGAAAGGATAATCAGTATGGTGTCCCAGGATACATCCGATTCACAATTCACTTTTGGCAGGGCAAGCCTGATGCCTCAGGAAGAGATGCTTGAAGTCGGGAAGAGCAAGAAACAACTCACCATTGGCATTCCCAAGGAAAGCCAGAAATATGAAAGCAGGGTGGCCCTGACCCCGGAGGCTGTAGACCAGCTGGTGAATACCGGGCATGAGGTATTGATCGAGTCAGGGGCAGGTAATGCTGCCAATTATTCGGATACGGATTACAGTGAACTGGGTGGCTTTATTCTGGATAACAGGGAAGCCATCTACAAAGCAGATATCATCCTCAAGATAGCTCCATTATCACTGGAAGAAATTGAATTGCTCAGTGAAAGGCTGGTGGTCATTTCATCCCTTCATCTGAATAGCCAGACCAAACAGTTCGTCGAGCAGCTGATGAAGAAGAAAGTAACTGCCATAGCCTTTGAGAATATCAAAGATGAGCATAATTGTTACCCGGTGGTTCGTTCCATGAGCACCATAGCCGGAAATACATCCATACTCATCGCCGCCGAATATTTAAGCAATTTTCATGGCGGGAAGGGAGTAATGCTTGGTGGGATTTCCGGGATCACCCCGGCGGAAGTGGTAATTATCGGAGCAGGCACCGCAGCAGAATCAGCTGTTCGTGCAGCTCTTGGACTGGGTGCCCAGGTGAAGGTATTTGACAGTTCTGTACACCGGCTCAACAGGTTGCAAAATAATATCGGACAAAGGATCTATACTTCGGTTTTTCACAGGCAGGTAATGGAACGAACCCTCAGGTCAGCAGACGTTTTGATTGGTGCAATGTACCTGATTGAACTGGGGCCACGTTATATTGTTACAGAGGATATGGTGAAACAGATGAAGAAAGGCTCGGTTGTTGTGGATATCAGTATTGATCAGGGAGGTTGCATCGAAACCTCAGAGTGTAAGACACAGGTGGATCCGGTATTTACCAAACATGATGTAATTCATTTTTGTGTGCCCAATCTTCCTTCCAGGGTGGCCCGTACAGCTTCGATCGCCATCAGCAATGTATTCGCACCGCTGTTGCAAAAAATGGGAGAGTCCGGTGGATTAAAACAATTCTTAAAGGATGACAAGGGTGTCAGGAACGGAGTATATATATTCAATGGGATCCTTACGAATAATTTCATAGGCAACCATTTCGATATCCCCTCAAGGGATATTGACCTGTTTTTAACCGCGTTTTAAAGGATAAATTATGAGAAAGATAAGTGTAGTAATGGTGGTATTGGCAGTATTGACGGGGATTTGTATTTCTTGTGAGAAAAAAGAGGATCCGAAGTATAGTGGAGAATTTATGCTGAGTTCTGAATTATTGCTATCCGGTCAGTCATATTCTTATTATGGATTTACGTTTGAGGATGGGCAGATATCCATCTTTCCGCCAAACAGCAGTGTTCAACCGGATCTTGCTGCCATCTATAATGATTTTAATCAGGATATTACTTTGCAGAGTTCCAATCAGGTAGATGCATTTCATAAAAACGGGACTTTCTCGAACGCTGCAGATGCGGAGGCTTACTTCAACAATTATTCTGAAGTGACTGCCCAGGGTTTTCAACCGCAGGCAGATAGCATTGAGGTGAACCAGGTATGGACAGTCCAAACCACCGCTGAAAAATTTGCCAAGATCTGGATCAAGGATATACAGGCTCGGACAGGGTCTCTTTCCGATTATGTAGACATCACGATCAAATATCAGTACCAGCCCGATGGATCGAAGATCTTTACAGATTGAGGATGTTCATGACGACTGAACTGCTGTTTTCTAGAAATTTGCCCTGACCGATAATCCACCTGTATGAATGACGGACTGGTTTTCGGATACCCTGCCCGCATATTCAAGATTTACTTCTATCCCCCCGGTAATGGTTCGCTGAAATAGCAAGTTCCAGGTTCCGTTATGGCCGGGCAGCAGTCCCTGCAGCATCTCATATCCTACCGGGGATGCCGGGTCATCATTGTAATCCAGGTGGACATAATTCACCCGGCCGGTCAGTATCCCTTTGTTCAGAATGCTGTACCTGAGTTCAGTCCCAAGATTATGTTCTTTCGACCTCTGAACATCCAGCCTGTTCACCTGGTTTTTATAGCCATAGTCAGCCACCAGTCTGACAGCCTGGGAAAATTGAACCTGGGTGCTGATTTTATTTGAAATGAAATCGATATCATAATCCTTGCTGGTGAGAAATTCAGATGTAAAGGCCCTGTCACCGGTATCAAACTGGTTGATAATGGAAGTTTGATCATTGATGGTGATCCTTGCACGCAGGCCATGACTCTTTATGGTACGTGTATCGAATCCATTTGCAAGCAAGGTCCTGTTCAGGTTCCGTTGGAATATATAATCAAGCCCAAACACTTTCCCTGTCTTATTGAATGAAAGATTGTTCCTGATGGAGGTAGATATGGTAACCAGGTCAGGATCATTCAGGTCGGTAAAGAAAGGATTCAGGTTTTTCAGGATATCATTGTTGGTATTTTTCCGGTTGATACGATATGCGAACTGGTTGGAAAACAAAGATATTCCCTTATAAAAACCATCCCTTGTCTTCCAGGCCCGGGCAGGATTTAGGTTGATTGTTTGATTGAACTGATTGCTGTAAACCGTCATGAAGTCGCTGGAGGGAAAGAAGATCCTGATAAACCTGGCTTCGTCCTGGAACTGAGCGACCTCAAATTCATCTAATTCTTTCAGGCCGTTCTGGTTATAATCTATCCATTGATATACTCCCTGTCCGGGTGCAACCTCCAGGTATGAGTACTCCCTGCTGGATTCCAGTCCGGATCCAACCTCGAAAAAAGTGGATGTGGTAATGGCCCCCTTTGCCAGTTGAAGTCCATGTTCAATCCTACCGAGTATGGAGTTTTCTGGCTTGTTTTCACTCAGCGTGGTATCTTTGATGG
>DAOWJB010000058.1 GCA_030640625.1 Bacteroides sp.
AGCCATTGATAGTATGAGAAAAAGCAATCATGATCATCCCATTGATGATCCTTTTTATGTATGGTCTGGAATGTGCCAGGGAAATTGGGCACTGACCTTGAAGGACCCTGGATCATTTGTTGATCTCAGCGAGTTCGCCAAAATCAAATGGAGGACAAAGCAAAGCGGGTTCCGATGCCTGCACATTCTCCTGAAACTGGCTGATGGTACATGGCTGGTCAGCGATAAGTCTGATTGTCGCTCCAGTGACTGGAGGATTCATGAATTCAATATCGGGGATATCAAATGGTATACCCTGGATATTGAAACCATCACGGAACAAAAACCTGTTGATGATCCGGATCTCTCAAAAGTTGATGAAATCGGTTTTACAGACCTGATGGCAGGTGGAAGCAGTGCAGCCTGCTCCCGGGTTGACTGGATAGAGGTCTATGGGAAAGCGGTTAAAAGATAATAAATCGCATCGGTCACAAAAGATGGGTTATTAATGAGCAAAATGATCGGTATAGTTGGAGGAGTAGGAACGTTCGCCGGAATTGATCTGTTAAGGAAGATATATAAACATTCGGAAGCCAGAACCGATCAGGACCATTTGCCTGTGGCCCTGGTATCCATTCCTCGTAAGGTGGTTGACCGGACCATGTTCCTGCTGGGAGAAGTTAAAGAAAATCCAGGGATTGCTATCGGGGAGATCATCAAGATGCTGGCTTCCACTGGAGCAGAGATCATTGGTATCCCCTGTAATACGGCTCATTCACCAGTAATTTTTAATGAAATATCAGAAAGGATTCCGAAAAATATTGAACTGCTTCATTTAATAGAAGAAGTGGGCAAGCATCTTTCATTCCATTACCCAAAGATCAGGAAAGCGGGGATACTGGCTACCAATGGAACATACCTGTCAAAAGTATATACCAGTGTTCTTTCGGCCCATAATATTGAAGCCATATATCCGGAAGAGAGTATACAAAAAAGCCTGGTCCATCCGGCTATTTATGATAAGGAATATGGCATCAAGGCATTCTCTGATCCGGTAAGCAACAGATCCAGGCAAGATCTTTTAGAGGTTGCCTTATTGCTTACACAGCAAGGAGCAGAGGCGATTATCCTGGGCTGTTCAGAAATCCCGCTTGCCATCCATGAAACCAGGATTGGACAAAGCATAGTAATTGATTCGATATCAATCCTGGCACAAGCATTAATCAGTAAATCCAGATAAATTTTGAAAGGAATACGAAACATAATTTTGCTATCCATATTTTCCATTTTTGTTATGGTTAGTTGGACGCTGATCAAGGATCCTGCCAGCGCCATCATATATGAAGTTCCCACCATTTCAGATGAGATTAATACAGATGGCAGGCTCGAAGAGCAAAGCTGGTCAGATGCATGTATGATTAAAGAATTCTATCGTACGGAACAAACCAAACCATCAGCGATCAATGCTGAAGTCCTCGTGGTATTTGATGGAGAAAACCTGATTTTTGGATTCGATTTACCCGCATTTAATAATGAGCATGAACTAAAACAGTGTTACCTGAGTGATGAGTATGATCTTCGCCGTACACCCAATGTTACCATCACACTGGATCCAGAGCACCTGCATGGAATCTATTATAAGTTTATTATAGACTCAGAAGGGCATAAACAGGATCTGAGGGTAAATGATGAATCATGGACAAGTCCATGGACAGCCAAAACAAAGCAGGATGGCGGCAGGTTTTCCGCGGAGGTCAGGATTCCCGCCCATAAAATATCCAGCCAGAGTCCAGCAGGCGAATTCTGGGGCTTCAATATTTCTTTTTCGGATATTAACAGCAAGGAAAGCTACCATACCACTCCCATGGATATCAAAACAATGGATGCAGCAAATTTCGGACATCTGTTGTTTAAAGGAACTCTGATTAAAAAGCAGATTGATGAGATAAAGTCCTCATTGCCAGATATTCACAGATCTATTAAAGAAGATAAAATTGCCGCTAATAAGGCCCTTTGCGGTCCCGAACCGGAAGAAATTCCAGGAGAGCTGAAGGACATTGAAACAGGAGATGAATTCAAGTTAAAGGATGGGACAAATATCACCTGTCTGGGTATTGACAACCAGGCAATAGTCAGGTCGAATTATCCCTTCTTTTACGAGAAATTTGAAAATCCTGACCTGCAACGCTTGAGGAATCAGTACAGTCTGAATGAAATTATTGCACCGGGGAAAAATGACTTTGAACAAATATTGCTTCTCAATGAATGGCTTGTGAACCATGTACCTTTTGGCTCACCCCCTCCGATAATGCCGCAGGCATTACAGGTCCTTTATCATGGATTAAATGGCCAGACATTTTATTGCACTTATATGTCTTTTACACTGATGCAGATGTATTGTTCCCTGGGTTTTACCGCCAGGAAAATAACCTCTGTTGGTCACGGAACCCTCGATGTCTGGTCCAACTATTGGCGCAAATGGATGCAGATTGATCCCAGCCGGAACTCATATTTTCGCCTTAGCGGAACAGCCATCCCGCTCAACAGCAATGAAATCAGAAGGGAATTCTACCGCAATGGTGGTGTGGATATGGAAATGGTTTTTGGAACAGAACAAAGGGCCGAGAAGGTTACCCTGGAAAGACGTGACAGGGATGGCGCCTATCAGTATCGCCAGGAGGGTTACGAATGGATAGCCTATAAATCGAGAAATAACTTTTTTGAAATTCCTTTTACCTGGTGGAATTTTGATTACCTGATCGTTGAAGATGAGTATAATGAGAACATAGCATGGCAATACCGGGGAGAAACGGATGTGCGGGACAGGATTGGGACCAGGACAAGCCGGAATGGTGATATTTTCTGGACCCTTAACCAGGCATATATTCATCTTTATGATAATGGAAATACTTCTTTAAAGGTACAGATGGAAACACATACTCCCAATTTCGAAAGGTTTGAAGTTTCGATTGATAATGGGGACTGGCAAACATCAGAACCGATACTGTCCTGGGAACTTCACAAGGGACAGAATCACCTGAAGGCAAGGAGCGTTAATAAATTTGGAGTAACCGGACCGGAACACAAAATTGTCCTTAAAATAAACTAAGATGAATGTAATAAGGTATATATCATGTATGGCTTTATTGGTATTATTAACTTCTCCGACATACGGACAGGTGCAGGTATACCAGAAGCCCCTTACTTTGCCAACTTACGGCGTCAGGGAACCTGAGATAATGCCAAACTGGAGATTTTACTCCTATCCCTATACGATGACGGACAGGTTGACAAATGAAAGAGGTACGAGAACTTACAATGCCCTGTATGTTGAAAATGAGTATGTGAAAGCCCTGGTACTTCCTGAACTGGGCGGGAGGCTCCATGGTGCACAGGATAAAACCAACGCATACGAGTTTTTATACGATCAAAAGGTAATAAAACCAGGATTGGTCAGTCTGACGGGAGCCTGGATATCGGGGGGTGTGGAATGGAATTTCCCGATAGGCCATCGTCCCAGTGGATTCAGGGATACGGACTGGACCATTACCGAAAATCAAGATGGCTCAAAGACCATCTGGGTGGGTGAGATTGAAAGACTTAAAAGAATGAGATGGTCGGTGGGAACTACAGTGCATCCCGGGAGGAACTGGGTAGAGACCAGGATCAGGCTTGAAAATTGCACACCTTTTATACAGAGTTTCCAGTATTGGGCTACCAGTGCCGTCAGAGCAACCCTTAACTACCAGGCGGTTATTCCCGGGGAAATAATGACCGGACATGCCTACCATGGATTTTTCCGCTGGCCTGTTAACAAGGGTATTGATATTAGTTACTGGAAAAATACCCCTGGGTCAACAAGTTATTTTGCAGTGGAATCAGCATCGGATTTTTTCGGAGGCTATAGTCCGGAAGAGAAGGCGGGCATGGTACATGTTGCTGATCATAACATTGTAAGAGGAAAGAAACTCTGGACCTGGGGAACAGCCCCGGCAGGACGCCTGTGGGAAAAAATTCTGACAGATGGGGACCTGCCATATTTTGAACCACAGGCAGGGGCTTATTCAGAAAATCAACCCAGCCCGTTCTGGATTATGCCGGGTGAAACTAAAATTTTCAGCCATTTCTGGTTCCCGGTAAAGGATATAGGTGTCTTCGATTATGCCAATCTTGAAGGCTCGGTTAATTTAGAATTAAGTGATGGAAAAGCTTTATTCGGATGGTCACCCACGGGGTTGAACCAGGATGCAAAAATAATTGTGTTATATGATGGTGAAGAAATATTTAATTATAAAACAGATGCAGATCCTGCAAATCCGTTTCTTGGAGTAGCAACAGGCTCAGGCATGACTGACCTCTACAAGCTGAAAATGACCGTACTTTCATCCGGTGGAGATACCTTGCTGGCATTCAGTCATGCAAAACCCAAACACCCTCCGTTTCCTGAAGCTGAAGCAGCTCCCCCTGATCCCGATAAGGTAAATTCACAGGACATGCTTTTCATTTATGGCGACAGGTTTTACAGGCATGATGATTTTGGAACGGCAAAATTATATTTCCAGGAGGCTCTCGGGAGAGATCCCGGTGACATCCGCTCCAATGCCTCACTGGGTGAAATGGCACTTAAAAACGGATTATATGACAAAGCACTGGAATATTTTAATAAATCTATCGAACGTGATGAGACTTTTTTCAAAGCATGGTATTACAAAGGATTGACGCAAATTCGCCTCGGAGATCTGAAAGATGCTGAAAAATGCCTTAACCGGGCCGGTTACAGCCAGGAATGGTATGCTATCTCTCATTTTGAACTTGCACAACTTATGGCTTCACAAAATCGGCTGAACCGTGCATTGGAACATATTGATAATAGTATCAGAAGCAATGGTAACAATTCACAGGCCCATGCTGTTAAAGCATTGATTTTAATTCGCATGGGAAGATCCGATAAAGCCCTGGAGGTATCCCGGGCAAATCAATTGACCGATCCGCTGGATTTTTTCTCAAAACAATTGCAGGTGACTGCAGCTGCCTCCTCAGGTATTGAAGATGCAGCATTGGAGGCATTACAGGACGAATTACTGGATTTGACCCGGGCCGATAATGATAATCACATAGAACTGGCTATACGGTTCGCTCGCTGCGGTAATTATACAGATGCCATTAATGTGCTTGAATTGCCTGCCGGTAAATCCGGGAAAGTGACTGTTTCGCCACTGGTATATTATTACCAGGCTTATTATAATTACCTGATGGGGCAATCTGAGAACGCCAGTTTGTTGCAAAAGAAGGCTTCCGGGGTGAACCCGGAATATTGTTTCCCGTACCGCCCGGAGACCTTCCCGGTACTTGAATGGGTATTATCAGAAAATCCTGATGATGCGCTGGCACATTATCTTCTGGGTAACCTGCTGAAAAAGAGTACACGTTTAAAGGAGGCGGCTGTACAGTGGGAAAGGTCAGTTGTATTGGATCCTCTGAATGCAGTTGCACAGAGAAATCTTGGACAGGTATATCATGAACAGGGTGATCTGCACAAAGCCCAGGCAGCATATCAGGCAGCAATTAAAGCGGACCCGTCTGCAGGCCAGGCAATAGTTGAACTGGGATTGATCAATAAGGAACTGAAGATACCTTATGATAAACAGACAGGCCTTTTTGAGGATAATATTGATGTTGTTCTGGAATACAATCAAGCCGTTTCACAATTAATTGAGCTCTATGTACTGGCAGGAAGAAACAGTGATGCATTGAACCTGTTGAACAGCACCCATTTTAACTCCTGGGAAGGAAAATATGGTATTCACCAGCTATGGGTACAGGGCAATATTAAACAGGGAGATAGTGAGTTTGAAAAGGGTGATTTCGAAGAAGCGCTCAGGTATTATGAACAATCACTGCTCTATCCTGATAATCTTGAGGTTGCTGAACAACCCAATACAATCCATGCCCGGAAGAAATACAAGATCGGGAAAGCAATGGAAGCACTGGGCAGAACAGAAGAAGCCCGGGAATATTATGAGCATGTGGTTGCTGATAAAGTGGAGGATGGAAATGCATACCAATTCTATCGTGCCAGAGCAATGGAAGCATTAAAAAAGAAACAGGAAGCAAAGAAGATTTATGAGAAGATGCTCACAGCCCTGGTTGGTGACATGACTGGATCAGCCCAGGAAATATCATTATTTGCACGGTCACTGGCACTGGAGGGCCTTGGTAAAAAGAAGGAAGCGGAAACAGATCGAAGCAAGGCTTTTGATCTCAATCCCCTGGTTGAATTAAGCGCCTTCCGTCCACCGAGGTCCGGATTTTAATCATTAAAAAATATAAAAAATGAAGCAATTAATTAAAACGGTCATTTTATTGGCTATCTGTCTCATGATCTTTGCAGCGGAGGGCCATACTATGAGGCCTTTCCGTGTGCTGGTTGTTATTGGAGATCAATGGGAAGATCCTGCCAGTTACATGGTTAGCCAGCCTGTACCAACCGGTGAGTATTCCGGTTACTTCACCTATCCCGAGGTATCAGGACCACATGATTTTCACCAGCTCATGATCCTGCTCAAATCCTGGGGCATTCCTTTTGATGTCATTCGCCTGGATCAGCAATTCCTCGATCGTCATATGTTTTTGGATATGCAAGGAAGACCAATCTATGGAACCATTATCTGGGATGTGAATCAAAGTGAAAAATTATTACATCCTGACTATTCCATCATACAGGAAATGGTAAAAGATCATGGGATCGGTTTGATTGCCCTATCGGATCGAATTTCCCAGGCAGAGATTCAGTCCGTACTGGGTTTGAAATATATCGCTAGCTGGGAGAGCAATGCAGAAATGAAACCGGCAGGCGAGCATTTTTTGACAGAAGGACTTGATTCTCCATTCAAGGCAGACGAGGTCACTACCAGGGACATTTATTATGGAATTCATTTGAAACGTCAAAGGGTTGAGGTTCTGGAGGGTACTGAAATCCTGGTCATGCAGGGATCCTATCCACAGGCAACAGCTAAAATATACAAATCTGGGGGACGTGCAGTGTGGATAGGCAACGATTATAATAATATGTTCAATTTTCAGGATATACGCACACTCCTGAGACGATCCATAACCTGGACCATAGGATATAATCTTTATAAGACCTGGGAAAATGACATCATTATGATAACGGATGACCCGGGAGGTGCACAGAATGGCTGGCTAGAACACTGGCAGCATCC
>DAOWJB010000203.1 GCA_030640625.1 Bacteroides sp.
AATCCACCTCCAATAATAACAACCTTATCTCCTATGCCCGGATTTTCACCCTTTTGAATTTTCTCCAGGAATTCTACCGCTGTGTAATAACCACCAACAGCTTCATCAGTTTCACCCGGTACATTTAAGGGCAGGCTTTGAGGTGCACCGACCGCAAGGACAAACGCCTGAAACCCATCTTGTTTAAGCTCTGATATGCTGTAGTCTTTCCCTAATTCCTGCGAGGTTTTTATAAGGACACCAAGTTGCTCAATCATCTCTATTTCATAATCGATAATCCCGACCGGTAAGCGAAAACGCGGGATGCCGTAACGCAATAAACCACCGGCTGCTTTTTCTTTCTCAAATATTGTCACATCGTAGCCGGCAAGCTGCAGATAAAAAGCTGTCGAAAGTCCGGCAGGTCCGGCACCGATAACAGCAATTTTATGACCTTTCTTATCAGCGATATTCAGATCAGGTGTCCATCCTTTCTGCCTTCCGTATTCCAGAACAAACCGCTTGGTTTCTTTTATTCTAATGGGATCATCAATATTGCCACGAATACAGGCGGTTTCACAGGGATGATTGCAGGCATAGCCGCACACCGACTGTAAGGGGCTCGATGTAGTAATCAAATCGAATGCTTTGCGAAAATCTTGTTTTGCGACCGCCATTACATAACCCTGTGCCGGAACATAGTTTGGACAGGCCACAACACAGGGCGCAGATAGCGTGCGGTCTTTGACCTGTGCATATCCTTTGCTTAAAGTAACAGTTTTTGCCGATTGCAGTTCGTTTACAATCGAGCCGCGAAACTCATCCAGCGAGGTATGTCCGGTTTCTGCCATGTAATTCTGAATACCGTCTATCATATCCCGGACAATGTCAAAACCGGAGATAATTGTTTCCGTGCAAATCCCGAACAGATTAGCTCCCATAAATGCCATTTGAATGACGTCACGATAATTTCGAATGCCACCGGTACCGGTGATAACAGGTCCCGGGCCGATTAATTTGCGCATTTCGTAAACATCCCGAAGTCCAAGCGGTTTGATAATTTCTCCTGAAAAGCAGGAAAGGCTTAACTCCTTTTGAAGATGAAACGGTGAATCTGCCGGATTGTAAATGTCAAACGGCGGGATCGCCAGCCTGTTGGCTGTACCGCCAACGGCGTCAGCACCAGCCTCAAAACAAGCGCTGGCAACCTTCGCAATATTCCCGCCCTCGGGTGTGAGCTTTACTATAACAGGGATGGATACGCTTTCTTTAACTGCTCTGGTAATGGCAGCAACTGCTTCGGCATCCTGCCCCAGGCTGGCACCGGTTCTTGGACCTGATACATTGCTCTTATTCGAAAGTTCAACATTAAAGGACATATTGGGACAGCACATATTCAGCTCAATAATATGGGCACCGGCATCTTCGCACTGTCTGGCAAAACCTCCCCAGCCTGTATAAATATCTTCATCACCCGCATAGGTGATATTTGCCATGAGAACCAGGTCAGATGTTTGTTTTCTGGACTGTTGAATAAGTTCCAGACATTGCTCGGGATTCAACCGTTTTTCTGCGGTAAATGCAAATATCCCCTGATCCGCAAACCAGCCATAGCGTGGTTCGCGGTTAATGTATGGTTCCGGAGCTATGGCTAATTTCAAACTAACACCTCCCCAGCCGCATTCTTCAGCCCGCATCACTTGCTTAATATTACGCGTCGTCGGTCCGGAGGCTATGTATAACGGATTACGGAACCTGACGTTTTGAATTTCAACAGGCTGAAATTTGAATTTAGTTTTTTCGTTCATATAGTCATCGCAGTAAAACCACCATCTACGCGAATAACAGCGCCGGTAACAAATGAAGAGGCTTTCTCCGATGCAAGCCAGATGGTGGCGCCGACTAATTCTTGCGGGTCCCCAAACCGGTTCATTGGTGTATGATTAAATATGGAATCAATACGTTCTTTCGTCAATATCTTTCGATTCTGTTCTGCAGGGAAAAATCCGGGCGCAATGGCATTCACCCTTATTTTATGTGCTGCCCATTCTTTGGATAGAAACTGGGTGATATTATTCACACCAGCCTTTGACAGGCTGTAGGTAAAAACTCTTGATAACGGCGGTCCCGAGGAGACAGAAGAAATATTTATGATGCTCCCCCCGCTGCCTTGCTCAATCATTCTTTTGCCGAATATCTGGCAGGACAAAAACATGCTTTTTAGATTGACATTCATAATCTTCTCGTATTCTTCTTCAGCAATCTCGAGAAAAGGGGTGGCGGAATTTATTCCAGGTGCATTGATTAAAATATTTACTGCGTCGAATTCTTTTACTATCTGTTCTGCTGCGTTTTCCAGATCGGCTTTGCTGGAAGCATCCACCATAATTGCTGATGTTTTAACTTTGTATTTTTTCAATTCATCAGCTTTTTTCCGGGCATTTTCTAAATTTAAATCGAGAATGACTATATCGGCGCCTGCTTTTGCCAGTCCTTCCGCCATGCAGCCAGCCAAGACACCGCCGCCGCCAATGATGACCGCTGTTTTATGGTCAAGCGAGTAAAGCTCTTCTAAATAACTCATTTTATTTACTATTATTAAAAATTAATTACTGCACTTCTGTGCAAAAATATTCTTGCGTTTTGGTTATTTGTCTCAGGCTTGAGGGCACAGGGTTTTAAGTCATAAATAAAGTACGCCCCCCTGTATTAAACTTGAGCAAATTGTTAGCGTGAATTTACCCAAGTCATCTTCCATTTAACACTGTTCCACCTGATTTTATTGATGTACTGAAAGATTAAATAACATTGTCCCACAAGAACTGAATTTTTGTCACGTAAATATAATTTAAGTTTGAAATTGCTGCAAAGAATGGACAGAATATTTTAGGAATACCCGGCGATACAATCAGGATTTTAATCTTAATTAGATGGGGATTATCACCTTCTTTTGGATCCTATAATTTTTGAAAGCTATCAAAGAAAACCTTATTTTTCAGAATCAGAATTAATTAATTGGTCACATTAACTATTTAGAAATCACTATGAAAAAGACAATCCAGCTGCTGCTAAACTGCATTATTCCAGCCCTGGCCTTGGGCCAGCCTTCCACCGGGTCATTTGAAAAAATGAATGAAGGGGGGTTGGAGAAGACCGAATTGGCGGTAAGCCCCAGACCCAATCAATACGAATTTGCAAAAGGCCATTTGAACCTGAATAATGAGATAAAGATATTCGGGAATACTCCGAAATTGGATGAAATGGTAAGCTATACGACAAAAACCATTCTTGAAGATGCAGGATTAAGGTTAATAGCTTCCCCTGTAAAAACAAACTCAGCGTTTCTTAAGCTGGAATTAGAAGACATGAAGCCTGAATCTGACATGGAGGGTTACACAGTTGAAATAAATAGAAAAGGGATTACGATCAGGGCATCAAATGAAACTGGGATCTTTTATGGCGTTCAAACCATAAGACAAATGATCCTGGCAGGTAAGACACCTGATGGTGATTGCTTACTGCCCATTGTGAAAATCAAAGACCGGCC
The DNA here is from genome assembly GCA_030640625.1 of Bacteroides sp. Taxonomy (GTDB): domain Bacteria; phylum Bacteroidota; class Bacteroidia; order Bacteroidales; family SM23-62; genus SM23-62. The sequence continues at coordinate 3,527 of DAOWJB010000203.1, forward strand.
CCGTTTTGCCTGGCGTGCTTTTATGCTGGATGAAGCGCGGTATTTCAAAGGAAAAGAACAGGTGAAAAAGTTGCTGGATGAGATGGCTATGTTGAAGATGAATGTGTTTCACTGGCACCTAGTGGATGACCAGGGCTGGAGAGTCGAAATTAAAAAATACCCACTGCTGACCGAAATCGGTTCGAAAAGGACAAGCACACAGATCGGACCCATGAAGTGGAAAAGCCCTGTTCAATCAGGGGAACCGCATGAAGGATTTTACACGCAGGATGAAATCAGGGAAATTGTGGATTATGCCACTGAAAGACATATTACAATTGTTCCTGAAATTGAGATGCCGGGGCATTCGACTGCTGCCATTGCTGCATATCCCTGGCTCGGGACTTCGGGAGAGCGTATTGAAGTACCGGTCGTTTTCGGAGTAGGAAAGGATGTTTATAATGTGGCAGATCCAAAAGTGTATAAGTTTTTAACAGATGTACTGGACGAAGTAATGACCCTTTTCCCGTCCAAAGTCATTCACATTGGCGGTGATGAAGTAAGATATGACAACTGGAAAAGAAGTGAAACCGTCCGGGCTTATATGGCAGAAAAAAACCTGCAGACACCCGCCGATCTTCAGATCTATTTTACAAATTCAATCTCCCGGTATCTACAAACCAAAGGCAGGAGAATGATGGGCTGGAATGAAATCATGGGGCATAAGCTGCACGATTATCAGGATAAAACGGATACCGAAACCAGGGAGGAGTTGGCCAGAGAAACCATCATTCATTTCTGGAAAGGAGATATCAAGCTGGCGGAAAATGCCGCCAGCAGAGGTTATCAAATTGTCAATTCACTTCATTCCTCAACCTACCTGGATTATGATTATAAGTCAATTTCCTTGAAAGATGCCTACCTCTTTGAACCTGTACCCGACGGACTCGGAGCTGAGTACCACGCTAAAATTATTGGTACGGGCTGTCAGATGTGGGGAGAATGGATACCCACAATCGGAAATATGGACTTTCAGGTATTCCCCCGCATAGCCGCCTATTCAGAGGTGGGATGGACAATGAAGGAAAATAAGGATTACGGCAGATTTAAAGCAGTATTGCCATATCTGCTTAAAATCTGGACAAAGCATAATATTTATTTTGCTCCGCTTGAATTTGCTGATCCTGATCTATAAAAGGTTTAAGAAAAGTGGGTAAAAAATAGATGCCAGTTTAATCAGTTGGATTTCCTAGATCATCAGGTTTGCCTGTGATGTTTTCACGTCAGATTCCCTGCAGGATGACCACTTCCCCTGCTTCCATATCCAGGTCAATAATTTTCTGGCCGGTCATGGCATCATCCGCGGGTTTTCCAGAGATAGTAAATGGCCTTCCAGCAAATGGATTTGCAAGGGACAGGGAACCGGATTTTTCAGCCTCTATTTTCACCTTTGCTGTCAGTCCGCCTGCCCTTTTAGCAGATATAATAAAGGCCCCTTCTGTTCGCAGGTTCCTGAAACCAACTTTCGCCCATGAATCCGGAATGGCCGGAAAAATTTGAATGATCCCCGTATGGCTCTGTAAAAGCATTTCATGAATTCCAGCAGCGAATGCAAAATTACCTTCCAGTGTGAATGGGCGATATGTAAATTTTGATAAACCTGTCCCGGACTGGTCCCCGTTCACATGGAAACTGTTTGGAAGGGTGAAACAGGTTGCGAATGTTCTGAGTACTTCTGCCGCATTCTCTCCTTCATTTGCCCTGGCATAGAGATTGCCCAGCCAGCTGAAACTGTAACCACACCACCAGTCCGTACCATGTTTCTCTAGGTTTCTGAGTGTATTGACGATGATGTCCCGGTCCTTTTCTCCCTTGGCCAGGTCTACCAGTCCCAGGGGATGAAAGCCCATCAGATGAGAGAAATGGCGGTGTGATTCGTCGTATGGAAAGTCCGGAGCGAACATCAGGCCTGTTACCGGATCCACTATTAGTTCTGGCCATTCAGAAAGGATGCTTTTCCACCGGTCAGCTTCTGCCTCAAGACCCAATTCATCTGCCAGTTCTGCAGCCTTGGTATAGACAAACCGGATCAATGAAAGGTCATAGTTGGTGGTTTCACCAAACCATGCATCCCTTGAATTATTATAAATTTCAGGACTCGAGCTGATGGGTAACTTCCTTTTTCCATCCTCATTTTTTACCGCAATCTGGTCGAGGAACAGGGCCACGTCCTTCAACCACGGATAGGCGCGTTCCTTAAGAAATGTCTCATCCAGGCTGTACCTCCAGTGCAGATAGAAATGCTGGGCCAGCCATGCTGAAATTGTAGGGCTACAGGAATACTGGATCCATCCACCCATGGGTTCTCCCGTCAGTGTGGTTACCCCGGGAATGTTCAGACCTTCCGCCTCGTAAAACCACCTGGTGAATTTTTTCCCTTCTTCCCGGGCCATCCACAGCCAGTCAAGGAATCCTTCTTCCAGGTCCAGGTGGTTCCCACTATAAGCAGGCCAGTAGCTCAGCTGGGTGTTAAGGTCATGATGAAAATCTCCATTCCAGGGAGGCAATCTACCATTATCGGCAGTCCAGACGGCCTGCAGGCTAATGGGAGGAGCACCTTTGCGCGCGGCAGCACCAAATTTATACATTTCCAGGTACCACTGTTTTTCCAGAAGCGTATCGGGAAGATTCACCGAGGACCTTGACCAGTATCCATCCCACCATGTAAAAAGATTTTGCAGGCTTGCCTTGTAACCTTTATTCCAGGCGTCTTCAACTGTTCCGGAGGCGTGTATCGCAGGTTCCCTGTCAGGGTAATGGGAAGAAATGCTCCAGCATCCCAGCAATTTGCCCTCCGATCTTTCCAGTTTGCAGTGTACCCTGTACTTGAATCCTTCCCAGCCTTCCTGGACATAATCCAGCGTATTTTGAGTTTCAGCCAGTTCGCCTGCCGGATATCCCAGTAGCCTCAGATCCTTGCCACCCGTCACTTTATTGATTGCAGTACTCTCTGAATCATATTTTGGAGGAACAAGTTTTATCTCGAGGTTTTCAGTATTTCCCTTTATCTCAAACCAGCCTACGGGTCTTTCAGGGTCATTGACATCCTCCCTTTCCTTAAGGGAAGGGATTCCTCAGGCTTCAAGAAGCCTGGGACAGTACTTCCTCGCGGTTTCCTGCAGGTTCCTGCTGCCGACCGCTAATGCGGTTCGCTTGACAGGCCATCCCCGTCTGCCCGACGGTTAATATATTCTTTGCTGCATTTACATCAGCATTGTCCTCATGCCCACAGACCAAACACTTGAAAT
>DAOWJB010000028.1 GCA_030640625.1 Bacteroides sp.
GCATGCAATTGCAGTATGTGATATCTGGAAACAAAACAGAGAAAAAGCAGCCACTGACTGCTTCGATAAGTTCAATACCAGGGTTAAACAATACAAATATTCAGAAGAGCTGCTGAAAGATAAGGATGTGGATGCAGTCATGATCGCCACCGGTGACCACCAACATGCTAAAATCCTGGCCGAAGTTGTCCAGGCAGGTAAGGATTGTTATTGTGAAAAACCAATGGCACAGGATATAGAGGAAGCTAAACTCGCACGTGACACTGTATTGAATTCAAAACAAATTGTCCAGATGGGTTCACAATGGGTTAGTGAACCAATACATCGGAAAATCAGGGATATTGTAAGATCAGGTAAACTCGGACAAATCACCAAAATTGATCAGTGCTGGAACGATAACAATCACCGCTGGCATGATCCGGATGATCCGGATGCGGCTTCCATTCGTGAGGAAGATACTGACTGGAACCGGTGGTTGCTCGGGAAACCATACGAGCCTTTCGATCCATGGAAGTATTTTGAGTTCAGGATTTATAAAAATTACTCCGGCGGAATAACATCACAGTGGATGAGTCATGGTATAGGCCTCGTTCATTTTTATACAGATACTGCTATCCCGGATTCGATGGTGGCGAATGGAGGTATTTTCGGATGGCCTGATATTCGGGAAAACCCTGACACATTCCAGGCGTTGGCCACCTTTGAGAAGGAGAAATTTCTCTATTCTTATGAATCAAACTATGCAAATAAATTTGGCGACCATACGATTATTCGTGGTAAAAAAGGTACATTATTTGCCCATGGTGGGGAAGGTTCTCCCCGGTGGTTTTTGATTCCGGAACACCTGAACCTTCCCGGCGGATTCGACTTTTATGAAGGCCTGAAACAGGCGATAAAAAATGGTGAGGTCGAAATGATTACCGTACCCGAATTTGAAGGCAAGATCGCTCCCACCCTACTAAGTGACGACAGCAAACCACATCTTGACAACTGGATAGATTGTATTCGTGACAGGAACCCTGAAACCAATGGACATATCATGACCGGATACTGGCATTCTATTGGCATTGTTATGGCTACACGCGCTTATCGCGAAGGGAAAAAATTGTACTGGGATCGTGAACAAGAGGAGATAGTTGAGCAACCACTAAATGCATAGCTCCAAAATCAGTGATCTTGTTTCTATTCCTGAAACTCGAGGTTTCCAAAATGTTGCGGCAGATGAAAATTTGGCCTGGGATAATCTACAGGTGTCCAGGTGAGCCAATGTGGATGAGATGTTTCATCAGCACATTTATAAAAGTTTGCCCGCCAGATTGAACCAGCCTCAGGCGTGGTAAAAGAATGATAATTGCTTAAAATGGAGAAAGGAATTCTGTATTCAACCACCCATGTGACTTCCTCTTCTATCTCAGGATCTACAATTTCAGGAAGCGTATGTGCCACATCCACCTGCCGTATGTGATCCTCACTGAATAATGTCTGGTTGGTCCGGGGCTTCCTCTGATGGTGAAATAACATGGTACCTCCGCAATTCATCTCCAGATTAAAATATCCTTTTTTAATATCGCTTCCGGGCGTAAAGAAGAACTCAACACAGCTATCTAGATATACAGGGCCCTGGGTTTTGTTATGTACGGCTTTTACATACCTGTCTTCAACCTTGAAAATAACATAAACCGCGGAATCATCATACGCCATCTTTGCCTGTGTAAATGGAAAATGTTCGGGTTTATCTCCCATATAATGATTTATCAGAAGAGGCTCGATCTCACTCCAGGGCATCTTATTCCAAACTGCATTTATCTCAGGCTGTATACTGATTTTATGGACTTTATATTTTGAAATCATTTCTGTTTGATTAGGATTTATAGCCTGGATAACAGGAAGGGCTAATAATAAAATTGTATGCTTCATCATCCGGGTTATTTTCTTTTATTAATCTCTGTATTTGTTACTTCAGACATCATTTCTTAAACTGAATTTTACCCATAGGATACCAGTCTTCTTCGATGATATCACCGGGTAGCCAGTTAAGAATATTTGCATCGGTAACCAAAATTTGTGTCATTTCTAAATTCTTTAATCGTAAAGCGAACCTGTAACTTCTGTAAATTGGGGTAACCCCTTTATTCTCCCACCAGGTAGTAAAGGCAATATTTCCATGGGGTTTGCCCGGTGATGTCGGGAAAGCCGTGGCATCACTTGTACGGGGTGATCTTCCCTACTCGACCGGACAGGTAATTATGGTAGACGGCGGCTTAAGCATCCCACGCCTGTAAAATTTCTTATACAGGCATCACAATTCGTTGCATTAAAACGGTTTTGTGTATGTGTCTGTAAGCCTTTGCTCAAATATGCTGCCATCTTTCATTTCCCCAAATTTTCTGGTATATTCCTGAATCTCGCCATTGGCCTCACGTGCTTTTTCACGCTCACCGGTTTTATTATAAATCTTGACTCTCAGTATGTTTTGATCGCGGTAATCCGGATAACTGGGCGCACCTGAACCCAAATTTTCAGGATAGGTTTCTGATTTATCAATATAGGCCAGTGCTGAGTCATATTCTCCTTTCTGATAGCTATCAAAAGCCAGCATAAGACAATTATATACGAAAATGTTATGTGCACTTCTTTCACCCTCGTAAGGAAGGATATTCGTTTTACCAAGTACATCCAGGGATTTTTTATAATTGCCTGTATTTGTCAAAGCTTTGCTGTAGGCAATATCAAGGATATAGTTCCCGATAAATTTATTATGCCCTTTTTCTGATATCTCCAGGGCAGATAAAAGATCATTGCGCCTATTATATATATCTGTCAGTTCCCTGTAAATCCTCCAATGACCGGGGTCAACAGCCAGTGCCTTTTGCATATCCTCCAGCGCCGGGTCAGAATAGTGGCCTTTCAAACAGGCCCGTGAATAGTAAAAGGGAACAAATTCCGGCTCTTCACCCCATTTTTCCAGAAGACCAAGGGCCTCTTCATTCCGTCCCTTATTCCACAGTATGAGCGCTGAATAATAATCTGTAATCCACGAAGGAATTTGCATTGATGCCCAATCAAATACGACCAGGGTTTCTGTTCTGTACGGAAAGACAAATTCCGGACTGGCCTCAAGGGCCATTTCCAGGTAACTGTGACTTTTCTCTTTATCTTCCTTATTCAACCAGGCAAGCCAATAATGGATAACCGGATAGGAGGGGACCTGCTCAAGGACTTCAATTGCCTCATCTTGCAAACCCATTCTCGCATAAAACAGTCCAAGTTCAAGGTATTCCTCCTTCGCCATTTCACTTTTGAATGAATTATTAAAGGCAATCAGCCTCCCGGCATCAGGTTTGAGAAGATATCTTTCAAACAGGGCAAAATGATCCAGAGGATCAATTTTTAGTATATCGGTCAATATTTCTTCTGCATACTTATGGTTGTTCATTTTCCGCTGCGCAATAGCCTGGATCTTATAACTATTCAGGTTTAAGCTGTTATAAGTTAAAGATCTTTCAGCCAGGTTGTGAGCCAATTCCGGAATACCTTCCATCAGGCTGATCTCCGAGAGGAGTTGTAAAGAAGCACTGCGGTATTCCAAAGAACGCATGGCCCATCTGAATCCGTCTTTGGCATCTGTAAGATTGCCTTGTAATTTTTGCAGGTTACCATATATAAAATTAGCACCCGGCGAATAAGTATCTACCTTAAGTACTTTCCGGGTATAAAGAAGTGCCTTGTCAAATTCTCCGCGACGGGAATAGAGTTCTGCCACCCGCTCCAAGGCTTTGAGATGGAATGGTTCTTTTTCAATCAACTCCAGGTATTTCTCAAGGGCTCTCTGGTAAGATCTGCGCTTTTCAAGTTCACCTGCCAGCATAAACAGATCATCCGATGCATCTCCTTCCGCCTTGTTGGGCCTTTCAATAATATATTGGTCTTCTGAGGAGTATAATTTTTCAGTCTCCAGGTATACTTCAATTGTGTCATTCTCCGTGATGCCAACAAATTCCTCATTAAATGTTTCAGATGGCTTCATGACAATCAGGTCATTTGAGATTTCTTTTCCATTTACCGCCACCATCATTTTTTCATTAATCTCACGGACAGGAGAGTACAATAGATTCATACCATCCTGTGAAAACTTTACATGAATTGTTCCTGATTCAGCAACGCGGGTGACTCCGCCTGTACCCCTGACAGGAAACCAGCGTTCTGTCCAACAGTCTGTATTATAGGGAATAAAATCAGTTTGTTTAAATGGCGTGTGTGCGCTGCTGAAACTATTCTGGTTGTACATTCTGCCGGCCTGAACCTCTACAAATTGTCCATTTGTATCAGTAAGTAAATCTTCCCAGATGGCTCCATCCCTGGCCTGTGAGAATAACCAGATTTTTTTCCCGGGTGTTCCAAAGATCTCGGACCA
>DAOWJB010000332.1 GCA_030640625.1 Bacteroides sp.
AAATGAATATCATACCTGAGGATTTAACCATCAGGGCTGATGAAACACTACTTGAGCAAACCCTGATCAACCTTGTCAAAAATGCTGTTGAAGCAATCAAAGACCAGCATGATAAAAAAATCAGGCTGGAAGCATTCGTTCATGATAACCGGCCCGTTCTTGCGATTACAGATAACGGTCCAGGGATCACCTCAGATGTAATGGAAAACATGTTCACGCCTTTCTTTACCAGCCACAAAGGAGGGTCCGGCATTGGATTGAGTTTTGCAAGGCAGGTAATGAAAATGCACCATGGGAGTATAAGTGTCCGATCCACAGCCGGAGAAGGATCCACTTTTACCCTTTTATTTTAATTTACCCAACTCGAGAGGGCTTGTCTCTTCTGCCGAAAATGGTTTAATGGTGAATGAAAAATCATATGTTTTCGGCAACACCCGGTATTTATTCAGTATCGAGATGGCGGTGCCTCCCACTCCGCTTATCTGATGATCCAGATTCAGCGTAATGGCATCAGCATCCTGCAGCTGGAAAGCGTAATATGCCCGGCTCAGGTTCTCCGTATCATATTTCTGTGCGCTGAAATTGAACAGCTTATTGCCGGTAACGAACAGGCCGATGCCTTCTGCATTGCTTAGGGACATCCAATGCACATCTGTCCGGTTACCATGATCCTGGGGAATGATATAAGGCACATACGCTTCCTCAACCGTACTTTCATAGATCCCCATTCTGGCACCGGTCTTCCTGTCGGGATAGGTTTCAAAAGGTCCCCTGCCAAGCCAATTCATTTCCTGGAATGATTCCGGGACTTGCATTTGTAAGCCAACTTTTGGCAACCAGTGGGTCATATTGCCATGGGGTGAAGTTTTTACCTTGATATTGACTTCTCCGTTACCCCGGATCCTATAGGTATAGGATACATCAAACCCGGTTGTGTAATTATTGGATGAAACACTTACTGCTGCGATCAGTTCTACAAGATCTTCGGTTTCCTGGATGATTTTGAATTGCTCCAGATCGTGCTTAAGCTTATCCAGGCCGATAGTCCGCCATCCGTTTGACAGGTTCCTTCCCATGCCTGGCTGCATATGACCCATATCTGACCTTCCGGTTCCCCACGCATCCAGTTCATTGGCCAGGGGGGGCTTCCAGACATTGAATCCGGGTCCGGTTTTAATCATTTCAACACCTTTGTAATTCATTGATCCCAATAAACCGGTGCTTTTTTCGAATGCATAGGCAAAATCTTTGCCCCTGATGATTACGGCCGATTCAGTCTTTTCAAGTGAGAGAGACAATAGTGATTCATTTTGGATAGATTCCCGTGGCTTATAATAAGGAAGTTCAAATTGTTCCCAGGCAATTTCATGCCCTTTTTCTGCCCACAGTGTTTTTTCAGGCAGGGTAAACTGCACCAGGAGGAAATAATGTGTCCCAGGCTGTATATCAGGTTCCTGGAATGGGATCTGTATGGTTTTCTTTTCCTGCGGATCAATATCCAGATCCAGGGTTCCCTGTTGCAATACCTTTCCATCTGCCGTCATGGACCAGACAGCGCTCAGTTCTTTCAGGTTCCTGAAATGATGCCTGTTAAGGATGGTAAATTCTCCGGTTTCAATTTTTTTAGTTTTCACCGATACCGGCTGAGGTGATCTTTTCAACTGCCAGAGCTCAGGCTGGACACGCCTGTCAGGCCAGACCAATCCGTAAGTCCTGCCTGGAATACCGATGGAGTAATAGGTGCCGCTTTCCCGGACTTCCTCAAAATCCAGCCATAAAACTGCTTCTGATTGCAGATCGGGCAGATCCTCATATAATTTCCCGATAGGAACGGGGGTGTCGAAGATCCTGACCTTATCAATTGTTGCATGGCACATATAGCCCTGGTGGCTGTCAATGATCTCTGAACTTTTACCTATGTTTACGGAATAAGGACCATCCAGTAAAAACCCCGTGCAAGGTCCTTCTCCGATAAGTGATCCGTCTATGTAGATGCTCATCTTTCCTCCATCATAGATCCCTGCCACATGATGCCAGGTATGTATCCAGTTGCCTGGTAACCTGGCTTTTACCGAGTATTTTTTATCCGTTGTGACATAGAATTCAAGATTTGAATCATCTGATTGGATCAGTCCGTACTGGTAGTCGCTTTTCGTTAAAAAATAGGCGTATCCATTCCAGGATTCGGGATATACCCAGAAAGACAGGGAAAGCTGATTACCTGTAATATCCAGGGCCGGATCACGGTAGACTTCCACCCAGTCGTCATGTCCGCTCAGGGAAAGGGCGTTGCCGAATTTCCCTTCTGCCAGATGCGCCTTATTCATAAGTGCGCACTGGATATGATGTGGTGAAGCATCGGGTGTGGTGATCACTGCTTGGGTGATTCCCGGACTGATCCAGTCCCATATCGCTCCCCCGGTCAGCCTGGGATACTGATAGATAAGATCCCAGTACTCGTCGAGTCCCCCGAGACTGTTACCGGTAGCCGCAATATACTCATCCATGAATGAAGGCCGCGGATCCTGTGATTCAGGGACAATGGCAAAACGATTTTTAAGGACGAATGGTTGCAGGTACCTGGGACCGACGATATCCTCGCATTTTATCGGATTGGTTTTCGGGTCCCGGTCATCATTCCCCCCGTACATCCAGCCTGGGCGGCTGGGATCAATCTTTTTACCCTCTTCCATGATGGCACAAAGATTATTTCCGGGTCCGCTTTCATTACCGGCACTCCATATTACCACGCTCGGATGGTTGCGGTCGCGGTATACCAGTTTCCTCATCCGGTCCATATACTGATCCTTCCAGAGGGGATCGTGTGATATTTCCTGGTAGGCATGGGCTTCATCACCCGTCTCATCCACGATGTAAATACCCATCTCATCCGCCAGTGCAATGTATTCAACATTCGGAGGATAATGGCAGGTCCTGACACAATTGATATTGAACTGCTTCATCAGGATCAGGTCCTTTTTCATGGTTTCCACATCCATCATATGACCGGTTTCAGGATGTTGCATATGGCTGTTCACCCCATTGAACTTTACAGGAACGCCATTGATATAAATCGCCTGGTTTTTTACTTCCACTTCCCTGAAACCAACGCGGTTGCTCAGGATCTCGCAACCCTTTCCACTCTCATCCAGCAACTCGATGGTCATGGTGTACAGGTTAGGATATTCAGCCGACCATTTTTTCGGGTTGTTCACGGTGGCTGAAAGCGTCAATTCAGTCCCTTTGGCTGATTGGTCCAGTTTGATACTACCCTCCAACGGAACTGGTAATACAGGTTTATTACTGTCATCATACAATTGGATACGAAGGGAGTAATTGTCCAGCGGATCTTTGCCATGGTTGATAATGCTCGATTTTACGGTAAGGGTGGCATCCCTGAAAGCATCGTCCAGCTCCGTCCTTATATAATAGTCGTATACATGCACCTTTGGAGTTGCCATCAGGTATACATCCCTGAATATCCCTGAAAGCCGCCACATATCCTGGTCCTCCATGTAGGAACCATCGCTGAATCTCAACACCTTTACAGCAATGGTGTTCTTTCCACGTACCAGAAATTCAGTTATATCGTATTCAGCAGGTTCCATGCCGCCCTGGTTATATCCCACGGCCTGACCGTTGATCCAAACATAGGATGCTGAGTGCACCCCTTCAAAATGCAGCAATATCTGTCTGTCCTTCCAGTTTTTGGGAAGGGTGAAGGTCCGGGTATATGATCCCACCGGGTTAAAATCCTTTGGGACTTCCGGTGGCTGGTGAGGAAAGGGATGCCCTATGTTCCGGAACATAGGATAACCGAATCCTTCCATCTGCCAGTTGGAGGGGACCCTGATCTCATCCCAGTCTTGAGCATTGTACCCTGACTCATAGAAATCCTCCGGGGCACTCTCCGGGTTTTCGGCCAGGTGAAATTTCCATGTCCCATTCAGGGAAAAATGATAGGGGGAAGATTTCCTCCTGTTTTCAAGCGCCTGTTCTGTGGTCTCAAAGGGCATCAATGTGGCATGGGGCAAGGTCTGGTTGCGTTCAAATATTTGCGGGTTCTCCCAATCCGGTTTATCCTGGGAGAAACCTGGGACGGATACCAGAAAACCGAATAGTAAAATTGTGGCAAGGCATTTAAGTTTCATAATCATTAGGTTTATATGGACTGCATTTTCTCTGAGGAAGATAATCTTAGGTAAATTAATAAGAAATTTTGAAATAAATTATATTTAATGGGTTTTCCAGTATGGGAGAGCTTCGCAAAATACTATTGATATACTATGAAGAATAACCGACTTTTTTCCCTGGACTTATTCAGGGGTATAACCATGTTTCTTCTGGTTGTTGAAGGAACCCATCTTTACAGTGCATTGAGAGATCATGGTCCGGATGAAGGATTTTTTCATGGACTGATCATGCAATTCCATCATCATCCCTGGAATGGATTACGGTTCTGGGACCTTGTCCAGCCCTTCTTTATGTTCATCGTAGGAGTTGCCATGGCCTATTCATTGAAAAAGAGATGGGAGAAAGGCCAGACCTGGATGCAATCCTTTAAACATATATTCGTTCGATGCGTGGTATTACTGCTGCTAGGTGTCCTCCTGCATTGCGGATATAAGGAAAAAATTGTCTGGGAACTATGGAATGTATTATGCCAGTTATCCATTACTATTTTGCTTGCTTTTCTGATCTTCAGATTCCCATTCCGTGCTCAGCTGTTGATAAGTGTGGGACTGCTTATCCTCACCGAATTACTGTATCGTTACACCGGAATTGAAGGATTTGACAAGCCCTTTGTCAAGGGGGAAAATTTTGGATCATGGATGGACATGGTGTTAATGGGCAAGTTAAATGGTAACGGATGGGTGGCTTTCAACGCAATACCTACTGCAGCCCATACTATCTGGGGAGTTCTGGCAGGGAAGGTATTACAAAGTAAGAAGTCGAATATTGAAAAATTCTGGCGGCTGGCGATTCCCGGGATCATTTTCCTCGCCCTGGGCTATTCAATGGATTGGATTGGACTCTCGCCCATCATAAAAAGAATAAGTACCACATCATTTGTGATTGCCTCCGGGGGATGGTGCTTGATCGTTCTGGCCCTTTGCTACTGGATTTCAGACATCAAGGGCTACCAAAAATGGGGAATGGTATTTGTTGTGGTTGGGATGAATCCTATTTTTATCTACATGTTCAGCAATACCGTTGGCTATCAGTGGTTTAATCCATTTATGGAGATTTTTACCGGGGGACTATTCAATTGGCTGGGGGCTTCTGAAGGTGCGGTAAAAATAGTCAATGCCATGATTGTGCTGGGGCTGGAATGGTCCCTATGTTATTGGCTCTTCAGGAAAAAGATATTTATCAAGATCTAAGCGGAAGCAGCAATCTCCTTTACCGCTGATATGAACCTGTCCAGGTCCTCCGTCGTGATATATACATTGGGCGTGACCCTCACACCATGGATATTTTCCCAGTTGATCGAGATGGTATAGATCCGGTATTCATTCATTAGTTTCCGCTGGATTTCTACAGGCTCGATCCCAGCTATGCCAAAATTTCCAAGCCCACACGAAAACTCAGGCTTTTTAGAGGTATGAAAATAGACTCCCGGAACATCCTGAAGCCCTTCCATCCAGTAATTCTTCAGATAACGTAGCCTGGCCTGTTTCCTTTCCATACCGATCATTTTATGAAATTCAATGGCGGTACCGATGGCCAGTTCCGAAGGAAAAGATCTGGTGCCCATGGCCTCGAATTTCCTTATATCATCACTCTGTGGATCGCCGGGTGCAGTGAGTGGCCATATTTTGCCGATCTTGTCTTTTTTGACATATAAAAGACCAGTCCCAAACGGTGAACAAAGCCATTTATGCAGGCTGGTACCAAAATAATCGCAATCCAGATCGGGTATCCTGAAATCCAGATGAGCAAAAGTATGTGCCCCATCCACCAATACCTCGATCCCTTCCTCATGAGCTGCATCCGCCAGCTTCCTGGCCGGGAGCACCTGGCCTGTCCAGTTAATCATATGCATGATCTCAATGATCTTTGTTCGCTTGGTAAACAGTTCACGGTAAGCATCAACAATGGCATTCTCATCTTCGATGGGCTGAGGCAGGTCCACCCATTTCAATACGATCCCATCTCGTTTCTCCCGCTGTTTCCAGGCATTGATCATGTTGGGATAATCCTGTTTGGTCAGGACAACTTCATCTCCCTCTTTCAGATTCAGTCCGAATATCACCGTCTCCAGTGCTTCAGTGGTATTCCGGACAATGGCTATCTCTTCATCTGAGCAACCTGCCATTGCTGCAAGGTTCTGGCGTACAGTTTCCCGGCCCTTCCCGACAACACTCCACATGTAATATGCAGGTCCCTCATTGCTGAACCGGTTATAACTTTCAAAAGCTTCCTGAACGACTTTTGGCTGGGGACAAACACCGCCGTTGTTCAGGTTCATTATATTGGGACTCGAAGTATAACAATTCTTGATATACAACCAGAAATTCTTGTCTGTGGTTATATCTCCTGAAAGTTGAGGAAGGTTTGCCGACATTTCAGCCATGGAGTATGCAGCACTGGAATCATTCAGCAGTTTGAAAAGCGTAAGGGCTCCTGCCGCACTGACCGATTTCCTGATGAAAGATCTTCTGTTGGTTTTCATAAGTTTATAATTTTTGACCCTTGGGCATAATAAGCAGCCTGGGGATCCTGACATGTTCGGGTTGTTTCATAATAAACCTGGCGGACTCGACAATATCCTCCACTGTAAGTGGTTCATGGATATCGAACAATTCCATGGGATGCACTTCCCAGTCCTTATGCAGTTCTGTCAGCACCAGTCCGGGTTCGATACAGGAAACTTTAATATCCGTATCCGACAATTCAATCCGGAGAGCCTCGGACAGAGCTTCCATTGCATATTTGGTTGCGGCATAAGCCCCTATCCTGGGCCTGACTTTGGTGCCTACAACAGATGAAATATTGATCACATGTCCGAATCCCTGTTCTTTAAATCGTTTTAAAAAATGGTAGGTTAACCGGAAGGTGGATTCAATATTCAAGCGGAGCATGGATGTCATTTTATCGATGTCAGTTTCCTCTATGCTTCCAACAGCAACGACACCGGCACAGTTAAACAGGTAGTCACAGTGTTCATATTTATCATAGACATACTTATCACGGGAATCCACAAAGGAAGCAGAAGTTAAATCTCCCGGAAATACATCCACAAAATCTGATTGCAATACCTTTAATCTATCTTCCCTGCGGGCGGTTAGTATCAGCCTGTGCTGATCAGCGGCAAGCGCTTTTGCCAGGGCCAATCCGATGCCGCTGCTGGCTCCGGTTATCAGGCAAGTTTTGCCAGTACTTTTTTCCAAAGCAGTAGAATTAAATGTTAATGCTGCTATCTAAGTTAAGCAAATTTAAAATGCCTCGATTGTCGGATCACAATTTAGAAATAGCTTCTGCTTATTGAGAATACATAAATCTGGTTAACTTTAAAAGTCAAAGCACAATCATTAACACCATTTTAAACCACAAGCATCATGGAAAAACCTCTGAAACCTGACAGAAAATACCTTGTTAAAGGAACCTGGATCTTTGTTACCATATCAGCGGTAGTTGCTTTGCTGGTTGCCATCGTACACCTGATCATTTATCTGGCAAATGGCGATTTGAGAGCTGCCGAAATCCTCTGGATAGTTTCCCTGGCGACCATCCTGGCAATGTGGATAATCGCATATCCGATCTTGTTTTTATGGTTTAAGAATCTTGAATACTTCGTTTATGAGGACCGCGTCAGCATCCACAAGGGGATATTAACAAAAACCCAGCAAAACATACCTTTTCGGGCAATCACTGACTTTGCGCTTGTCAGGACATTGTATGACCGGTTCCTGGACATTGGTTCAATCAAGATCCAGACAGCAGGAAAGCATATTTCATCATCCTCTCAGTATGAAGGGAATTTAGCGGGATTGCTCAAGTATGACCAGCTTCACTCCGAATTGAGAGAAAAAGTAAAAAGATTACACCCTGTTTCTGAGTCGGTTACAATGAAAGAAAGTGAAAAGCCCTCAAATGCAGATGTACTGTTGGAAATATTGAAAGAGCTGAAGGAAATCAGGAAAAATACCGGCAACTCATAAATTTCAACCACGGTCATGACAAAAGAGAATGCATCTCCCGTGGGACTCCTACCTGTTCAACCTACAGAGCGAATCCTCTCTCTTGATGTACTGAGAGGCTTTGCCATACTCGGCATCCTGATCATGAACATCCAGAATTATTCCATGATCGGTGCGGCTTACATCAACCCTGCTGCCTATGGTGACCTGTCGGGCATTAACAAATGGGTCTGGATCATTAGCCAGGTTCTGGCCAATTCGAAGTTCATGACTATATTCTCTGCACTTTTTGGGGCAGGTATCATACTCTTTTGGAACAAGGCAAAATCAGCGGGAAAGAGAGCTGGCAGCTTACATTACAGGCGGATATTCTGGTTATTGATCATCGGGCTGATCCACGCTTACTTTTTCTGGTATGGAGATATCCTGGTAGGTTATGCCCTTTGCGCGGTCCTGGTATTCCTGTTCCGTAATGCCAAACCCGGTTGGCTGTTATTCTTTGGTTTGTCTTCAATGATGGTTCCATTTCTTATTTACACCTGGGGAGGCATGACCGTTGAGTTCTGGCCGGAAGAAAATTATAAAAATAGTATGGAAAGCTGGCTGCCGGTAGCAGAATCAATTCAGCATGAATTGAGTGCTTACCGGGGAGCTTGGCTTGAGCGGATAAGAGAAAGAGCTGGATCGGCCATTTTCATGGAAACATTTTACTTCCTCATTAAAGGGAGCTGGCATTCAGGTGGTATCATGCTCTTGGGCATGGCATTGTACAAATGGGATTTTTTGTCTGCAAGTAAGTCAGTCAAAACTTACCTGACAACCATGATCACAGGATTGCTGTTCGGCCTTCCATTAATAATTTATGGTATCCTGCAAAATTTCAAACACGAATGGTTCCATGATTATTCCATGTGGTTTGGTGCACAATTCAATTATTGGGGCAGCCTGGGGATCAGCCTGGCCTATATCAGCATGATCATGCTCATTTGCAAGTCAGGGATACTGGCAGGATTCCGGAGAATACTCGGTCTTGTCGGCCGGACCGCCCTGTCCAACTATCTTTTCCAGACCCTGGTTTGTACTTTTATTTTTTATGGATATGGCCTGGGACTGTATGGTAAGGTTGACAGATGGCAACAGATATTGATTGTTTTCGGGGTATGGACCATACAAATGATCTTTACCTGGCGCTGGATGAAAAGATTCAGGTTCGGTCCGGGCGAATGGCTCTGGCGCAGCCTGACCTACTGGAAGATCCAACCCATCAGACAAGAGGACTGATATAAAATATATTAGGTAGACGATCGTCATTATAATTAAAGTTTAAAAATCGATATTATGAGTTCAGAAAATATCACTGGCCATCAACATGGCCGGCATGCTGGCAGGGAAGACCTCACCGGTGAACACAGACTTGGTGACATGGTCCAATTGATCTTAATGGTAGTTTTCCTGGCCGTTTGGATCCTTGATTCATTTGTACTGGAGTTTTCCACATTTCTGGCAGTAAGTCTACCCTCGTTTATAAAGTGGCCAGTCGGGATCATCCTGCTTGTTTCGGCTTTCTATTTTGCAAGGTCCGGCTTAAAAATCGTATTTGGGGAAATCCAGGAGTCTCCGCATGTGATCACCCGGGGGGCGTTCTCTATTGTGCGTCATCCCATCTATCTGAGTGCCATCCTTGTTTACAGCGGATTATTTTGCCTGACAATATCCCTGATTTCTGCTGCTATTTTGATCGTAATTATCTTATTCTACTGGTATATTTCCCGCTACGAAGAGAAACTGCTCATTAATCGGTTTGGTGATGAGTACCGGAACTATATGAGGAAAGTCCCCATGCTGTTTCCCCTTAGATTAAAACGGGACAAGTAATATTCCTTTTAAACGTACAACAGATCAGAAATAAAGCCGGGATGACCAGCATCGAAATTAAATCTTTCTTCATGACCAGGGTATATATGCAAAAATGCTGATTTAAATTTATAAGGAATTTATGAATTCCCTTGCTGTCATTACGGGAATTTTACTATCCCGATAACCTGAAAGGTCTCTGGTTACAATCATATCCTGGTTATGCTCAATGGCAGTATAGTATTGAATGGCATCTTCAAAATCCTTATAATCTGAATTTAATGCCAGGTCGGTAATTTTGCTGTCAAAGGATAATATTTGAACAAGAACCCTGAAACTCCTGAGGATTTGCCTTACCTCATTTTCAGGTTTGAACCTTGTGAGGATATAATGTGTATTTGCCAGTGATAAGGCGGACAAATAAAGACTTATTATTTGCTTATCCGCAAGGGAAAACAGTTCTGCAGCTTCATCATAAAATGGCTTTCTCTCCGCTAGCAAATCCAGCACAGTATTGGTGTCAAGAAGGACCTTTTTCATGAATACTTTTTGGTCAGATAATTTGTGTAATCCTTCCTGTAATCGAAATCAACCGGGAGTTCAATAGTGCCACTCAGACTTTTAACCAGGGGCGTAATTTCTATACCGGATTGATCTGGTTTGGTCACTGAATCAAGATAAGACTCAATCATTTTTGAGAGACTGGTATTGCGTTTTTTTGCATAGTTTTTGGCCCGAGCAATCACATTGCCATCCAATTTAATTGTCAGTTTTGTATTCATTGCATTGTTGTTGTACGTACAAAAATATAAAATATGTACGTATAAAACAATACGCGGTTGTAATCCGTCAGGGTGTATTTCCAGTTTGAGGTCACAATTTGTGACCTCAAACTGGAATATCATGACTGTCTGCTATTCTTCAACGGGCTGGTTCTGAGGGGAAAGGAACAGGAAATTGTCACAGTTGATCTCGGTTGTGTATCTTTTTTTCCCTTCGTTATCCTCCCAGGAGGAATTCTGGATCTTGCCTTCCACATAGAGTGGGTCTCCCTTTTTTACATATTCTTCAATGATCCCGGCAACCTTATTCCATACCACGATGGTATGCCATTGGGTTTTTTGTACCTCGTTGCCTTCCTTGTCTACGTAAAACTCATTGGTGGCAAGCGGGAAGCGGGCCACTTTTACATCGTCATTGATCTGGTTCACCTTTGGATCTTCTCCTACATGGCCCACCAGGGTCACTTTGTTGATACCTCTTTTCATGGTTAATGATTTAATGAATACAAATAAAATTTCATCCCTTTATGATAGAGAAGCGGGAATATCAGCTATCCTGTGCTTGAAATTGCAGCCGAGATTTAATGTTTGATGTTTGGGGACCTATAAATAATTGAGTGATGAATAGATTGACCAGTCTTTTCTTGCTGGCTGTTCTTTTCACCGGCTGTGGAACCCAATATCCCAGGATCATGATGAAAACGGAACTGGGAGAGATCACCCTGGAGGTATACCCGGACAAGGCGCCGGTAACCGCCACGAACTTTCTCACTTACGTTGATGAAAACAGATTTGAAGGAGCCGTTTTTTACCGTATTGTGCGGAGTGATAACCAGCCCGGTGACAGCATCAGGATTGCAGTCATACAAGGAGGGCTGTACGAAGACAATCATCCTTCCATGCTGACTCCGATTGCTCATGAAACTACCGAACAGACTGGTATTCTGCATAAAGACGGGGTGCTATCCATGGCCCGCTGGCATCCAAGCACCGCCACCAGTGAGTTTTTTATCTGTGTGGGAGATCAGCCTGAACTGGATTTCAACGGGAAACGGAATCCGGATAAACAGGGATTTGCCGCTTTTGGAAAAGTCATCGATGGCATGGATGTAGTGAAAAAGATACATCAGCTGCCCGTTGAGGGACAATACGAGAATCCCACAGTTAAAATACTTAAAGTAAGCAGGTTAAATTGAATCGTCTATGATAAGGTTGTAGATCTCTTTTTCGGTGTGGCCAAGGCTGCGAATCTGTATGGGGATAATGCTTTCCT
Source organism: Bacteroides sp. (assembly GCA_030640625.1). Classification (GTDB taxonomy): domain Bacteria; phylum Bacteroidota; class Bacteroidia; order Bacteroidales; family SM23-62; genus SM23-62. The sequence goes on from DAOWJB010000332.1 coordinate 12,054, forward strand.
TGCTCATTCCGGGAATTCCGTTCACTTCAAGGAAATACAGCTCTCCGTCCCGGATGATAAAATCAATCCGGACCAGTCCCCTGCAGTCCAGCACATCATAAATCTCAGCAGTTATGGATTGGCATTTGCGGGCTAGTTCCTCTGGAATTTCAGCAGGGGTTATTTCTACAGCCATGCCTTCTGTATACTTGGCTTCATAATCGAAAAAATCATTTTTCGAGATTATCTCGGTAACCGGAAAGGTAAATTCCCTGCCTGCTGTTCTTAAGGCTCCACAGGTGAATTCCCTGCCGGGAATGAATGATTCTACCAGGACCTCGCTGTCTTCTTCAAGGGCCATATGAACAGCAGCTTCGAGTTCGTCGGGAAGGCTTACCTTGGATACACCGAAACTCGAGCCTCCTGAATTGGGCTTGATAAAACAGGGAAGGCCGGTCCTGTTAATGATGGTGTCAGCATCCCATGTCATTGATTTTTTGATCAGGAATGCATCTGCAGAACGTATCCCGGCCTGGCTCAGAATATTCTTGCAGGCAAATTTATTGAATGACAGGGCCAGTGACAGTACTCCAGAGGAAGAATAGGGAATGTGCAGCAGATCGAAATAGGCCTGAAGCTTGCCATCCTCACCAGGTGGACCGTGCATGGCTATAAAGGCATAATCAAACCGGATCTCCTGGTCATCCAGGATGAAACTAAAATTGTTTTTGTTGACAGGAACCTCAAGCTCATCATCCGGACCCGTTTTAACATGCCAGTCATCCTCCCGGATGTAAACCAGGTATGGCTCATACTGTTCCCTGTCTATATGTTGCAGGACCTGTCCGGCACTCTTCAGGGATATCACCAGTTCCGATGAATCTCCTCCGGTAATAATGGCAATATTTTTTTTCATTTGCAGGTATAGGGCTTGGGTTCAGCAAATATACAGTTTTTCGGCTTTTATTCCCCGGTCCTTCCCCCCGTATACCTGCGCCATTTTTCGATCACCTGGACCATATCTTCAGGTAATTCCGAGTCGAAAAACATCTTTTCCCCTGAAGCCGGATGGCTGAAGCTAAGGGATTTGGCATGAAGTGCCTGGCGGGGCAGTATCTGGAAACAATTCTGCACGAATTGCTTGTATTTGGTAAAGGTGGTTCCCTTCAGGATCTGATCCCCTCCATAGGTTTCATCATTGAAAAGCGGATGCCTGATATGCTGGAAATGCACCCTGATCTGGTGGGTTCTGCCGGTTTCAAGCCGGCATTCCAGGAGGCTGAGATAGCCCAGGCGTTCGACGAGGCTGTAGTGAGTTACCGCCGGTTTTCCCTGGGAACCATCGGGATAGACCGTCATTTTCTTCCTGTCACGGAGATCCCGCCCGATATGTCCCTCGATCCTGCCTTCCTCTTCATCCAGGCTTCCCCATACAAGGGCAAGGTATTTACGGCTGGTGGTCCGGTCATAAAACTGTTTTGCCAGCCTGTTCAGGGCCAGTTCGGTTTTCGCAATAAGCAATATGCCTGAGGTATTTTTATCCAGCCTGTGCACCAGTCCGGGCCTCATATCACCGGACTGAAACAGAGGGAGATCTCGGAAGTAATAGTAAAGGGCATTGATCAGGGTACCGGTATAATTGCCCACCCCGGGATGTACGACTAGTCCGGCTGTTTTATTAATGACCAGAATATGCTCATCCTCAAAAACAATGTCCAGGGGGATGTCTTCACCCAGGATCTCGGTTTCCCTGGGGGGATGTGGCAGTACAATGGAGATGGTCTCTTCGGGCTTGATTTTGTAGTTTGACTTTACAGCCTGGTCGTTGACCAGGATATTTCCGGCTTCTGCTGCGGCTTGTATCTTGCTGCGGGAAGTATTTACCAGTCGGTTTACCAGATACTTGTCAATACGCATAAGCTGCTGGCCCTTGTCCACCACAATCCTGTGATGTTCAAAAAGTTCTTCCATCTATCGTGCAATCATTAGTTTCCGGCTGGCTTTGATCTGCCCGTTCTGGTCTAACCTCAGTATATAAAGTCCGTTGGTCAGGTGACTGATTTGGTGCTGCTGATGGGCATTATCTACCCTGCTTTTGTACACGGTTTTCCCTTGCAGATCATACAGGGTGACAGACCATTCTCGCGGACTAATGACATCAGGGAAATCCAGGAAAAAATATGTACTTGCCGGATTCGGGTAGATCTTTAGTAAATTCTCCTGAGAATTCTCTATTCCAGCCGGAGCCGGTTCAGATGGAAGGGCTTTCCCCATAATGGGCCGGATCATCAGGGATCCGCTAAAAGATGAATTTAGCCAGCCCTGTCCTAAATTGTAGAAGATCTTATCGCTGTTGACAGTATTACGGTCAAACCCGACGTTTAAAATTCTTTCGGTTGTCTTAATCCATCCTACATAATATGTTTCGGACAAAATCAGGAGGGTATCATTGATCTTAAAGGTGATGAATTCATTCAGTTTATCCTCATAAAGTGGTTGTACCGGCTGTGAAGCATAAATCAGCTCCCCCGGACTCCCACTGGTTTTGTCATGATCCCATATCCCGATTCGAAAATAATCCTGCGATGCATCATCCAGTGTCCGGTTAAAAAACATCTTAACACCACGAAGGGTATCTTTTTTGAAGGTGCTGAACTGGTATGCAACTAAAGCATTGGCTGTACCTTCACCGCGCAGACCGTATCCATTCTCGGCACTGCCATCGTCATAGGCATAGTAGTTAAAAAACTTCTGGTATCTTATTACCGTATCATTCCATTTATAATCCAGGTCCTCCGTAACCAGGTAAGACATCATTTCAAACACAGTTGAATCTGCATCATAAAAGATGAAGGGATAATTATAGGGGAAGTTAAACTCATTAATAATTCCTGGTTCAACATTGACAGCACCTCCGTTGACAGAATCCGATACCTGGTAAGCCAGGTCTGTGATTTTAAGGATCCTGGTAACATTGCGTACCGTTGTGTCATTATTCCGGTAACGGATTTGAAGCGCGGGTTTTAATTCGGTCAGATAAGCCTTGGGGAAATGTTGCCATGGTATGGCTTCATAATTCTTTAAAAGGGATGGCATCGGTGAGATCATGGAAACATCATTGATCGCCGTTACATTGGATGACCGTGCGGTATCAAGATAGACATAATCAATGTGCCAGTGATCCACATTGCCCTTTTGGTCTGGGCTGAACTGGGTTTGAGGGAGGCTTGCGTAATTCTTAAAGCGGAACTGGAATCCCTTTTTCAGGAATCGTTCTTCGGAGATATGAATAAAAACCTGTTTGAACGTATCATTTGCCGAACCCGGAAAATTCCAGGCTGTTTCCCAGCGGTTACTATCGGATGCGAAAAAATCAACGGTAAGGGAATCCCCATCTTCCGGATTATCCCCCAGTCCCATTGGCTCATAAAAGAAACTGAGATATATGTCAGTTCTGCCCGGGTAATCAAGATTGATGGGGGCCGAAGTCAAAAAATCAGATTCAAAAGGCAAACTGCTGGTGCCATTAAGGTTGCCCTCGGCATCAATGGCATCCATGGTGGCTACCCCGATGGTTACAGGATTCAGTGTATAGGAACTATTGATAAATACATATTCATCAATCCAGAACGGTGCATGGGGCATGGGACCGGTCCTTGAGAAATCGTCAAAAAATGGCAATTCGAGCGTATCCGGTATACTGCCAATCTGCTCACTCTTGAAACCCTGTTTTTCACCATAAGCCGGAGTGCCTGCAGGAACCAGGACTTCCTGGGCGTGGATTGGCATTACAAATACCAGGCAGCATAAAAAGAGTTTAAAAATTTTCAAATCCTTCGTCTCTATCATCCGCAGAAGGGGTTAATTCATATCCGGACCGGGGCAACTTCGTTGAATCTGCAGTTAACCAGATATCCACTGATGATCCCAGATTCATTAAGTTATTCTCATTGAAATCAGGTTTCTGTTTCCAAACGAAAGCATTGATGGTATCCTCAGCATCTTCAAAAGAACCATCATAGATCACCGCACCAAGATTCAAATATCGGTGGGTGATCCTTTCTCTCGCCTGTTCATAAAACAATCCGATCAAATCTGGCGCAGCTGTTTTCTCATTACTCAATCCCCTGCCCAGTACCAGATCAATTTCGGATCCCTTGACAATTGAGTCACCTTCTTCAATAACGTTTCCGTTAAATTTTTGTTGCAGTACGTTATTTACAGCAATATCAGGTATATATGTCAGTTTGCCAATACTTAATCCGGCAGTCTGTACAATGGCCCTTGCCTGCCGCAGACTGACCCCGACAACATTTGGCATCCTGATTATCTCGGGATTAAACGCATTGATGGTGAGAAAAATTGTCCGGTTTTCCTTTACCTTGAATTCCGGACTGGGATTCTGATCTATTATGCTTCCACGTGCTACGTTTGAATTATACACTGAGTCTACAATCTGATAACGCAATTCTCTTTCGGTGAGGAGGGAATCTGCTTCCGAAATGGTTAACCCGGTAAGATCAGGAACACTCAAAGCCTGGCCATGGCGTGTATATAATCTCAGGAACAGCAAAATGATGATGGATATAAAAACCACTATGGCAATGGCAATTAACAGGTTTTTCAGGAAGAGTCTGCTCATAAGAAATTTCAGAAAATCCATATTTCTGCTGATTTATAAATGGTAAATATATAAAAAATGGCTGGCCAGCATATGCCGGTCAGCCAATTATATCAGTTCAAATATTCAGATTTATACCTTGTGTCTCGGTTCGTCAGACACCGATACCTTCTTTCTTCCCTTGGCTCTGCGAGCTGATAAAATTTTTCGCCCATTGGCGGAAGTCATCCGGCTCCGGAATCCGTGTTTGTTCTTTCTTTTCCTGTTGGAAGGTTGGAATGTCCTTTTCATCTCCTGCCGTTTTAAAATTCAGATTGCAAAAGTAATGTTTTTTTCATTAGGACAAAAAGATTGATTGAAAATTATACAGCCCTTTATTGAAGGCTTTCATACGGCAAATATACCAGTTTCTTACTATCGAAAAATGGTTCAGAATATATTTCTTTTAATGAGTGAACAGTGATATTTTTGAATGATTCGAGTTCTTCCCGCAGGTCCCCCCCCTTCAAATAATATATTCCATTCCCAGGTGAAGCTGGAGAGGGTGGTTCGATCTTATTTTTCACCCAGCCTGTAAAACGCAGCAGATTTGTCACGGCCCTGCTGACTACATATCTCGATTTTGATGTAAGGTTCTCGGCCCTGACCTGATGGCATGCTGCATTATCCAGTTTCAGGGAGTGTATGATCTGATTCACTGCATTTACCTTCTTCCCGATGGAGTCAATCAGGGTAAAACGTGCAGCCGGGAATAATATGGCCAGCGGTATTCCCGGGAAACCTCCACCTGTACCTACATCCAGGACGGTGTCAGAGGGTCTGAATTTCACATAACTGGCTATGGTCAGGGAATGCAGTATATGTCTTTCAGACAGATGGTCGATATCTTTCCTGGAAATCAGGTTGATCCGCTGGTTCCAGTAGATGATGGATTCCAGGTACTGCTGTAATTGCTGTTCCTGGTCCGCGCTTAGCTCAGGAAAATATTTACGGATGATTTCCATTAATAATAATGGCTGAAATCCGGTTACATGCTAGAACTAATGGTCTTGAGAATATTAAAAAGGAGTTCCCTGGCCCTGAATAATTGAGCCTTCACAGTTCCGATGGGTAATTCAAGTTCCTGTGAGATCTCTTCATAGGAATATTCCTTGAAATACCTCAGTTCAACCAGGGTGCGGTACCGTGGCTTAAGTTTATTGACCACTTCCCTGAGTAGTTTGACCTTCTGGCTGTTGATCATATGTGCTTCCGGATCAGGTGTATCGGACTGTATGGTTACGGTGGTGGTTTCAGGGTCATCATTCGATTGGTCGAGCGAGATGGTGGCAGCCCTTTTCTTCCGGATAAAATCAATACAATTATTCGTGGCGATCTTAAACAACCAGGTACTGAAAGCAAAATTCGGTGTGTATTGTCCGATGTTTTTGAAAGCCTTGCCGAATGCTTCAATAGTGAGATCTTCCGCATCGCTGGGATTGTTCACCATCTTCAGCAACATGAAGTATATGGCATCGCGGTATCTGCCCAATAGTTCGGCATAAGCTTTCTGGTCACCTGACCTGGCTTTTTGGACGAGCAGAAAATCATGCTGCGCTTTTTCTGATAGATTGGGACTTACTTCCATCTGGCTCGTTTTGTTGCGACATAATTGGAAAAGACCATTAACAGGTGTACCCAGGGGAGGGCAAAATCCAACAAGGGCGAAGGTAATAATAAATATTTTTCGTTCAAACGACCCATTCCCAATTTGATAATAACACTTGTTAATAACATTCTAGATATAAAAATTCCAAGCACATAGGTTGCGAAAATCTGGTAGGAAAGCAGCCATATAAATGCCAGATAAAACAACATCCTGCTTGTTAGTTCCAGTCCCAAAATAAGTTTCGTTTTGAACCGGTACCGGGGACCGGTACTCAGATGCCTTCGTTTCTGATAATACCAATCTTTCCAGCTTATCTTTGTTTCCGAACAGGTAAAGCTTTCCGGCCGGATCTCAACCATTGTATTGGATCTTCTGGCCACCTCATTGATAAAAAGATCATCATCCCCTGAAACAAGATCATAATGAGTAGCAAATCCCCTGTTTTCAAAGAACAGCGATCTCCTGTATGCCAGATTCCTGCCTGTTCCCATGTACGGACAACCTGAAAGGGATATGCCAAAATACTGCAGGGCAATGAAGAAGGTCTCATACCTGCTAAGCAGATTAACCAGACCTTTTCTCCTGTGATAAGCTCCGTAACCCAATACTATCTGGGCATTTTTAGTGAAATTCCGCTGCATGAAGTAAATCCATCGTTTACCAGCGGGCCTGCAATCTGCATCAGTAAGCAGCACCCATTCATATTTTGCTGCCTTAATACCCACTGTCAGTGCAAGTTTTTTCCCCGCCCGGATATGGTCATTTTCCCTAATAAACGTTGAACGCAGATGGGAATATTGCCTTTTCAGCTCACTCAGCAGATCCTCCGTCCCGTCCACAGAAGCATCATTGACAACAATTACCTCATATTCAGGATAATCCTGCTCAAGTATCAGAGGTAAATTTTGTTTGAGATTTTCTTCTTCATTCCTCGCACAAACGATGACCGAGACAGGGAATCTTTTTATGCTTGAACGTAGGGGCTTGTAGAAGAGGATTTTCGTGTAAACCAGGGACCAGTAGATCAGCTGAATGAGAAAGCTGCTGACATATATTGCGATAAGTGCCTGAAAAACAATATTGTAGTCTGTTAAATTCAAAATGATGTATACGCTTACCGGAGATGCTTCAAGTTTATTAAAGTTTTGTCATCCATACAAATAAGCCCGGCTCAAGTCTTCAAATGTTATCCACATTTAATCATTATATTTGCGCTAATTCTGCCCGCCATGAGGTTTACCTTACAACATTCAGATCCTGCAAGTAATGCCCGAGCCGGCATTTTACATACAGATCATGGCATGATTTCGACACCTGTATTTATACCAGTTGGCACCACTGCAACGGTAAAGGGTATACATCAGCGGGAATTGCGGCATGAAATTAAAGCAGCAATCATACTGGGCAATACATATCACCTTTTTCTGCGGCCCGGGATAGATGTGATCCGGAAGGCAGGGGGGATTCACCGGTTTATACAATGGGATGGTGCAGTGTTGACCGACAGCGGCGGATACCAGGTCTTTTCTCTTGCCGAACAGCGAAAGCTTACCTCAGAAGGAGCGATTTTCAGGTCTCATATTGATGGCACAGAACATAACTTTACGCCTGAGAATGTGGTAGATATTCAGCGAACGCTGGGGGCTGATATCATTATGGCATTTGATGAATGCACTCCCTACCCCTGTGAATATGATTACGCCCGCAAATCCATGATCCTGACCCATGAATGGCTGGACAGGGGAAAGCAGCGGTTCCTGGATACCGGACCGGAATATGGTTATTCCCAGAGCTGGTTTCCGATAGTACAGGGCAGTACTTTCCCTGATCTCCGAAAGGAATCGGCCATGCGCATTACCGAGGCGGACATGGAAGGGAATGCCATTGGTGGACTCTCGGTTGGGGAGCCCGCAGACATGATGTATGAAATGATAGACATAGTGACAGGAATTCTCCCCCCGGATAGACCAAGATACCTGATGGGGGTCGGTACACCTGTTAATTTACTCGAATCCATATCCATGGGAATAGATATGTTTGATTGTGTGATGCCAACCCGTAATGGAAGGAACGGACAGCTTTTCACCCGTGAGGGCATCATCAATATTAAGAACGAAAAATGGAAAGATGATTTCACTCCCGTTGATCCATCCGGAGATTGTTTTGCGGATCAACAATATTCAAGGGCTTATTTACGTCATCTTATAATCTCAGGTGAGATCCTGGGTGCACAGATTGCCAGCCTGCATAACCTGAGGTTCTATCTCTGGTTAATGGAGGAAGCCAGGAGGCAGATCCAGACTGGTACCTTCCATAACTGGAAAAATGAAATGATCTCAAGAATATCCATCCGTTTATGAGAAGAAAGCTGGGGATTACCATAATTGATTTGTATATCATTAAAAAGTTCCTGGGTACCTTCTTTTTCTCCATTACCCTGATCCTTATGATTGCGGTCATATTTGACTTCTCCGAGAAGATTGATAATTTCCTGGATCACGATGCCAGTTTATTCGATATCCTGACGAAGTATTACTTGAATTTCATCCCTTACTTCGCTGTACTATTCAGCTCCCTGTTCACCTTTATTTCGGTTATCTATTTTACTTCCAGGATGGCTTACAGAACAGAATTTATTGCGATCATCAGCAGCGGAATGAGCTTACACAGGATCCTTGTCCCTTATTTCTTCTCCGCTACCGTAATTGCCATTTTTTCTTTTGTATTGATGGACTACGTCATACCGGATGCAAACCGCATCAGGCTTGATTTTGAAGAGACCTATTACCATTCGGTACCCCTCCGTGTGACAGAGCGGAATATCCACCGTCAGATTGAACCCGGAGTTTTTATTTATCTCGAGAGTTACAGTACCATTTCTGATCTTGGACATCGTTTCTCCATGGAAAAATACGAGAACGGGGAACTTGTATCCAAGCTTATGTCTGATTATATAAAATGGGACTCGACCATCAATAAATGGGTGGTCCGGAATTACTATATCCGCACTCTGGATGGATACCGGGATCACGTTACCTCAGGAACCCGGCTGGATACCTCCCTGGCCATTCATCCAGGTGATTTTAAACGCCGGATGAATTACATGGAAACCATGAACATACGTGAGCTGACTGAGTATATTGAACAATTAAAAATGCTGGGTGAATCCAGTGTAAAAGCTTACCAGATTGAAAAACATAAGCGCTATGCTTTTCCATTCTCAGCCTTTATCCTGACATTGATCGGTGTTTCTGTATCCTCGAGAAAGGTCAAGGGAGGAATCGGAATGCATTTAGGGATCGGCCTGATGGTTGCTTTTTCCTATCTGCTGTTTATGCAGTTTTCTTCGCAGTTCGCCATAGGAGGCAGCCTTCATCCCGCAATTGCCGTATGGCTGCCCAACCTGGTCTATTCTTTTATTGCATTCTATCTCTACAGAATGGCTCCCAAATGATCAGGTGTTTAAAAATGTTGTAAATGTTTGTAAATAAGTATTATAGGTGAATGGCATCACATTAATTGCCGTAAAAATTTTTAAAATAACATGGGATTTTGTAATGTTGTAGTCCATTCCTAAGCACTAAACCTATCTAAGAATATGCCATTAAAAAGAAAAATCCAGGAACTTCAGAAGAAAAGAGAAGAAGTCCTGAAAGGAGGAGGTGATGAGGCCCTGGAGAAGCAGGCAGCCATGGGAAAGCTGACCGCCCGACAAAGGATCATCTCCATCCTGGACCCGGACACATTCAACGAATATGACCTGTTTGTTGAGCATGATGCCAAAGATTTTGACATGGATAAGAAAAGCCTTGCAGGTGATGGGGTGGTTATTGGCACCGGCACGGTATATGGAGCCCCAATCTGTATTTTTGCCCAGGATTTTACCGTGGCTGGTGGATCACTGGGAAATATGCATGCCAGAAAGATTGTTAAGATCATGGAGCATGCCCTTAAAATGAAAATGCCGCTGATTGGGATCAATGATTCGGGGGGCGCCCGCATTCAGGAAGGTGTAAGCTCACTGGCGGGTTACGGGGAGATCTTTTTCAGGAACACCATATCATCGGGTGTGATACCCCAGATCTCGGTGATCCTCGGGCCATGTGCCGGTGGGGCAGTCTATTCACCAGCCCTGACAGATTTTGTTTTTGTGGTCGATAAGATCTCCAAAATGTTTATTACCGGACCGGAAGTGATTAAAACGGTACTGGGGGAAGAAATCTCCATGGAAGACCTGGGCGGAGCGAAAGTACACAGTGAGATAACAGGGAATGCACATTTTTATTCAAACTCCGAGGCTGAATGCTTTGAGCAAATTAAAAAACTGATAACATTTATCCCCTGGAGCAACCTGCAAAAAGCAAAAAAATTCCCGCCGAAAGAACCGAATCCAGATTTCGATATTGAGCAGATTGTCCCCGGTGATCCCACCCAACCATATGATGTAAGGGATGTTGTCAGAGGCATCGTCGATGATTCAGACTTTTTTGAGGTGCAGGAGATGTGGGCAGCAAACATGGTCATAGGTTTTGGCAGGATGAAAGGAGAGACTGTAGGCTTTGTATGTAACCAGCCCCTGGTACTCGCAG